>CAZUNT010000087.1:0-28700 GCA_964622215.1 uncultured Caldilineaceae bacterium
CTAGAATATTCGGTTAAACATCTTTAGGAGTTTTTACCAGAAAGACGCAGCAGTAGAAACAAGGTGGCTATGGCCAGCAGATTCAAAATAATAGCAAATAATTGAGTTATTTAACAGAGGAGATAAAACTATGACCGACGAACAAAAAACATCAAGTGAAGCGGGCCAAACCTCTTCGGGGGAGGCCTGGCAAGAAGTGGGGCGACAATTCGAGGCATTGGGCGAAAGCCTGGCCGCTGCTTTTAAAACCGCCTGGCAAAGCGAAGAAAACCGGCAGCAGTTGCGGGAGGCGCGGGCCAGCCTGGAAGCAATGGCCGAAAGAGTAGGCCAGACGGTCAAAGAAGTGACTGCCTCGCCTGACGCTCAAAAAGCACGGGAGGAGGTCAAAAAGGTAGCCCAATCTGCCCAGGTGGCCGGGGAACAGACGCTCCGCGAAGTCCAGCCTCATCTGCTGGCTGCGTTGCGCCAAATCAAGCTGGAGATCGACAAAATGATCGACCATTTAGAGCAAGAAGCGCCGGCGGCTGAGACAACGCCAGATCAAGAGGGAAGCTCGCCGGAGGGCTGATCGTTTTGATGGTCGCTCAAGGTTTACGCTCATCTAACAAGTTAAGGAGCTCTTCGGAGGGGGAGGGTTATTTCATCACATGGTTATCCGCCGATTGACGACGTGGCGTTGGCCTCGTTTCTTCAACATTATTCTCATTTTTATCCTCCTGCTTATAATGGCTCGCTTTGCCATGATCGGGTGGGATCGAATTTCGCTTAACAGCAATTCGGCCGACGGCGACCAGGGAGCTTATCTACAATTGGGCCTTGACATACGCGAACACGGCATATTTACCGACGGCAAGCGCCCTCCCCTTTATCCACTCTTGCTGGCAACCTTTGCCCAACGAAATTGGACCTATTTTACCTGGGCTAAAATTATCAATTTGATCATTGGCTTGATGACGATCTGGACGGTATTCGAAATTGGACGGCGCTTGTTCAACCCGGCTACAGGTATTTTAGCGGCGTTGTTATTAAGCATTAACATGGAATTTGTTCTGCACAGTACCTTTGCCCTGGCTGAGTCGCTCCTGGTATGGTTGGTGTTGTTAGCTTGGTTTTGTATGGTCCGTGCCTTGCAATATCCCAAACAAACCCGCTATTGGTTGATCGCCGGCATTTTAGCCGGGTTGACGTATCTGACCAAAGGAACAGGACCGATCCTGGCGGCAGCATTTATCATCACTGCTACCTGGCTGTATACTCCCCGGCTATGGCTGCGACAGCCGTTTTGGATGTTTGTGGCTGGGTTGGGATTAATTTCGGCTACCTTGTGGGGTTACAACTGGTTTAACTTTGGGACGCCCTTTTTTAACTCGGCCATTAACAATGTGATGTGGATGGACAGCGCCGCGGAGAAATATGTAGCCGACTCGGCGCAGCTACCAACGCTGACCAGCTACTTACAAAATAACAGTTTGGTTGAGGTTTGGCAACGCTGGTGGATGGGCCTATTGGGAATGCGGTACTTTTTTCTAAAATTGATGTGGCCGACCCGCGACCAGGCCCTTGACAGATTTTTTCAGGCCGGTTATTTCGATCTGTTGGTGGCTGGTCTGGCCCTGGCGATAATAGCCCTATGGCGGTGGTGGCGTCCCATCTGGCATCGCCATCGAGAGAAACTGCTGCTTACCGTCACTTTGGTGGTTTTATTTTACCTCCTGTTTGCCTGGTATCTGCCGATTGCGCCTTTTCCTATTCGTTTTATTCTGGTCTTGGCTCCTATCTTATACTTGCTTATAGCGGCAGGTGTGGTTGGACTGGTCAAACGTATGTACAGTCCCGCTTTCCTCCCCCGCTGGGGCCGAGCCGTCTTAGCCCTGATTAGTTTCGCCATCGTCATCGTACCGGTGGGCTGGTTTGTGGTGACGAGTTGGTTACTGATCCAGGCTTTACCCCGAAACCCTTTCACAGCAGATGCTGAGTTTAATACTCATCTCGGTCAACCCATTGACTGGGTTAAGCTAGGCCATAAACAGAGCGCTACACCGGTGAGCGTGATGTGGGGTCCCAGCCATCAACTGCCGGTATGGCGCTATTCCAACACCCTCAACCTGATCCGCACTCCGGCGGCCGAAGTGACCACAGGGCCGCAGTTGCAAAAGTTTATGGCTGCCGGTCAAATCGCCTACGTTATTGTTGATGATGAAATGCTGGATCGTTTAGGCGATGTAGGGGCAGAGGTAGGCTTGACTCAAGGGAAAGACGGTTATGTCCAAATCGGACAGGTTTCGCCTGATTGGGCTTTAGGCTTTGTGGCTCCTGGTCTCCCTTGCCAGATGTGTGTCTTTCGGCGGCTCTCCGCCGATCCACCCATTACACCGGCTGATTACGTCTTTAATGAGGGGATCCGGTTGTCGGGCTACGAGTTGGATGACACTCAGTTTCGAGCCGGCGGTCAAGTTGTGGTCACTTTGTATTGGCAATCGCTGCGTCCAACCCCAACCGATTACACCATCTTTACTCAACTGCTTGGCCCGGATTTTCAACTGCACGGCCAGATGGACCGCCCCCCGCTCGATGGTTATTGGCCAACCAGCCGCTGGTTAGCCGAGCAAAAATTTATTGACAAATTTATCATCCCAATCAATGTTAATGCGCCTCCCGGTGATTATAAATTGTTGGTTGGTTTATATGATTTGAACACGGGCCAGCGAGCGCCCGCTCGATTCAACCAACAGCGCCTGCCCGATGATGCCGTTGTTCTGGATCACCTTACCCTTTCTCATGAATGATCATAAAACAAAAACCCTGGTCCACCAACTGGCCCGTTTGGCCAGAAAAGCCATCCCGGCGGCGCTGACGCTGCTGATTATTACCCTGCTTTTGCAGCAAATCTCAATTAAAAATTGGCTGGATGTGCAGCAAAACTTGTCCTATGTCTGGTTAGCTATCGGTGTAGTATTATATGTTATCGTCAACGCCTGGCGGGCCGCCCGCATGAAATTTTTACTATCAAACCACAGCGTCCATTTTTATCGTCTGTTATTGATTATCATTGTACAAAGTATGTTTAATAACATGTTACCGGCCCGTAGCGGCGAATTTTCAATGATTTATTTACTTTATAAGTATGAGGCAGTTCCCATGACCACGGGAACCGCAATTTTGATTATAACTCGCTTATTTGATTATTTGGCCGTCACCATCATTTTTATTGTGGCTGCCCTGATTTCTCTAAACACCTTATCAGGCGATGTTGTTCCTATTTTCCTTTTTATCCTGGTTTTTATGGCGTTGATTGTTATGATCCTGTTTTTGCTGGTGTGGTTTCGAGAGCGCAGTTTAGCCTTGATCCAGAGCGGGTTGACCTATATAGGGTTGACCCGATATCCCATTGTCCAATTTGGCCTCAAAAAGACCGGCCAAATTATCCAAGCTTTTGGGTCAGTTCATTCTTTTAAGCAGTTCTTCGGCACATTTCTGTTGTCGCTAGTTATTTGGTTCAGCACCTTCGCCTGGTTCGATGCTTTTTTGAGGGCAATAGCGGTTGACACCGAGATTATTAAACTCATCGTTGGGTCAACCTTTGCCATATTATCCAAAGCCGTTCCTTTTATTTCGGTAGGCGGCTTTGGAACACACGAAGCAGGCTGGACCCTGGGTTTTATGTTGGTTGGATTTGATAAAACCTTGGCCATTTCCAGTGGATTCATCGTCAATATTTTTACCTTATTTGCCTCGGTTGGTTTGGGTATATTAAGCTTGTGGATATTACACCTTGAACGCAAGCAACTTTTGCAAAAGCCCCAACAACCTTAAAAATAGCGCCAAAATCTATAGGTGAGCGTATAAATACCCCCCCAATTTTTGGAGGTAGTTAGAGGTTTAAAAATTGTTGCAGTTTGGCGGTGAGTAGGGTACAATTAGGTAATACCTTGAAGTATCGGGGAATTACCTATTAATCAGCAGTTTCAGCCCCAGGATAAATCACCGGCTCAAAAAAATTTGGCGTTGCCAATGATAATAGGTTTGGCCGTTATTATCTTTACTCTGGACCAGGCCACCAAGTTTCTGGTGGTGCAAAACATCCCTTTGTATGGCTCTTGGAGTTTTTCCCCGGCTTTAGCCAAAATCTTTAAATTCACTTATATTACCAATACCGGCGCTGCTTTTGGCATGTTCCAGCAACTCGGCGGGGTCTTTATGATCATCGCTATTGTCGTTGTGGCGGGCATTATCGTTTTTCACAACTATTTGCCCATCGGAAACTTCTGGGTTCGAGTTAGTTTGGGGTTACAGCTTGGCGGGGCGTTGGGCAACTTGGTGGACCGTATGACCCGGGGTAATGTGGTTGATTTTGTGGATATTGGTTTTTGGCCTATTTTTAATTTGGCTGACTTATCGATTGTTCTGGGTGTAACCCTGTTGGCTTATCATCTGTGGAATGAAGAGAATTCCTTAGATCGGGTTGACAAAGCGCCTAACCTGTCTAAAGGAGGCAGTTTATGAATTATCCCCCCGACCGTTCCTCTTTTAAGCGCACCGTTCTGAGCAAAATTAATTCTTATAGTCGTAAAGCAGCCGAACTGGGCCGCCGGGTTCGAGAACTTGTTTTTGGCTTTCGCCTGCGTTCAACGGCCCATATTGATCGTTGGGCTTTACCGGTAAAGTTATTGCACGATCATCGTATTTTACAACGCCGGCGTGCTTTCAAACAGGCCGGTGGCGTACAATCTAGCATTGCGCTCCATGCCTTGGATAAGGCTCGCCAGCACAAGTAATAGGTCAATGGAAATCGTAGCCGACCAATCCTCCTTGCGCCTGGATCAATTCCTGGCGGCCAAAATCCCCCAACTATCTCGCTCCCACCTGCAAAAGTTGATTCGTCAGGGTGATGTTTTACTAAACGGCCGAACCGTTCGCCCCAGTACAATGGTGCAACTCGGTGAGGTCATCAACCTACGGCTACCGGTCTCAGAGCCGGCCACTCCACAGCCTGAAACCATCCCCCTTGAGATTGTGTATGAAGACCAAGATTTAGTGGTGATCAATAAACCGGCCGGAATGGTTGTCCATCCGGCCCAGGGGCATAGCCAGGGGACGTTGGTGAACGCTCTTTTGGCCCGCTATCCAGATTTAGCCGCTATGATCGAATCTGACGCCGCAGTTGGCGACCGGCCGGGTATTGTCCACCGGTTAGATCGGGACACGTCAGGATTAATGGTTATTGCCCGTACTCCGGCGGCCTTACGCCATTTGCAGCAGCAATTCAAAAGCCGCGCTGTAGAAAAAATTTACCTGGCCCTGGTTTTTGGCCGCCCCGAAGCTCCGGAGGGGATCATCGACGTGCCCCTGGGACGTGACCCGCATCACCGCCAAAAATTTGCCCCCCGGCCCGATGGCAAATCAGCCCGGACCCACTACCGGCTGCTCGCAGACTTTGGGCTATACAGCCTGCTACAGATTGGCCTGGAAACGGGCCGGACTCACCAGATTCGGGTCCACCTGGCCTGGCTCAAATGCCCGGTGGTCGGCGATACGGTCTATGGCCGCAAAAAAAAACCTTTTAATCTTGATCGCCAGTTTTTACACGCCTCGCGGCTGCGCTTTCAACACCCCCGTAACGGGCAAATCATTCAACTTGAAGCTCCGCTCGATCCTCAATTACAGGCTGTTCTCGCTCAACTGGGCTAACCCGCTCGTCTTCAATTCATTTTGAAACCAGCCACAGAAATTGATATGGCTGCAAGGTATAATTCCGGGCCAAATTGACCTCCTCATCTCTCACCAGATCATATTCCTGAACCTTAATCCCATACGTGCGATACCTGACCATGTTCAGTTCCTGCGCATGCTCGGAGAAATTAGCCAGAACCAACACCCCCTGAGCCTCCCGCCAATGAATATAGCCAAAAACGTGCGGATTGCCGGTTTCAATTACCTGCGTTTTCCCTCCGGCAAAGACGGGCCGGCTTTTCCGAATCTGGATGAGCCGGGCTAAGGGCTGAAAAATTCGCCCTTCGATACTCTCAGGGTCGTGCCGCCGGGCCAGGCGCTCCCAATCGGTTTTGGGACGGTGAACCCAGCGGCTATCATCAAATTTGGTTGGGTCTTGTTGATAACTGTAATCGTTCAAGGTACCGACTTCATCGCCCAGATAAAGCAAGGGAATCCCGCCGATACTGAGAATAATACTATGGATGAGCAAGATCCGCCGGATGGCTAGTTCAACCGCCGCTTCGTCTTGAGCCTGAAGGGCTTGCTCCAGCCCGGCCAGCGAGGCGCATGTGCCATTAATCCGACCATCTTTGGTCACGGGGTTATAGTTAAACAGTAGGCCGGTGGCAAAACTACCCTCAAATTGTCCCGTGTAAAATCGATTGAGAAACTGGCGATGATCAAAGGGGTTTATCAACAAAGCCTCTGCATCCTCATTGGCAAAACTCCAGCCGATATCATCGTGGACCCGCACGTAATTAACCCAGGCACAATGATCTGGAATTTGGAAACGCCGTTCCATTGCATATTTAAGCAGCTTGACCTGGCGAGTGGCTAAGGTTTCCCACAACAGCGCCATCAAGGTGGGGTTATAAGATAAGGTACATTCGCGCCCGGCCTTATCGCCCTGCCCGAAATATTTGGCCACGTCGTCGGGGTGCACAATAGCCTCCGATTTGAATTTTAAGGCCGGAGCGGCAATTCTCACCAGGGCATTAAAAGCCTGGATAATGGTGTGCGCTTTGGGTAAGTTTTCACAGGAGGTCCCCTTATCCTTCCAAACGAAGGGTACGGCATCGAGCCGCAGCACCTCAACCCCCTGGTTGGCCAGAAACAGTATTTCACCCAGCATGGCATGAAAAACCGCCGGATTTGAATACCGCAAATCCCACTGAAACGGGTTAAACGTGGTCCAAACCCACCGATCTATTTCCGGGCGATAGGTAAAACTGCCGGGGGCATGCTCTGGAAAAATTTCGCGGAGATGGCGTTCGTACTGGTCAGGTTCCGTCCGATCCGGGAACATGAGGTAAAAATCCTGATAATCTTCATCGCCCGCCAAAGCTCTTAAGGCCCAGTCGTGTTCATCGCTGGTATGGTTGAACACAAAATCAAGCACCAGGCTGATGCCGTTGGCCCGCAGCGCCTTGCTCAGCTCCACTAAATCGGCCATGGCGCCCAGAGCGGAATTGACTTCCCGGTAGCTGCTGACCGCATAACCGCCGTCGTTGATTTCCGGCACTTTATACAGAGGCATCAAGTGCAGGTAGGTCACCCCCAGTTCTTTGAGATAAGGGATTTTCTGGCAAATACCGGCCAGGTTGCCGGCAAACAAATCCACATAACAGACCCCCCCTATCATTTGCTCTGCTTGGAACCACAGCGGCTCGCCTTCGCGTTGGCTATCGAGCGCCCGTAACCCTGGGGGGCGGTCCAGGTAAGCCTGGGTGACTGCTTTTAGAATCACCTCCAGATGGTAGAAAAAAGTGTAATCGGTGCCGTACAACTCGAACAGGGCTTCAAAAGCTTCGGGGAAAGCCTGCTCCATCCGCTGCCAGAAGATGTCGCGTTCTTCCGGCCCTAAAACGGCCAGCATAGGTTCAAAACGGGGTTTGAGTCGTTCTAACGACTTACGTGCTTTTCGTTCCATGGGGTTAATCCTTTGTTTAGAAACACTGGAGAAAAATCTCGTAGCGCATTTTAATGGAAGTCTATGGAAAAATCAAAGGGGGCTTAATTTCAGTGTAATTTGCGATTCGGTGTAGAATATGGAAAACAAATCTATATATGGTAATACACTCCCGATAATGAAAGAGGTCATCAAATGGCTATCAAGCAGGAAAGCAAAGATCGCGTTAGTAAAACGATACCGGCTTTCAAACAAGCCCTGGCCGATAACCTTTATTACCGGCGTGGAACCAGTATCGAGTCAGCCAGCCCTTACGATCACTATGTAACCCTGTGTTACACCGTTCGCGATTATCTGATGAAACGCTGGCGAAAAACCGTCCGGACCTATTATGAGACCAACCCCAAGTTTGTTTACTACCTGTCCGCCGAGTTTCTGCTAGGCCAGCAGTTGTCGCAAAATTTGCTGTATACGGAAACGGTGGATTTGGCCCGGCAGGCTTTGGCCGATTATCACCTTAACCTTGACCAACTTATTAAACAGGACTTAGAACCGGGCCTGGGCAACGGCGGCCTCGGCCGGTTAGCGGCCTGTTTCCTCGACTCGCTGGCTACCCTGGATATTCCCAGTGTGGGTTATGGGATTCGCTACGAGTTTGGTATCTTCAACCAAGCTTTTAAGGATGGTTGGCAGGTCGAAAGCCCGGATGAGTGGCTGTTATTGGGTAACCCGTGGGAGTTTTCCCAACCCGATGATATGGTGGAGGTTAAGTTTGGCGGCCGGACTGAACCGTATACCGACGAGCAAGAGTATTATCGCGTACGCTGGGTCCCGGATTACACCGTCCGGGGCCATCCCTACCATACCCTGGTGCCGGGCTACCAAACCGGCACAGTCACCATGCTGCGGTTGTGGCGGGCCAGGGCCAGCAAAGAATTTGACTTCCAGCTTTTTGATGTGGGCGATTATGCCCGGGCGGTCGAAGCCAAGCTCCTGTCCGAAAATATTACCAAAGTCCTTTATCCCAATGATAACACATTGCAAGGTCAGAAACTCCGCCTCAAACAGGAATATTTTTTTGTGGCCTGTTCCCTACATGACATCATCCGTAGATTTCATTTTCGAAACGACGACTGGGATTTGTTCCCGCAGAAGGTTGCCATCCAACTCAACGATACCCACCCTGTTATCGCCATTCCCGAATTGATGCGTATCCTGGTTGATGACTACCAGCTTGGCTGGGAGCGCGCCTGGGAAATTACCCGGCAAACCTTTGCTTATACCAACCATACCCTGATGCCGGAGGCGCTGGAGAAATGGCCGGTTAGCCTGATCAAATATCTACTTCCCCGGCACATGGAAATTATCTATGAAATCAACCATCGCTTTCTGGTAGAGGTGCGGGCCAAGTTCCCCGATAACCCGGATCGGGTGGCCCGCATGTCCATCATCGAGGAGCGTCCTGAGCAGATGGTCCGGATGGCTTACCTGGCCTCAGTGGGTAGTTTTTCCATCAATGGCGTGGCCGAGCTGCAAACAAATTTGCTCAAGGAACGGGTTTTGCGTGACTTCTATGACATGTGGCCTGAGAAATTTAATAACAAGACGAATGGCGTCACCCCTCGCCGTTTTATGAAGTTGGCCAATCCACGCCTGGCTAACTTGATCAGCTCGGCGATTGGGGAAGATTGGGTGAACAACCTGAACCAGCTCAATAGGCTCGAACCATACGCCGCTCAGCTTGAATTTCGCCAGGCCTGGCGAGCAGTGAAACAGCAGAACAAAGAAGCTTTAGCCGCCTACATTCTTGAACATAACAAGATCAAGGTGGACCCCAATTCCATCTTTGATATCATGGTCAAACGGCTGCACGAATACAAGCGCCAGTTGCTCAAGGCCCTGCATATTATCACCCTCTACAACCGCCTCAAAACCAATCCAGATATGGACATAGCCCCCCGGACATTTATTTTTGGAGCCAAAGCCGCGCCGGGTTATCGCACGGCCAAGCTTATCATCAAGTTGATTAATTCGGTGGCCGAGGTGGTCAACCAGGATTCGGATGTGCGGGATCGCTTAAAGGTGGTTTTTTTAGCTAATTTCAACGTTACGTTGGGCGAACTGATTTACCCGGCCGCCGATATCTCCGAGCAGATTTCGATGGCCGGCAAGGAAGCGTCGGGAACCGGCAACATGAAGTTCGCCCTCAACGGGGCCGTAACCGTCGGCACGCTCGACGGGGCCAACGTCGAAATCCGGCAGCATGTGGGAGCGGAGAACTTTTTCTTGTTCGGCCTGACGGCCGAGGAAGTATTTGCCCTTAAGGAGCAGGGCTACAATCCGGCGGATTACTACCACCGCCACGCGGAACTGAAACAGGTCATCGATGGTATTGATGCCGGTTATTTCTCTAAGGGAAATCGGGAGTTGTTCAAACCCATTGTCAACTCCTTGCTCTATCGCGATGAATTCCTCTTGCTGGCTGACTATGCGTCTTATATTGACTGCCAGGATAAAGCCGCCCAGGTTTACCAGGATCGGGAAGCTTGGACGCGGATGTCCATCCTCAATGTTGCTCGCTGCGGCTTCTTTTCCTCAGATCGGACCATCCGCCAGTATTGTGAAGATATCTGGCAGGTGCAGCCGGTTAAGGTCGAGCTTGAGTAGCCAACCGCCGCCGCCGGAGGGAGATGGTGACACCGCCGATGTTGGTGAGTGGGTCTGTCATTGATTTCTCTATGGCTCTCTGTGTCGCCTCTGTGAAACTCTGTGTTCCTGTTTGCCGATCTTGGTGTCTGGACAGCCAGGGTCGAGCAAGCATTGATCGAGAGGTTCTGGCAGCCTTAATTGGTTAAAGACAACTTCAAACCTTTGTCACAATCACGCCGGCAAACCCAATCGGCGTTGATAACGGTTTCGTCGGGATAAACTATCTTAATCACCTGGTTCTTTGATAAGCGGGTGAACTGTTTGCACTGGGCGTCGAACCCTTTTTCAAAGTCTGGACAGTCATAGCTGACTACGGTCAAACTCCACCAGCCTACGGCGTCGGTCACGTTGGCGACGACAATATCCCACTCGCCATTTTGCTGGTCGGGGAACCAGTTGCTGGGGCCGCTGGGATGCGAGAGCACGCTCCAGGTTCCGTTATCGGCCAGAATGCTAAAGCCGTCAACCGGCCGGCCTGCTTCGTCGCGGATAAAGCCTTTTATATGCATAATACCGGCGTTAGCTTCGGCGCTCCAGGCGGCCGGGATAAACTGGTCGGGAGATAGCGTCAGGGAGGAGGAAGCATCAAGCACGGCTAAGGTATCAGGCGTGGTAGAGATTTGCACCAGGGGCGCAAAAACCCAGCCGGTAGAACTGTCTTCGACGGGATAATCAAGTTGCAGCCAGTTCCCATCAAGGCTGCGTCCTGAGGCCCGGGCCAAGGTTAAGGCCGGCATAACCCCCAATTTATCATAAGCCAGGCCGGGGCCGGCGAACAAATTAACCTGCTGCAACGTAACCACTTGAACAGGGCCGGCATTTTGTCCCGGTTTAGCCGAAACAACCCCAGGTGGAATGTACCAGTCACACAGGTCGATGGAGGTGGTGGTTTGCTGGCGGTTGACCAAGAATGGGAGTGGCTGGTGACCGGTACAGTCCGGGCCAAGGCCACACGGCACAGCTTCCGAATATAAACCTGCCAGACCCGTACCAACAGTTTGAGCATAAGCAATGTACTTGTCCGGCGGCGTGGCCAGAGTAAAGCCGGCCTGATCCGGCTCAATTTTTTGTTCGAGGATAGCGCCGGTGGTGGTAGATTTCAGGTAGAGAGTCATCGGCGGGGTGCGGGAGCCGGGATAACAGATGCGCCCGGTGACTGTCCCGGTCTCAGCAGTAGGTTCGACGGGGCCGTTATCAAGGATCGCCACGGTTGGGGACGGGCTGGGTAAGGGCGTCACCGGTAAAGCGGTAGGTGAAGGGGAAGGTGGGGCGGTCAGGGTCGAGGTTACGGTTGCGGTGGGGAGGAGCGCCTCCGGCTGCGGTTCAGGCGGGGCGGGCCAAAGATTACAGGCCGGTAGGGCTAGTAAACTCAGCCAAATAAGCCAATGGCCGGGTTTTTGCTGTAAGTGTTGTATAAAATTCAAAATAGATTAGTCTCCTTGCGGCCGCCGGCCCTTCGGATTGAGCCAGCGATCGCTACAATCGGTCAGTAAGATTCCATAACTACTTTGACAAGGTTAAATTAACATCATGCAAAGTG
Organism: uncultured Caldilineaceae bacterium; assembly: GCA_964622215.1. Taxonomy (GTDB): domain Bacteria; phylum Chloroflexota; class Anaerolineae; order 4572-78; family J111; genus DSQQ01. The sequence goes on from CAZUNT010000087.1 coordinate 11,871, forward strand.
TTTATAGAGGAGTAGTCACGAGCTAACGCACCCCACCGATGATGAAAACCTGGAGTGCAGAATTAATTCTGCACTCCAGAAAGGCTATGTTGGGGACAAGTTAGCAACCTGTCCTACAAATCTATTTTCTAGGGGTTAGGCTCGCTGCAAACCTCGCGCGGCCGCTAAAACCCGTTCGGTCACTTCGGCCAGGTCTCCTTCGCCGTTGACTTCTACCAGCAAACCGGCCTGGCGATAATAGTCGATCAGGGGCGCGGTCTGGCGATGGTAGGTTTCAAGCCGGGTGCGGATAGTTTCCTCTTTGTCGTCGTCGCGCTGATACAGGTATTCGCCGTTGCATTTGTTGTGGGGGCAACTCTGGAAGGGGTTGTGGGTTTTGTGAAAAGGGGCCTGGCACTCGCGGCAAATGAGTCGCCCGGACAAGCGGCTGACAATTTCTTCATCAGAGACATTAAAATAGATGACACCCTGCAAACGCCGGCCCAGGTCGTTCAGCATGTCGGTTAAGGCTTCGGCTTGGGGTAGGGTGCGGGGGAAGCCGTCGAGGACAAAACCATTTAGGGTGTCGGGCCGGCTCAACCGCTCGCGGATCATGGCCTGGGTAACGTCGTCGGGCACCAAGTCGCCGCGATCCATAAAGGTTTTGGCCAACTTGCCCAGGTCGGTTAGGTTTTTGAGATTTTCCCGAAACAGGTCACCGCTGGCCACATGTTTCAGGTCAAGCTGTTGGCAGAGATGTTGAGCTTGCGTGCCTTTGCCGCTTCCCGGCGGGCCAAGCAATATGATGTTCATTAGAAATTCCTCCTTTGTCTGATTTGGTATTAACAAGTTTCGATAAAATCCCCCTTGCAGCAAACCCTATAAAAAAAGAAAACCCGCCTTACAGCACAGGTGAGGCTACAGGCGGATTTCGAGTTTCATCGTCTATTTAGCTTTTCTTCTCTATTAAAGTCGTCGCCAGAAAACATAAAATCGGGCTATCGCCGCTAACTACCAGCCGGGCCTACTGAGCTTGGGTTGGCGCGGGGCTGGGTGTTGACGGGGCTTCCTCGGTACTGGAAGTATCAGGGGCTGGCGTGTCGACGGCAGGCGCTAAGGTAGGTGTTGGCGTGATGGTAGGACCGTTATTGCCGACCAAATAACCGATGGCCATGCTCAAAACCACCAGAGCACTAATCACATAGATGATAATTTGTTGGGTAGAAAGCTTCTTTTTAGAGGCCAGGCCACTTTTACTTCCATTGGCGCCGGTTGCAGCGCTGCCAGCGCTGCTTCGAATGGGCGAGGTATTTCTTCTTTTTGGTTTTCTCTTCTTAGAAACGGGCACGGGAACTTCTCCTCACACTAAGATAATACTTGAAGGGATTATACTCACCCCTGATTTTATTGGCAAGGAAATTGGTTGACTATGGACAGGGCAGGTTATAATATTGGCTCGGCTGAGTCAAGGAGACGAAATGAAGGCACAATGTAAATTATTATGGCTGGCCTTGAGCCTGCTGCTTATCGCCGCTCAATGCAGTTCAGCCGGTGTATCTACGCCCGATAATACACCGCCCTTACCGACCCCACCCGCTGGTCAGGCCGTGCGTATCGCCCTGCTTTCCCCCACCACAGGCGAGATGGCGACTTTTGGCCGCATGCTGCGGGATGGTAGTATCATGGCTTTTGACGAGTGGAACACTCAATATAGCGGCGTTTTGGGGCAGCGCCTGGAATGGCGGGTATATGATACCCCTTGTGATTTTGAACCGGCTCGCCAGGCTACCCAACAGGCTGTCGCCGACGGCTTTCACTTTCTGATCGGCCCTCTCTGTTCCGAGTCGGCCATTGCTGCCGCCCTGGTTGCTGAAGAAAATACGGCCCTGTTGATGGCTCCGACGGCTACTCATCCCCTGGTCACGGTGAGTGGCGAGGAACAAACTCGCCCCACTGTTTTTCGAGCCAGCTTTGCCTGGTCTTTACAAGGTCAAGCTGCTGCCCGGTTTGCTTACGAAAATCTAAAAGTTCGGAGAGTTGCCCTCTTTTTTGACCCCCGTGATGATTACTCAACCACTTTGACCGAATCTTTTACCCAGCAGTTCACCCAACAAGGCGGCGAGATTGTCCGGCGAACCCCCTATGGTCCTGGCGATACTGATCTTAAACCGGCTTTACAGGCCAGCCAGACAGCCGGAGCCGAATTGCTCTATCTGCCTGCCCCCGTAGCGACGGTAAATCGAGTGAACAGTCAGCGGCGTGAATTGGGGTTGGCGGGCCGGGGTGGGCCGATCGTGCTTGGCAGTGATAGCTGGGAATCGCCGGAACTTGATTTGCCGGCGGCCGAGGGGGCGTATTTTACGGTGCATTTCTTCTTAGAAGACCATCGTCCCGAGACCCAGCGTTGGGCAGACGCTTACAAGGCTACCTATGCTACTGCACCGAATACATTGGCAACTTTGGGCTTTGATGCTGCCACCGGGGTGATTGCGGCCATCAGGCAGGCAAAGAGCGTGGAGGTGAAAAAAGTGGCCGAAACCCTGGAACAAAATCATTTTGATAGCGTAACCGGCCCAATCACCTTTGATCGTCACCATAATCCGCTTAAACCTGTTCCTGTCGTGCAAGTTGAGAGTGGACGGGTTATTTTTTCCACTTATGTGAATGGGCCAAGTGCTAAATAGTGAGGCGTGAGGCTAAAGTCATCACGCTGAAAGAGCAAAGGACGTTTTTTTAACCCACTTGGCCCAGAATTGCATAAATTTGTAGCGGCTTCGGAGTGCAGACTTTAGTCTGCATTAACCAAAAGAGCAGACTTCAGGCTGCTCTCTATTTCGTTATAAATTTATGTAAAGCTGTGCTAAGTTGCTTCCTTTTTTTGTTCAAACCCTGAAATTTTGCTATACTCTTGTTTCGGCACTTATTTTCACAAAAAGATAACTTAAAAGCGAGGAGAAAGATAATGAAAAAATTGCTCTTTGTAGTAACTCTGTTGTTAGCTGCGTTTCTGGCCGCGTGTGGCGGCTCCGCTCCCCAAGGCGGCCAGGGCGGTGAAAGTGCAGCCACCCAAGGGCCGGCCAATACTCCCACCCCCATCGTTCTGGCGACTCCCACCCCCAAACCTGCGCCGCCTACGCCCACGCCCCGCCCCAGCCCAACATCGGCCCCAACGGAGCCGCCAGCCGCGGCCGCCACAACTGAAGCCGCGGCCACAACTGAGGCCGCGGCGACAACTGAGGCCGCCGCAACAACCGGGCCGGCGCCGGCAGCCGCCATTCCGGAGGATATGGTGCAGATCCCGGCAGGCAAATTTAAAATGGGCCAGGATGGCAGCAAGCCCAAGAACGGCCCGCTGCACGAAGTTGACTTACCTGCCTACGAAATTGATCGTTTTGAAGTAACCAACGACGAGTTTGCCCGCTTTGTCGAAGAAACCGGTTATACAACCTACGCCGAGCAGAGCAGTACCAAGAATTGGAAAGATGTAGCTGAAGGCAAAGGTAATCACCCGGTTGTTTACGTCACCTGGAATGACGCCACGGCTTACTGCGAGTGGGCAGGTAAACGTCTGCCGACCGAGGCCGAGTGGGAAAAAGCGGCTCGGGGTGAGGATGGCCGGGCTTATCCCTGGGGTAACGATTTTGTGGCTGAAAATGGTAACTTCTACGAAGGCGGCATTCGCGGCACAACGGCGGTAGGCAGCTTTCCTGCCGGGGCCAGCCTCTACGGTGTCGAGGATATGGGCGGCAATGTCCGTGAGTGGACCGCCGATGATTTTGTGGCTTATCCCGGCGCTGCCGCCGATGCCGATCCCTTCTTTGGCAAAGGCAACAAGGTGAACCGGGGCGGCGGCTGGTTTGATGGCGAGGATGGCGAACTGGTAACCACCTACAACCGTAACGCCGGCCCGCCCGAAACCAGCGCCAACGACGACATCGGCTTCCGCTGCGTCCGCGATGCAAAGTGAAATCATAATGGGTATTATGATCGAGCTATAACTTTTACAAACGCCCGACTCTATTAAGGTCGGGCGTTTTTATTTTTTGCAAATTTGCCTAAAATCAACCTGCTGTAACTTCTTGTTAAGTGTACAAGAATATGATTGTTAAATCCCTAAAATGGCTTGCTCTTATCCTATTGATCTTGATTACCGGCGCCCAGTGCCAGCCCACCCCTGAACCTACGCCTCAACCCACCAGCCCACCTCCGACGCCCCTGCTCATTCCCCCCATTCAACGGGGTGACGGCTCTGATTTGATGGATCGCTTACTGGACAGCGGCGTAATTCGGGTGGGTATCCGGGTCTGGCCGGAAGCCAATTTTTCGCCGCCGGCCTTCCGTGGCTTTTCTAATGCCAGAACCGGTGGGGCGCTCAATGGCTTTGAGGTTGATGTGGCTCGCCTGGTAGCCGAGGGCTTGGGCTTGGAATTGGAGTTAGTCGAAGCTTACCCTCCGGTTATCGCCAGCGGCGATTGGCGGGGTCAGTGGGATATTGCTGTCGCCTCACTTGTGCCTTTTGACCGCCCTGAAACAGCATCGGGGCGAGGTATGCTCTTTTCCAAGCCTTATGGTTATATGCCCCTGGGATTTTTAATTCCTGCCGCCAGCAACCTGCAGGCTTTAAACGATCTATCCGGCCAGCGAGTGGGGGTATTGGAGCACAGCTCTTACCAGGAATTATTGGCTCCTGGTGGATTGGCCTTAACCGTACAACAGCAGCCGCTCCTATCCGCGCTGCCTGCCGCTATACAGCCCGTTCCTATCGCCAACTTGCCCAAGACCATCCGTCAACTCGGCGAATCCGGCAGTGAGTTGAAGGCTGTTTTTGGCCCCACGCCCATTTTACAGGAGGCGATCAAGAGCGATGTGCCGGTAAAATTATTACCCAAAGCCGATCAGGTTAGCCGGGCGCCCCTGGCTATTGCTGTGGTTCCCCAGGATAACTTGAAAATAGACCGCCTGGTTTTAGAGATTAACAAAGTGCTGGCTCGCCTGGATCGGCAGGGTGATCTGGCCGAAATTTATCTGCGTTGGTACGACCAGGATTTGAGTCGGGCAGGGGATTGACGCAAGAACCCGATCTCTCGCTGGAGCGTCGAAGGGGCACAACGGCTGTTGGAACTACAATGTCTGCCACTGCTCAAGAAAAATTTCTAACTCTCCCGAATATGTTTCAGTCACATAAAGGCTAAAATCTTTAATAAGGTTCTCTCTAAAAGTAAAATTGTTTTGTTCAGAAGCTTCTAATGAATTGAACAGAGGAAGCATCTGTTGAACTTGGGCCTCTTCAATCTCAGATTTAGAGGCATTAACAAAATCACCCATCCGTTCGGGCCCGGCAGCGAAACGTCGCAGCGTTGTGACAATGGCTTCAGGGCTGTTGTCCGCCCCAATCCAGCAGCGGCCCAATTGTGAAGCTACAGCTAAAGTCGTGCCGGAGCCAGAAAAGCAATCTAATACTATGTCACCAGGATTTGAAGACGCCTGAATGATACGAGCTAGTAAGTCGGGGTTCTTTTCAGTTGGATAGCCGGTAATCTTGATATTTTGATTGTAGGCATCACGAAACTCCAACCAAATGTCTTGAACCGGCACACCCTCACTGTTATCCAAATATATTTTTCGACGAGGGTTGCCGTTGGGCGACCAATATATTTCTCCACGAGTGTCCATCTCATCTAGCGTTTTGGGGGGAAATTGCCAATGTTTGCCGGGGGGTGGACTCATACCTCGCCAGGGTTTGCCTGTTTCACCATTGCGGGTGCCAGGGGCATGTACAGGAACTTTTTTGTAACGGCGTCCCGTTTCTTCTTCAACATACTGATACTCTTTTTCAGCCCGCTCGGGTGTCCATTCATCCAGGGGACGATTCCAGACGTAGTTATCTGATTTGGTGTAGAAAAGGATAAAATCGGCCACGTTGCCATACGTCTTTCGGGTGTAATTCTTAGGGTTGCACTTCTTGCGGGTAATCCAGTTTCGAAAATTACCGGGTCCAAAAATTTCATCCATAATGACTTTGATGTAAAAAGCCATATTTTCATCAAGATGAACGTAAATTGATCCATCTTCTGCCAGTAACTCTCGCAAAAGGATCAATCGCTCCCGCATAAACTCAATATAATGAGCGCCGGCCAGTAAATCATGGTAAGCATCGGCCTGGGTACGAGATTGAAATACACTTTTGGTAGCAAAAGGAGGGTCAATGTAGACCAGCCGCACTTTCCCTCGAAGAGATGAGTCATACAGCAAGGAAGCCAGAACGGGTAAATTGTCACCATAATAAAGGTGATTTTTAACCTCCTGACCACCCTGCCATAATATTTGGGTATTAGCTGGCTTCGTGGCTAAAATATTGCTCTCAGAGCGTTTCCCGTCATAAACTAAAGACACATCGGGTATATTATTTGAGATATCCTGGCGGGGCAGGGAAGACGTGTTCCCATTCCCACTCCACTTCGTTTTAGGAATACCTGTTGCCATTCTTTTGCCTCATTATCCAGATCGCAGCCAATCGAACGTGATACGCTCAGGAACCATACGCAGGGTTAAGACCAATATCTTGCCCGGCCAACTTTCTTCCAGGCTGGCATAATCATTCCACATTGAACCCAGCAGAAGTCCTGGCCCATCATTGAGGAAGATAACCTTAGTTTTCAGATTGTTCATCTTGGCATAAGTGAGAATTTCGTCAGCGCAATTACGATATCCGCTGGTTCGATCATCTTCTTGAGCGCCGCCCCGATCTGAGTCATACCTGGCTAACCCTATTGCCAGCACTTCTTTACCATCAACATCGTATATAGCAAAGTCAACGGGGCGTTTTGGGTTAGGATAATCTTTGAATATGGTCTTCATTGGTATATCTTTGCCTGCCCGCTCTGGACCTTTTATTGGTAAATCTGGAAAATGATAACGAAACAGGGCAAAAAATCGCTCCGTTAAGTCATACCCCTTCTTCCCCCGATCTTTATATTCCCACAAAACCGCGCATAAGGCTTCATCCGGCATTGGACGACTGTCAAACGCTGCTTGAACCTCTTGAATTGGTCTAAAACGCGCTCCAAACCGTTCGCAGATCTCTTTTGCCAACGATTTCTTCTTCAACATTTCAGCAGGAGTCTCAGGACTGACATATTTGCGAAAGACTCGAGCAAGCTGTATGCGCATCCAGCCTTCGCTAATCTCGGAAATTTGTTCGAATAGACGGACTGAAGACTCAGAAGTTTTGAGCAACTGGCCGAACATCTCCAAGATAGGTTGGTACAGTTTGCAAGCATCTGCCAAAATATCTGGATAATATTCTCCTGAGGCCAGGGTTATCCAGGTATGCCCGTTTGATTTATAATCTGCGAAGGATTTTTGTTGACCTTCAATCATATAGTCAATCCTAATTCGGTTGCAAAATCTTCTGGTTTGATTGTAAATACCTTTTTATAGTTGTGAGTATAGCACACTTGTTCATGCCTGACAATCATCATGTCAGGTGCGGGTCTGTCCAAATTTTAGGCAGACCCTAAAGGTTTTCAAAACCTTTAGGGTCTGCTACCAAAAAATTGGGACGTGCCCGTCAAGTACGGGTGCGTTTTAAATTTTTGACGGATTAGCGAAACCTTGAGACTTTTTGTTTATGGATAAATATAGAGGGATGTTCACATTGGGGTCGTGATGACCGGATTCCGAGTTGGTACGTGTTGGCAATGTGTAAATATCGAAGACCCCGGAGGGTTGTTTCCTTACCCCCCACTTTACTGCCGTAGCCCGCGCTGGCGGCCGTAGACCGAGAGTAAGACCAGCAAAATCACGCCCAGGACAATCAAGCGGAAAGCTTCGGGCAGTTGCAGGGCGGTCAACAGGCTGGTGATCAGGGTTAATACCAAAGCGCCCGACATCGTTCCAAAGTAGCTGCCGGCCCCGCCGGCCATGATGGTGCCCCCTACTACCACCGCGGCAATCGAAGGGAACAGGTAGGGATCGCCCAGGTTTAAAAAGACACTGCCGGTGAATCCGAGCACCATAAACCCACCCAGCGCGGCCAGCATCCCACTCAGGGTGTACGTTGCTACCACCACTACGGGAACCTGCACTCCGGATAGGCGCGAGGTTACTCGGTTAACCCCCACGGCGAACAATTGTTTGCCGTAGGTTGTCCGTTCCAGCAGCAGCCACATGAGCGCCCCAAACACAATCCAGATGATAACCACGCCGGGAATACCCCAGATAAGCGGCCGGGAAATGAAGACGGCCATACTGGGCGCGGCCCCGCCGAGCAACTGCCCCTGGGTCACCACCAAAATGATCCCTTGCACTACCCCGGCCATGCCCAGGGTCATCACCAGCGGAGGAATCCCCAGGGCGGTAACCCCCAAACCATTGACCAAACCAATGGCGGCGCCCGCCAGCAGGGCCACCCCCAAAGCAGGAAAAATCATACTATCCTGTTTGGCCACAATCCGGAACACCAAAATGGCCCCCAACGTCACCACCGCCCCTATCGACAGGTCAATCCCTTCACCGCCGCTGATAATGACCAACGTTTGCCCGGCGGCGATAATACCCAGAAAGGCAGCTAGGCGCACAATGTTGATCGCCTGGTCCGCGTTGGCAAAGCCGGGGCGTAAGATGCCGCCCACAAAAAAGAGGCCAATGGCCAATAGCAAGGCTATCACCGGGGGAGCGAGTTTTAAGGCTTTCATAATCGCGCCTGCCTGTTGCGAATTAATCTAACCAGGCCGGGTCCGGCCAGGGCCACAATAATGATTGAGGCATCGACGAAGGTTTGCCACCAGGTGGGGACATTGGCAAAGGAAATAATGTTACGGATGGTGCCCAGGATAACTACGCCGATGATTGAACCGGCCATACCACCCTGGCCACCGCTCAGGCGCGTGCCGCCCAACACCACTGCCACCACCGAAGAGAGGGTCATATCATTGCCAATACGGGGGTCGCCGGTGCCGGTGCTTAGGGTTAGAGCCAGGGCCGCCAAGCCGGCCATGATCCCGGCCAGGACATAGGTGCTAAAACGCACCAGCGACACCGGCACACCGGTCGCATAAGCGGCTTCGGGCTTGCCGCCTACGGCAAAGAGGTAACGCCCGTATTGAGTCGCCCGCAGCCCCACCCAGATCAGAATAATGAACGCGGCTACCCACAGGGTCAAAGGCAGCTCCAGCGGATTCGAGCGGTACAGCCGGGTCAATTCCGAGGGCATCAAGCCGCCGGGCCGGGGCAAAATCCACAGGGCCATTCCGGCATAAATAAAACTGGTCGCGTAAGTGGTCACAATCGGTTGGAGGCGCAGGTAAGACACGCACAACCCGTTGAAAGCCCCCGCAAGCATACCCAACCCTACCCCGGCAGCAATCGCCGTAATGATTTCCGAAGTTGTCGAATCGCGGGTAATCCAGGTGACGAGCAGCGCATTCACCATCGAGACCATTGTGCCGGCCGATAGGTCAATCCCTCCGCCGATGATGACGATGGCTTGCCCGGCCGCCAGGATCATTAAAGGTAAAAAAATGCGCAAATTGCCGCTCAACACTCGCTGCTCTAACAAGTTGGGCTGAAGATAAAGATTCACCCCCAGCACTACGGCCAGCAAGGCTAAAGCAAAGAGATAGGGATGGCGAAAGGTCAGCTTTTGTAATTGAACGGTATTCATGAGCCATTTTCCTGTACGGTACCCATACTGGCGGCTACCAGTTCGGCATGGTTCAGCGTATTTCCAGATAACTCAGCCGCGATCCGGCCATCGTGCAGCACCAATACCCGATCACACAGCCCCAGCAGTTCGTCGTCGTCGCTGCTGTAGAAAAGAATGGCCGTCCCGGCCTGCCGCAGATCGGCCAGCAGCTTATAGAATTCCCCTTTTGCCCCCACGTCAACCCCTTTGGTTGGATCGTTGAGCAGCAGCAGTTTAGGCTGGCGCAGCAGCCACTTGCCAATAACCACTTTTTGGGCATTGCCGCCGCTCAAACTGCTCACCGGCGCGTCCAGGGATTCCATGATCAGGCTCAACTCTTTAACCATCCGGTTGGCGTCGGCCCTGGCTCTTTTCACCTGGAGCGGCAGGCTGTACTTGGCCCACGAAGGCAGTTGAAAATTTTCGAGAATGGAGCGGCGCAGGAGTAAGCCTTCGGTGGCCCGGTCGCCGGGAACCAGGGCAATCCCCTTTTGCATAGCCTGCCGGGGGTCGGTAAACTGCACCGCCTGCCCCGCTAAGGTGATAGTTCCGGAGAAGGGAATAGCCCCAAAAATAGCCAGCAGGAGATCGGTTTGACCCTGCCCGCGCAGGCCGCCCAGGCCCAGCAGTTCGCCGTCGTGTACCTCCAGATCGATCCCTTGCAGGGTTGGGGTACGCAGCTTATTGAGGCTGAGGCGGATTTGGGCCGAGGCCAGGCCGCCGGCCCGCCCTATCTGCTGCGGGGGTGTGCCTCGTTCCCCAATCATCAAATTGACCAACTCTTGCTCAGTCGTTTCTTCGATCCGCCGCGTTCCTACGGTCCGGCCGTTCCGCAGAACCGTGGCCCGGTCGGCCACGCGCATAATCTCATCCATCCGGTGCGAAACGAAGACAATGGCCCTGCCCTGCGCTTTCCAGGCCGCAATCAGCTCGAACAGTTGGTTGACCTGCCGCCCGTCGAGGCTGGCTGTCGCTTCGTCAAGAATGATCAGCCGGGGATTAAGGCTGAGGGCTTTCAGAATTTCGACAATTTGTTGTTCGTCGGGGGGGAGCACGGCGACCGGGGTATCGGGTTGAAGAGAGGCCTGGTGGGTCCCGGCAAAGAGGTCGAGCAGTTCTCGGGTGCGTTTTTGAATGTCGCGACTGTTTACCCGCAGCCCTCCCTGGCGCGGCTCATGGGCCAGCCAGATATTTTCGGCTACGGTCATATCCGGGATCAGACTCAATTCCTGGTAAACGGCCGTGATCCCCACTTTTTTAGCGGCCTGGGGTGACGAAAAGTGGACTTCCTGGCCATCCAGCAGCAACCGTCCTCCATCGGGGGCCACTACGCCGGTGATAATCTTGCTCAGCGTACTTTTGCCGCTGCCGTTGGCTCCCAAAAAGGCCACCACCTCGCCAGACTCGACCTCTAGATTGCCGTCGGCGAGGGCGACGACGCCTCCATAATGCTTGACCACGTTCCGGGCGGAGAGTGACACTTTCATCATTGATTACAACTCGTCCAGAAAGAAATATATATTGAGGGGGCGCTGAAACCAGCGCCCCCAGTATTAAAAGGAAAGGAAATTAAAGTTACGGTTGCATAAAAGCGTGCGCATCTTTTTGGGTGATCCAACCATCCAGGGTATAGGAGGCGGGTGAATCCTTGTACTGCGCGTATACTTCTTCAAAGTTCGACTCGTCGACCACGCCGGGAATGGGCACATACAGGGTGTTGCCGAACTGACCACGCAGCACCCCATCGGCAATCTGGCGGCCCTGGAGCAGTTCGAGGGCGACGCGGAGGCCGTCGACGCCCTGTCCGGGCGGGTTGACCACGCCGATGGTGTTGAACTCAGGCCGGTCTTGCTTGACCTCATTCCACAGTTGCAGGAAGCCGGCTCGAGCTTCGCCGCTGGTGATGGGCCACTTTTCAGGATTGGCCGTGATGATTGCTCGCAGCGCGCCTTCGGCCATACCGTCCTGGGTCCACATCCCGTCAATATTCGGCAGCGAAGCCAGGAAGTTCGACATCACCTGCTGCCCGGTGGCCTGGTCCCACTTGCCGGTGTCCCGGCCGACCACCTTCAGGTCGGGGTATTCGGCAAAGACCTCTTCCACCCCGGCCATACGGGCTTCGTTGGCCGGATGGCCCACAAAGCCTTCGATCAGAACCACGTCACCCTTGCCGCCCAGTTGCTCGGCCAGCCAGCGGGCGCTGATTTTGGCCCACTCTTTCTGGTCTGTTACCACATTGATGGCCCCTTCAGCGCTGATTTCCTGGTCAATGGCGATGACGATGATGCCGGCCGCCACCGCTTCCTCGATGATCGGATTGAGCGCGTTTTGATCATTGGGGTTGATGATGATGGCGTTCACGCCGCGATTGATCAGGTTTTGGATTTGCTGGGTTTGGCCTTGCACATCCACATCCGCACTCTCGATGACCAACTCATTGGTCAAGCCAAGTTCCATGTAGGCTTTATTAGCTTCCTGCATATTCTGGATCATCTGGGTGCGCCACTCGCTGCCCACAAAACCGTTGGACACACCAATGGTAAAGGGGGCGCCTTTTACTTCGGCGGCAGGCGGCAAGACCGCGCCGATTTCTGCGGCGGTGTCTTGTACAGGCGGGGCAAAGCCCATAGCTTCACCCGCCGGTGCGGTCTCACCTGCTTCGGCGGACGGCGCTTGGCCTGCTCCCATAGTCATATCCTTCATCAAGTCTTCGGCGGTAACTTTGCCGCTCATCAGGTCCACTGCCTGCTCTTGGGTGATCCAACCATCCAGGGTATAGGAGGCGGGTGAATCCTTGTACTGCGCGTATACTTCTTCAAAGTTCGACTCGTCGACCACGCCGGGAATGGGCACATACAGGGTGTTGCCGAACTGACCACGCAGCACCCCATCGGCAATCTGGCGGCCCTGGAGCAGTTCGAGGGCGACGCGGAGGCCGTCGACGCCCTGTCCGGGCGGGTTGACCACGCCGATGGTGTTGAACTCAGGCCGGTCTTGCTTGACCTCATTCCACAGTTGCAGGAAGCCGGCTCGAGCTTCGCCGCTGGTGATGGGCCACTTTTCAGGATTGGCCGTGATGATTGCTCGCAGCGCGCCTTCGGCCATACCGTCCTGGGTCCACATCCCGTCAATATTCGGCAGCGAAGCCAGGAAGTTCGACATCACCTGCTGCCCGGTGGCCTGGTCCCACTTGCCGGTGTCCCGGCCGACCACCTTCAGGTCGGGGTATTCGGCAAAGACCTCTTCCACCCCGGCCATACGGGCTTCGTTGGCCGGATGGCCCACAAAGCCTTCGATCAGAACCACGTCACCCTTGCCGCCCAGTTGCTCGGCCAGCCAGCGGGCGCTGATTTTGGCCCACTCTTTCTGGTCTGTTACCACATTGATGGCCCCTTCAGCGCTGATTTCCTGGTCAATGGCGATGACGATGATGCCGGCCGCCACCGCTTCCTCGATGATCGGATTGAGCGCGTTTTGATCATTGGGGTTGATGATGATGGCGTTCACGCCGCGATTGATCAGGTTTTGGATTTGCTGGGTTTGGCCTTGCACATCCACATCCGCACTCTCGATGACCAACTCATTGGTCAAGCCAAGTTCCATGTAGGCTTTATTAGCTTCCTGCATATTCTGGATCATCTGGGTGCGCCACTCGCTGCCCACAAAACCGTTGGACACACCAATGGTAAAGGGGGCTTTAGCCGCCTCTGCCGGGGCCGCTGCAGCTTCCTCGGTGGCTGCCGGCTCTGGCGCCGGAGTGGGTTCTTCGGTCGCAACTGCCGCCTCGGTTGGGGCGGGCGCTTCCTGAGTGGGTGCGGCCGGTTTTTCAGTTGGGGCAGCAGCCGGTTCCTGTTTGGCTGGTTCAGCAGCAGGCGTAGCGCCGCCACAGGCCACCAGGATCGACAGTAACAGTATTAAGCTGGCTGCTACAGTCAACAGATTAAAATAACTTTTTCGGTTGTGCATTTTTATCTCCTCCATTGAGACTTATTAATAATTAACCGGGAAAGTTTCGGATGTCCGGTCATTTAACAGTTAATCCATTATAACCAAAGCCTTGCCTTTGTCAATTGTTTTTTACCCTGCCTTTCTACAGACCCAACCGCCGCTTACACTCCTCCAGCATGGCTACCGTTTGGGTCGCGCCGGAACGAGTGACCCCCAAAGCACGCACTTCTAGCAGCCTATCCAGGGTCCGTACCCCACCGGCAGCTTTTACCTGCACAAAGGAGGGCGTGTGCCGGCGCATCAGCTTCAAGTCTTCGTCCGTCGCACCGCCGCTGCCATAACCGGTTGAGGTTTTGACCCAATCGGCTTTCAACTCACCGCAAATCTCGCACAAACGGATTTTCTGGTCGTCGGTCAGGTAACAGTTTTCAAAAATCACCTTAACCTTCTGGCCGTGGTCGTGGGTCACCTCAATAACAGCCTTAATATCCGCTCGTACATAATCCCAGTTGCCGCTAAGCGCCTGGCTGATGTTAACCACCATATCCAATTCCTGGCCGCCGTCGCCGAGAGCTTGTTTGGCTTCGGCTACCTTAACAGCAGTCGTGTGGCCGCCGTGGGGAAAGCCAATGGTGGTGCTGGCCTTGACGGTGCTGCCGGCCAGAAGCTCGGCACAGCGTTTCAGATAATAGGGCATAATGCAGACGCTGGCGACATTGTACTGCCGGGCAATCTGGCAGCCCTGCTCAAGCTGATCAACCGTCAGGGTTGGGTTCAACAGCGAATGATCAATCATTTTGGCTATATCTTCGTAAGTGTAATCCATGTTGGCTCCTTCAAAAATAGACCGCCGACGGCAGACTGCTGACCGCCGAGAGCGCCTCGCCTCCCCTCACCCCTCGCCCCTTCGGGCGTCCCGGAAGCGGGACGGGTGCGCCGAAGGGCGTGGGGGACCGCCATAATTCGCCCTGTCCCCCGCCTTTTCGGCGGTCAGGGTTGCTGAGACATAGGGTCGGCTGAGTAGTTACTTTTATGGTATAAACCGCCTTTTAGGGCCAGGGCAATACCGCCTAACAGCCCGGCTTTATTCCCTAGCAATGAAGGTTCGATGCGCACGTCATCGGTAGGAAACATGCCTACTCGCCGGTGTACTGTTTCCCTCAGGGTATCGAACAGCAAAGGACCGATATCGACCACGCTGCCGCCCAGCACCACTAACTCCGGGTGAAGCATCAAGACCACGTTAGCAATACCTATACCGAGATATTCGGCCGCCTGGACCAGGACTTCACCCACCGCTTCATCGCCGGCGGCGGCCGCGGCCGCCATTTCTTTTGGGGTAACGCGGGCCGGGTTGCCGTCTACTAACGTGTATAAGTGGCTGGCCTGGCCGCTTAACAATAAGCGGATGCCGGCGGCAGTGATAGCCGGGCCACTGGCCAAAGTTTCCAGGCAGCCGGTATTTCCGCAGCCGCAGCGGGGGCCATTGGGTATAATGGTCTGATGGCCTAACTCACCGGCCGCGCCCAGCGGTCCTAAACGTAATTGGCCTTCCACGACCACCCCCCCGCCGATGCCGGTACCCAGGGCAAAAAAGGCCATTGTGCTCACCTTACGCCCATGTCCAAAGGTCAACTCGCCGAGCGTGGCCATCCGCACATCGTTGAGCAGGTAGACCGGACAGCCAATTTCCGGTGATAACCGCGTCCGGACCGGCACATCGCGCCAGTTGGTCGGCAGGTTGGGCAGAAATCTGATGACGCCGTTTTTTAGGTCGGCCAGGCCAGGCACCCCCATACCCAGAGCGGCCGGGCGCTGGCCTGTTTGGTCAATTAGCTCCTGCACCAGCCCGGCGATACGCTCCAATACCACCGCCGGCCCCTCGTGGGAGTGGGTCGGGATGACTTTTTCGCCCAGCACTGTGCCGTCGGCAGCGGCAAAAGCACAGGCAATTTTGGTCCCACCCAGGTCTACACTGGCGTAAATTTCAGTCATCAGGCTCCACTTCTGGTTAGGGCATAAACTGCTTGAGATAACGCCCGCTCTGCACGACCGAAGCCTGGCGGCTGTCCAGCGAGCCTTCATAGGCGCGGTCTTCTACCTCGATACAGACCGGACCGGTATAGCCGACGTCGGTCAGCACAGAGAAGAACTTACCCCAATCCACATCACCCAGGCCGGGTAGTTTGGGTACGTGAAATTCCAACGGTGAGGCCATAATACCCACTTCGTCCAGCCGATGCTTATCAATCCGCACGTCTTTAGCGTGGATATGAAATAACTTGTCCTTGAAGTCACGCAGAGGTTTAAGGTAATCCATGTGCTGCCAGATCATATGAGAGGGGTCGTAATTCAAACCAAAGTTAAGGCTGGGGATTTCCTCAAACATACGCCGCCAGATGGCCGGGCTATGGGCCAAGTTTTTGCCGCCGGGCCACTCATCCTTGCTGAAGGCCATCGGGCAGTTTTCGATGCCAATCCGAATCCCATGATCTTCGGCAAATTTGATTAGCGGCGGCCAGACTTCCTTGAAACGTGGCCAGTTATCGTCCACCGATTTGGTCCAATCACGGCCAATGAAGGTGTTGACCACCTCTACACCCAATAACTCCGCCGCCAGAATGACCTGCCGGATGTGGTCAATGTAAACCTGTGCTTCAGCCTTATCCGGAGCCAGCGGGTTGGGGTAATAACCCAGGCCGCTAATCGTAATACCGGCTTGACCAACCAATTCGTTCACCCGAACGGCCTCATCTTTGGTAAAACCGACCACGTCCACATGGGTCACCCCGGCGTAACGCCGCTCGGCCTTGCCCTTGGGCCAGCACATCAACTCGACGGTCGCAAAGCCGTGAGTCGCGGCAAACTGCACGACCTCTTCTAATGATAGATCGGGTAAAATAGCACTAACAAAACCTAACTTCATCATTTGGGAATACCTCCTGTATGGTTGTTGAACAATTCTAATTTTTTGGGTGTGTTCAAAGTGAATTGTAGGGTAAGCTGTTACACTTCGCGTGTCCAGTTTGGGACAAGCTAACAGCTTGTCCTACATTTCCAACTCATTTTAGTTACACCCTAATTTTTTGGTGAAGGGACTATACAAACAGGGAACTTTTCTTTACTCCCCACTTCGCGTCCTTACCCCCTACTTCCTACTCCCTACTCCTTACTTGTCGCCCTTCAGGACATCGTAGAAAGAATGAGCACATTAACAG
>CAZUNT010000088.1:0-28300 GCA_964622215.1 uncultured Caldilineaceae bacterium
TCCCCTGCACACCGCCCGTTATATCGAGGAGTATGCCCTGCCCCATCTCGAAACAGGGTTGCAAAAGAGTGGACGGCAACGGGCAGAGATCGAATTGTCTTCCACTGCCTTCGTGGTGCCAACGGATGATGCCGGCAAAGCCAAAGAGTATGAAGCCAGGGCGCGACAGCAAATCTCATTTTATGCCAGTACCCCCTCCTACCGGGTAGTTATGGAACCCCATGGTTGGAGCGACATCGCCGAGCGGTTAAACCACCTGGCGACCCGGGGCCGATGGACCGAGATGCCCCACCTCATCACCGACGAGATGATGGCTGAGTTCGTGGTGAGTGGTACCTGGGCCGAACTGCCGACCAAGATCAAGGCCAAGTACGCCGGCGGATTGCTAGATCGGGTTAGCTATTATCTCCCCTTTGTGCCCGGTGAAAATGAGGCCGGCTGGCAGGCGACGCTGGCCGGATTTCAGCAGGACTAACAGGACTGACGTGGCTTAAGATTTTTTGCCACGAATTAGTAATAGCCCGTTCCGTCAGCCCGGCGGTATGTAATCGTCCACCTTTAACTTAGCCCCTTCATAGGACTACCTACCGGCTGGCTTGACCCCTTAACGTATTGGGGTATACTTTAGCCAGTCGAGAACAGTTAATAATTTCAGTGTTGTCAGGTGCGCACCAGGCGCAAGTCTAGATATGCTGAACATTCGTCAATAATCTTAAATTTCCAGGAGATTACTGTGGAGAGAACCCTGATTATCATCAAACCAGACGGCGTGGAGCGCGGTCTGATTGGGTCAATTATCACTCGTTTTGAGCAGCGCGGCCTGAAAATTGTGGGCCTTAAGCTGGTCCAGGTTTCAGATCAATTGGCCCGGAAACACTATGCCATCCACGAAGGCAAACCTTTTTTTGAACCCCTCATTAAGTACATCACTTCCTCCCCTGTTGTGGTGATAGCGCTGGAAGGCCCCGAAGCGATTCAGGTGGCTCGCAGCACGATTGGTTCAACCAAACCTATAGAGGCCACGGCCGGCTCCATTCGCGGCGATTTTGGACTCATGGTCGGGCGCAACCTGGTCCACGGCTCCGACAGCCCCGAAAACGGCGCTGCCGAAATTGCCCTGTGGTTTGATAAGTCTGAACTTATCAGCTATGAGCGGGCTATTGACCGGTGGATTTTAGAATAGGAGGACCTGCGCCGATACATGACGTTTACGAAGCTGATGGTACACCACCCATGATGAAAATCTGGAGTGCAGAATTAATTCTGCACTCCATAAAGTTATTTTCACAGGAGGAATCTTATGGCTGATTCAGCAGCATCCAGCCAGGGTGAAATCGACGTCAAAGGTCAAAACGTGAATCACATTCAGGCCGATACCGTGACGGTGCGGCGTGGCGGCGCTAACGAAATTCAGGCGAACACGGTCCACGTCTCGCTGGGCAGTGTAACGAATGTCAAGGCCGATCAGGTGGAATTATGCCAGGCCGGTGCGCAGAACGTCAACGGTCAGACCATCACCGTGCGGCAAGGGGTGATGGTCCAGACGCGGACAGAAAATTTATCGCTGACCCAGGGCGGTCTGGTTTTGGCCGAAACCCAAACCGCGGCGCTGACGGCCTCGAATGTAGGTGCAGTTCTGGCCGGCGGTGAGGTGACATTGGATCAGAGCACTACCAGGGCGGTGCTCACCCGCGGCGATGTAACAATGAATCAAAGCGGCGCCGGGGTGCTGCTGGCCCGGCAGGTTAAGACCGGCAACAATACCGGGGTGGTGCTGATGATAGCCGGCCGGGTGGATGGCCCGGTTAACGCCGTGTTCGGCCCGACTGCGAGCGCCGCCTTCGGCGCTGCCTTTGCTCTAATGATCGGCCTGATTTGGTGGCTCAGGCAACGATTGTCGTAATTTTCGGGAGAATCTGCTATGCCTGTCACACTTTTTAGAATCATCTGGCCTTTTATACGGGGTTATGTCACCAAAAAAGCCGCCGAACGTACGGCCGATTTTTTGCAGAAACGGCGCGAACGCCGGTTCAAACCATCGGATGAGGTGGAAGAGCCAGCAGCCCAGGAACCGGCGTTAGCCTGTCTTTCCAGTTCCGGCAACTTCTCGACGGCAGACGCCGTTTGGTATACTTTGTCAGGCGTGGTACTGGGAAGTGCGTTTGGTTTCATCCTGACCCAAATATTTCGACAAGAGGACTAATGTTTATTGTCACCACTCAACAAATGCAAGCGACGGAAAGGGCGGCTGACGCTGCCGGCTTGAGCTATGAGCAGATGATGGAAAACGCCGGCCATGCCGTAGCAGAGGCGATTGCCGCCCAGTTTGACGTGGCCGGCGTGCGGGTGCTGGTTTTGGCCGGCCCCGGCAATAACGGCGGCGACGGCCTGGTGACGGCGCGTTACCTGGCCCAGATGGGGGCGACGGTTACGGTTTATGCCTGGAAACGCCAGATTGACCAGGATAAAAATTGGTCGCTGCTAGACGCCACCGGCGTAGAGAAGATTTTGAGTGGGGACAACAATAGCGAGGCCCTGCTGGCCCACCTGCTGGATGAGGCGGGGGTAATTGTCGATGCCTTGCTGGGCACGGGCGCTTCCCGCCCTATCGAGGGCGGCCTGGCCGAGTTACTGGATCGGGCCAAAGCCGTAGTGGAGGCCAGGCGCGTGGTCGAGGAGGGGATGCTGGTCGAACCGGCTCGCCCGGTGGTTGAGGCGGAATTTGGCCCGGCCGTCGTCGCCGTCGATGTGCCGTCGGGTCTTAACAGCGATACCGGCGCAGTAGACCCGCACACCCTGCCGGCCGACCTGACCGTGACTCTGGCAGCAGTCAAACGCGGCCATATCCTTCTTCCCGGCCCGGAGGTGGTCGGCCAACTAATGGTAGGCGATATTGGCCTTACCCCGGCTTACTATCCTGACGATGTGGCTATTGAGCTGGCTACCCCGGCCAAAGTGGCCGCCTTGCTGCCCTCTCGCCCGGTCAGCGCGCACAAAGGCACCTTTGGTACGGCTATGCTGGTCGCCGGTTCGATGAGCTACACCGGCGCGGCTATCCTGGCCGGACAGGCGGCGCTGCGCAGCGGGGCCGGCCTGGTAACGATGGCCCCGCCGCAGGTCATCCACCCCATCTTGGCCTCACGCCTGGCCGAAGCCACCTACGTGCCCCTGCCTCACGCTGAAGGAGCGATTGCGCCGGAGGCCGCCCGGCTGTTATATACCCGGATGGACGATGTTGACGCTCTGCTCGTCGGGCCGGGACTGACCCAGTCCGCACCCACCGTAGCCTTCATCAAAGAACTCCTCTCCGGCAAAGCGGGTATACCCCAGCGCCCGGTTGGTTTCCGTCCCTCCGGGGGAGATAAGACGCCAGCCGAAGAAGCGGCCAGGCCCTTACCCCCCCTGATTCTGGACGCCGACGCCCTGAACATTTTGGCCGAGCAGGAAAAGTGGTGGCGACTCCTGCCGCCGGATGGTATTCTCACCCCTCACCCCGGCGAAATGGCCCGCCTGATGAAAAGCACCGTCAAAGAAGTCCAGGCCCGGCGGCTGGAAGTTGCCGGGGAGATGGCCGCTTACTGGAGCCAGGTTATTTTGCTCAAGGGCGCATACACCGTCATCGCCGCGCCGGATGGCCGGATGATGGTCATGCCCTTTGCCAACCCGGCCCTGGCCAAAGGTGGCTCCGGCGACGTGTTAGCCGGTCTTATTGTTGGGCTGCGGGCGCAGGGACTCGGCGCTTTTGAGGCCGCCGTCGCCGGGGCCTACCTGCACGGCCTGGCCGGCGAACTGGCCCGCGAGAGTTTGGGCGCGGCGCCCGTCATCGCCGGGGATTTGATCGGCTATTTGCCGCTGGCCCTGCGAGAGGTGGAGAGGGAGTGATAGAGAATCACTTCTGTTTCGCCAAAAGAGTTATAAATGGATGTACCCCAGAAGACGCCGAAATGACAGGGAGCACATAATTCGCTTTGGTTTTGGAGAGATGAGAATGACTTGTATTTTTGCCAATCGTCTTGTAAAATCTCTCATAAGGAGTAACAAAAATACAAACAGCAGTTACTAAACGGGGTCAGACGGTCATTCCGGCCGCAATACGGAAACGCTACCAGATTCAAGCCGGCGACAATTTGGTCTGGCTAGACGATGGCCAGACGATTAAAGTTGTGCCCGTGCCGGCCGATCCTATCCGCGCCCTGCGCGGCCGCGGCCGCGGCGAACGATTGGTAGAGCGATTACTGGCCGCTCGCCGTGAGGACCGCCAACGTGAACCCTGACCGTTACCTGCTTGATACCTCTGCCCTCCTGACCCTGATCGAAGACGAGGCCGGCGCCGACCGGGTAGAACAATTGTTAACCCAGGCCGAAGTTTGGCTGCCTTGGCTGGCTTTATTGGAAGCCACCTATATCACCCGCCAAGAACGGGGCGAGTCCGAAGCCGAGCGCCGGTATGCTCTGATTAAACAACTGCCAGCTACCCTCCTATGGGAGATAGATGAGCCAATCCTGCTAACGGCCGCCCGCCTGAAGGCAGATCATCATCTCTCGTTGCCGATGCGCTCATTGCGGCCTACGCGATGCAACGCCAGGCTACCCTTCTCCACAAAGACCCGGAGTTCGAGACGCTTGCCGGCCAGGTATCGTTGGAAGCTCTGCCCTACAAAGCCTGATCAATTGGCCCAATTGCCACTGATGGTATTACCAATTAATTTCGCCTGGCTCCTCGCAAATAGAAATATCCCTCCACCAAAACAAGCTAGTGCGGAGTAATTGCAATTCTCGCTTTGCCTCTTATTATTTTTAATCAGATTGTTATTCAAGATCACCACCCCTTGGCTATATCTTATGGTGATCCCACCCCCCTCATTCTCGGAGATGATGTTATCATTCAAGGTTACTGTGCCCGAAGCCTCATTTATATCGACCCCTCCATAAATCTTGTTGTTAGAGATATGGTTGTTGATCAAGGTCACTGGGCTAAGAGTAGCGTATAGCCCAACCCCACCATCATTGTTATGGATACTGTTATGGCTTAGGGTGACCACGCCGGAAGAAAATCCCACAAATACACCTGAGTAGTTACTGAGGCGAAATATAAAAGGCGAGGTGTATACGTATACCCCTCGCCTTTTTATCAAAAAATGACAAATTTACGCGTCGGCTGCGTTTTCTTTGCCCCGGCTTAACGCCTGGGAGACGCTTTCTTTGCTCCGGCTAATTGCTTCGGTAGCGCTTTGCTTGCTCTTCTCTAAGGCTTCTTTGCCCTTTTCTTGTAATACAGTCACCTGGCTTTGCAATTGGCTCACTTGCTCTTGCAGGCTGGAGATTTGAGTTTGGGCCCGCTGGCGAGCCTCGTAAACACCTTCCTCAGCTCGATCTTTGAACTCCAGGCCCCTATCCCTGATCTGAGCACGAGTTTCCTCGCCGGATTGAGGGGCCAGCAATAAAGCTAATGCTGCTCCCACCAAGCCACCAATTACCAGGCCCGCAAAAAATTCTGCACCACCACTTCGATCTGACATTTTTTACTCCTTTCAACTAAATAAGATTAAACGTTTGAACATTGTAGCGTTCAATTTGGAGATGTCACTTCCGCTGGAACAGGGAGCGGAAGATTGCCTGCGTTGCCGCCATAGCGCTGGCGGTAGCGATCACCGGTTTTACAGCCTGATCACTAATAAAGGTAGTCGTGCCTTTCACTGTGTTGGTTGTTTCCTGCACCTGGGCCAGCATCGGCCTGATCTCACGGTCGAGCAAGTGGATCAAATCATTGATCTTGAGCACCAGGTAGGTCGTAATCACAATTAGAGCAATCAACAATAAAATAACCAGCAAAACGCCCAACCCCAAGAAAATAATGAAGATATCACGCAGAACAGCGGTTGCCTCAGGGTTAACAAAAAGCCACCAACCGACCAAACCAAATAAAACGACGATGACCAGAGCAACAATAACCCCAACGACGATGGGACGTTTATCAAAGGGTTGGGCCGAAAGTTCCGGCCGCCGGTTTGTTATTTCCACAGAGGGTTCAGCCAGTGCAGCAATAAAGGTTTCTTCAGGCATCAGACATTTCCCAAATTATTAATGAGGTTAAGTTCGGCATTTTATCATACTATTATATTCTGAGAAAATTAACACTATCTTAATGGATAACTCCTAAACCTTTAGCCAGTTCATAACAAATAAACTCGCCCAACTGACCACCGTAGCTTCAATTATGTGCAGCGACCCAATGAGAAAAATATCCAGTTGCAGCAGATTGCCCACACCCTGCCCCACCAAAAAGCCGATAATTCCCGTCAGAAAATAGATAACTAAATCCCGAATGGTCTTGCCTCGCCACAAATGAAAAAGCACTCCATAGAGGCCACCAAGTAAGAATGAAAGCAGTAAATAAGGGGGCATAGATTACAACGTGATACGTGATAGGTGATAGGTAAAACATGAAACTTAACGGTTTGCCATAGTCAACCTTTACGTTTCACGTTTCACTCACTCATTAGGTTTTTCGATAACACCGCCGCCAAGCACCTGATCACCGGCAAAGAAGACGACCGATTGGCCTGGGGTAATATCGCGCAGCGGCGTATCAAATTTTAAGTGGGCGCGACCACCGGGTAAGGGGGTCAGAACGGCTTCCATCTCCTTGGCCTTGTAGCGAATTTTGGCCGTAATCTTGAGCGTTGCCTGGGCCGGTGGAGGATAGCTGATGTAGGTTACCTGCCCGGCAGTTAATGTTTTTTGGCCTAATTCATCCGCCGGACCGACCATCAGGCTGTTAGAAGCGCTGTCCATTCGCAAGACATACAACGCTTCCGGCGCGGCGATGCCCAAGCCCTTGCGTTGGCCAATCGTGTAAAAAGCCAGTCCCTGATGTTGGCCGAGCACCTGTCCCCTGGTGTTGAGGATCGGTCCGGGCTGGATCACCTGTGGAGCGCGCCGCTGCAAAAAGGCACGATAATCGCCCGCACCTAAAAAACACAAATCCTGGCTGTCGGGCCGGTTAAACACGGGGAGTTGTTTGGCTGCGGCAATTTGGCGGATTTCACTTTTGGGGTAACCCCCAATGGGAAATAAAACACGGGACAGGCGTGCCTGGGTCAGGGTGTACAAAATATAACTCTGGTCTTTGCCGGGGTCAATACCCTTGAGCAACTGAAAAACACCATCCTCACCCTGTCGGATACGAGCATAATGGCCGGTCGCCAGGTGGTCGCCGCCCAAGCTGAGGGCTTCCTTGAGCAGCTTATCGAAGCGAATATCTCGATTGCAAACCACACAGGGATTTGGGTTGAGACCCTGGGCATAACCCTCGACAAAGAAATCCACCACGGTCTGCTTGAAGGTATCTTTGTAATCGCGTACGTAGAAGGGTATACCCAAAAGGTTGGCTACTCGGCGCGCATCGGCGACAGCATCCGGTGTGCAACAGCGATTGGCCGCTCCACCCTGCTCCGCCCACAGGCGCAGCATCAGGCCGATGACCTCATAACCCTGCTCGACCAGTAATGCTGCCGCTACCGAGCTATCTACCCCGCCGCTCATAGCGACGACGACTCTTTTGGGGACGTTGCCGTTTGTTGTCATTTGCCTCAAGCCGGGTTGAGTTGGCGCACTTTCTCAATAATACCGGGCAGGATTTCTAGCACGGTGTCAATATCGGCGGCGCTGGTTTGCCGGCCTACCGTCAGGCGTAACGCTCCCAGGGCCAAATCGTGAGGCACTCCCAT
The DNA here is from genome assembly GCA_964622215.1 of uncultured Caldilineaceae bacterium. GTDB lineage: Bacteria > Chloroflexota > Anaerolineae > 4572-78 > J111 > DSQQ01. Next base: position 7,731 of record CAZUNT010000088.1, read on the forward strand.
CGCCGTCAACACGTGGCTCGGTTCCGGCATGCCGGTCGTGCAGGCGCTCCCGCTGGCAGCCTGTACTCCGGCCATATCCAGGTGCATCAACATAGCGTCAGCTTCGCAACCGGCAAAAACAAAACTGGCGTGATTAGCCAGGCGCCGGGTAGGATGACCGGTCAACCGGCTGGCAGGGATGGATTGTTGCACGCCGGCGATGAGCCGGTCGCGCAGCGCCTCCTGTCGCTGCTTTTCGGCCTGACCATACCTTTGAATCAATTCCAGCGCTTTGGCGATGCCGACAATGTAAGGCACATTCTCGGTGCCGGGCCGCCGCCCATTCTCGTGGCCGCCGCCGGTGAAGGGCGGCAACAAGGGCGTATTTTTACGCACATACAAAATGCCAATCCCCTTGGGTGCATAGATCTTATGACCAGAGATAGCCAGCAGGTCAACGTTTAACATGTCAACGTTCAACGGTTCATAAGCAGCCGCCTGGACGGCATCCGTATGGAAGGGGATACCTCGCTCACGGGCTAACGCTCCAATCTCGGCAATCGGCTGCAACGAGCCGACTTCGTTGTTGGCATACATCACGCTAATCAAGATGGTGTCAGGCCGGATGGCGGCGGCGATATCGGCCGGATTGACCACACCTTCCGGGTCAACGGGTACGATGGTTTGCTCAAAGCCAAATTTCTCGCAGAGTTGGTCAAAGGTGTGGTCGACCGCGTGATGCTCAATCGGCGTAGTAATGAGGTGGTTGCCCCGACCGGCCTGCCGCTGCGCCCAGGCCACACCCCGAATAGCAATATTATCGCTTTCACTGCCGCAAGCGGTAAACACAATCTCCCTGGCTGAGCAGCCCAAAATGTCGGCCACTTTATGCCGAGCCTCGTCGATCGCTCGGGCACTGGCACGAGCCTGTTGGTGCAGCCCGGAGGCATTGCCATAAATTTCGGTAAAATACGGCAGCATCGCCTCGACTACCTGCGGTTCGGTGGGGGTCGAGGCGGCATGATCTAGATAGATTTCTCTTTTGAGACCCATTTCGTGACCCTGATACTCTATTGACCTTAGTTTGGAAACAAAAAATAAAATCCGTGAAATCTGTGTCCCATTTCTTATTCAGTCTAAAATATACCCAAAAAAGCTCAGACTCCCAAACTCGGCCTTACCCTTTCACCATTTGGGCCAGCTTGTCCAGTTCATGGTCAACGCCCATCACGACAATAGCGGCGCCTGATAACAATTTAGTATCCGCATTAGGGTGAAACAGGAGCGCGTCGTGAGGTTCAGAAATCGCCAGGACCGTCACATCTAGCTTGGCTTCACGCAAGGTTAGACCGGCCAACGGCGAATTCGGGCCGATAACGAATTCTTCTAAACGCATCTGCTGGCCGCCGATTTCCAGCATTCCATCCAAAAAACTGGTGACATTGGGGTGGGTCAGCATTTGGGCAATCCGCCGCCCGGCGATGACATAGGGCGAAACCACCGCTTTCGCCCCGGCCATTTCGAGTTTGGGAATCGACGCCTCGGAATTGCAGCGAGCAATAATGGGCAGAGTGGGTTTAAGCCTGCGGGCCGACAGCACAATAAACACATTTTCGGCGTCTGAGTTGGCTGCGGCTACCAACGAACTGGCCCGTTCGATCCCGGCCTCGCGTAAAATCCGTTCGTCGGCGGCATTACCCAAAATACCCGGAAAATTCAGCAGGTGACACCTGGCGATGGCTTCATGATCAAGGTCGATGATGATGAACGGCGCATTCCTGACTTTCATTTCACCGGCTAATGAACGCCCCATACGTCCAAAACCACAGATGATGCAGTGATGGGTAATTCTTTCCAATTGTTTGCGCCTCCTCCGGTTGCTGAGATGTTCTCGGAATTCCTCCGAGGTGAACAATTCGATAACAGAGCTAATAGAATAGGTAGCGGTGATGACGCCAAAGGCAATCATGCCCAAAGTGAAAATTCGTCCCCCGGTGGACAGGGGTCTTACTTCGCTGAATCCAATGGTGGTAATGGTGATTACGGTCATAAAGAGGGCTTCAATAAACGACCAGCCCTCAATAAACATGTAGCCGCTCGTCCCTACGGTGAGCAAAGTGATAAGCAGATAGATGGCCGGGCTTAATCGTTTGAGGAAGATGCTCATGGACGGCGCACTGAGGATGGGCTGAACAGCTACCTTGATTAACTGACAAATTTAATCTTTCACCGCTGAGGACGCTGAGAACGCAGAGATTTTTATAAATTTCTCGGCGGCCTCTGCGCTCTCTGCGGTAAATTTGGACCACAATGTTAAATCTGTCAGTCAACCAAGACAGCTACCTTTAATCAATAATCTCTAAGATGTGGGGTGGAGCAGATACAACCACATCGCTCCAGGTGACAGCACCCAGCAATCGCTGTAGGGCTGCTTCCAGCTTGCCGCGATCATTGGCATGAACGGTGAACAGAGGGTCACCCTGAGCCAGGTGTGTCCCGATCTTGGCGTGGCAGATGATCCCCACCCCGTAGTCAATTGGGTCGCCTTTCTTTTCGCGCCCGCCGCCCAAAACCACACCTATCTGGCCGACTTCGGCGGCGTCAATCCCGGCAATATAACCGCCACGAGGCGACTTGACCATTTCGACGAGGGTGGCAGTGGGCAGCAGGTCGGGGTTTTCTAACTGGTTTTGATCGCCGCCCTGAGCCGTAATCCACTCGACAAACTTGGCCCAGGCCTGACCATTGTCCAGCGACTCGGCCAGCATCTGCTCCGCTTCGGCCAGGTTGCCGGCTTTCCCGGCCAGCTCGATCATCTTGCCGCCAATGGTCAAACAATGAACCCGGAAGTCGGGCGGGCCGCCGCCTCGCAGTATCTCAATGGCTTCTCGCACCTCCAACGCATTGCCTACGGCAGCGCCCAGGGGCTGGTTCATATCTGACAGCACCGCCGCCACTTTGCGATCCACACCCTGACCGATTTTGACCATTAACCGAGCCAGCGTCTCGGCCTCGGCCAGGGTTTTCATAAAGGCGCCTTTACCTACTTTCACATCCAGCACAATCGCATCTGCTCCGGCGGCAATCTTTTTGCTCATCACACTGCCAGCAATAAGCGGCAGACTCTCGACCGTGGCCGTAACATCACGCAGGGCGTAGAATTTGCCGTCGGCGGGAGCCAGGTCGGCGCTCTGGCCAGAGACGACGACGCCATGCCGGGCCAGCATGTCCATAAACTGAGCCGTGGTCAGGCTGATCTTAAAGCCGCGAATACTTTCCAGCTTGTCAACCGTACCGCCGGAAAAACCCAGGCCGCGCCCACTCATCTTACCGACGGGCAGACCATGACAGGCTACCAATGGGGCCACGACCAACGTGGTTTTGTCGCCCACCCCACCGGTTGAGTGTTTATCCACCACAAACGGAGCAATGTGATGCAAGTCCAGGATATCACCGGAGTGGGCCATAGCCAGGGTGTAGGCGGTCGCCTCGGCCTCGGTCATGCCGTTAAGCAGCACGGCCATACACCAGGCGCTGGCCTGATAGTCGGGGATGTCGCCGCGAGTATAACCTGTCACAAAGAATTTGATTTCCTCGCCGGTCAATTCTTGCTTATCCCGTTTTTTAGCGATGATGTCAACAGCGCGCATCTTGTACTCCTGTAGAATCAGAATTTCAATCCTACGAGGTAACTGCTCAGAGGGGTTCACCCTGAAGCGGCTATTTCGCCGGGATTTGGGGATTAGGGGAAGAAAAAATTAGATAAAAATCCCCCAATCCCCTAATCCCGGCTAAGAATCCGTTCACTTAGACGGCTGGCTGAGTAGTTACCCTACGAGAATAATTTCCTTTACCTCACGGAGCGAGGTACAAATACATTAAAGGCGAGCCAGCATGGAAGTTAATAAGTTGTTTCAACTCTTCAACCGGTGTAGGGCGATTAAAGGCCGAACCCAACGACCCAAAAAGGCTAACCTCCCGTCTGTACTCAACCAGGCGCGGCTCGCCCTGAATGCCGCCTAACTCGGCAGCGCGGTCGATGACGTCGGGCAGGTAGCCCAACTGGTCAACCAGACCCATTGCTTTGGCCTGCTTGCCGGTGCAAACCCGGCCATCGGCGACGGCGCGGACATCTGCCTCGCTCATCTTACGTCCATCGGCCACAATTTGCACAAATTGGTCGTAGGCTTCATCAATGATCGTTTGCCACAGGGCGCGGTCATCTTCGGTAAACTCACGGAAGGGATTACCCGTATCTTTAAATTTGCCACTCTTGACGGTGATGGCCGTAACCCCATATTCTTCGGAAAACTCTTCTAAGTTAAGGAATTGGCTGATCACCCCAATCGAGCAGGTCAGGCTATGTGGGCTGGCCCAGATTTCCTGGGTCGGCGCGGAGACATAGTAGCCGCCCGAAGCAGCCATACTGCCCATAGCGGTAATAATCGGTTTACTCATTTCTTTGATTTGCAGGGCAATCTCATCAGAAGCAAAGACGCTGCCGCCGGGGCTGTCCACAAAAAGAATCACCGCTTTAACACTGCTGTCGTCATTGGCCTCCTTAAGCTCGTTGATAACTCTTTGGCTATAGGCTGTACCGCTGTCAGTCGTAAAGGGGTTGGGCGTAGGAGGCTCGCCGGACATAATGGTCCCTTCGACCCGGACAATGGCCACCGCATCACCAAAAAGTGGCCCTGTCTCACTCCCACTTAAATTATTCGCCGCCCAAACACCCAGGCCCACAAAGCCGCCGCAGACCAGCAGCCCAACCAGGCTCAGGCCAATGATCCAATACCAGGTTTTTCTTTTCATAATTGTTTGTTACTCCTTCAAAAATAACCTTTGTAGAGACGACCGGGCCGGTCGTCTCTACTGCAAAGATTATACCACAAGTAGCCCTAACCTGGACAAGCCGGAACAAAAGACATCACTATCGAGGAATGGCGACAACTTTGGAGACATCCTATAATGCCACTATAATAACCAAATCTTAACGAAAGTGACCCGGATTCGTGTCAAATAATCGCCAACGGACTCCCGCCGAAATCCAGCAAGATTTGCACCAGAAACTCAGCCAAGTGCTTCACCAGGGCAGCGCCGCCAAATTCGATTCCGCCAAAATAGACTGGCAGCGCTTCCGCAAAGTACGCTGGTTTTTTGCCAAAGCCTTTCTGCACGTCATCTGGTGGGATATTATCCTCAACCGCCCCCTGCTGCGCTGGCTGCGGACGCCGCCGCTGCCCCGTTGGCAAAAGATTGCCCGTAACTTTCGCCTCCTGGCCGTTGATATGGGAGGAGTGCTGATCAAGTTAGGCCAGTTTCTCAGCATCCGGGTAGATGTTTTACCCAGCGAGGTCACGGGGGAGTTGGCCGGTTTGCAAGACGAAGTGCCGCCGGAGCCGCTGGAAAAGGTATTGACCCAGATCGAAGCTGATTTTGGCCGCCCGGTTGGTGAGATTTTTACCTGGTTCTCGCCGGAGCCGGTGGGGGCAGCTTCGCTGGCCCAGGTTCACCTGGCCCGACTGCCTTCGGGCGAAGAAGTGGTCGTCAAGGTGCTGCGCCCCGGCATCGACGTACTGGTAGAGACTGATTTGACCAGCATTGGCCTGGCCATTCGCTGGCTGAAGTTTTACAAACGAATTAGCCAGCGGATGAACCTGGATTGGTTGGCCGAGGAGTTTACCGACGTTACCCGCCGTGAGCTTGATTTTAAGGCCGAGGGGCAAAACGCCGAACGTTTTGCCCAAGATTTTGCCGATGACCCGCATGTGTGCATCCCCAAAATTTACTGGGAGTACAGTGCCGCCCGTACCCTGACCCTGCAAAACGTCGGCTACATCAAAATCGGCGATTTAACCGCTATCGAGGCTGCCGGGGTTAGCCGGGCCCAGGTAGCCAAAAAACTCTACAACATCTACATGCGCCAGACTTTTACCACCAACTTTGTCCACTCCGACCCTCATCCCGGCAATATTTTTGTCAAGCCGCTACCCACCCCCGGCGAAACCAACATCACGGGTTTTGAACCCAATGGCTCGGCGCCGTACCGGCCGGAGCGCCCCTTTCAAATTGTTTTTGTGGATTTTGGCATGGTGGCCGTCATCCCGGAGCGACTGCGGGCGGCGCTGCGCGAGTATGCCATCGGGGTAGGAACACGTGATGCTCACAGAATGGTGCAGGCCTATGTCAGCGCCGGGGTGCTGCTGCCCGGCGCGGATTTGAAGCGGCTCGAGGAAGCGCACGAGACTATATTTAAGCGTTTTTGGGGGGTGCGGATGGGGCAGATGCGCGATGTGGCCCTCAATGAGGTCGGCTACCTGGCGCGTGAGTACCGGGATATTATCTATGATGCCCCCTTTCAGTTTCCGGTAGATATGCTCTTTGTTATGCGGGCGGTAGGCATCCTCTCCGGCATGGCCACCAATCTCGACCCGGAGTTTGACCCCTGGACCGAAACCATTCCCTTTGCCGAACGCCTGGCCCAAGATGAGTTACGCCAAAATTGGCGCGGCTGGCTGCAAGAAATTGTCAGTTTAGGGCAGCTTATCCTCAAATTGCCGGGAGGGTTGGACCAGCTTCTCATCCTGGCCCAGCGCGGCAACCTGATCATCCAAACTTCCCTGGCCCCGGACACGCGGAAAACGATTCAACGTCTGGAGCAGGCAGTTAACCGGCTGACCTGGATAGTGGTTGCTGCCAGTTTGTTGATTGCCGGCGTCAACTGGCAGGCCAATGATAAGAGCAGTGTGTTGGGGCCGGGGTTGATGGTTTTGGCCTTGATTGTCTTTGGGTGGGGGATGTTTAGAAAAGAAAATTAGAACTTATTTGCTTCCACGGGAGGTAAGAAGGAGTTTTTCTTCCATTGGCCCATTCGTCGGCTCAACTCGATAATCAGGCATCCCATAAACGTGGACCGGTTCCTTCTTACCTTTGACCAATACTTCGCCTAGATCGACAAACACCACCGGTCGCCTGGCTCTTTCTTGCCGGTCCCACCGTTCATATTCACCGGCGCTAATCACTTGAATCTGATCTTTGATCCTTTTTTCCAGGGCTTGATAAGCCTCCAGACTCAAAATGATATTATAGCCCGCGACGTTGCGAGTCAGGTCTTGCAAACGGGCAGCCAGGTTAACCGGGTCGCCAATGACGGTGTACTCAAATTGCTGTTCAGAGCCAATAGGGCCGGCCACAACCGGGCCAATACTCAGGCCGATCCCCACCCGAATTATCGGCAAGCCTAGGAAAGTCCAGCGGTTACTCATATCCTCAATGGCATCTTGCAGGGCCATGGCGGTCAACAAAGCTGCCGTAGCCGATTTTGAGCCAGGCTCTGGATTAGGCGCACCGAAATAGGCCATAATCGAGTCCCCCCCGTATTTACCGATAATACCCCCGCCCCCATGCACTTGGTTGGCAATGGTGGTGTAATAATCGTTCAGGAAGAAGACTAATTGCTCGGTATTTTGATGACTTTCAGTAATGCGCGTAAAATCTCTGATATCAATAAAGAGCACGCTCACCACCTGGGTAATACCCCGGAAATCCAGCCCCCTTTCCAGCAGCGATTGGCGTACGCTGGGCGACATGGTCCGGCTCAATAAATCGCGACTCTCCTGGAGCTGCCCCAAATTTTGGACCATCTTATTGAAAGCCCGCACCAACCGGCCAATTTCATCCTCACTCTCGTCATTAAGCCGAACTGCCAGGCTACCCTGAGCGACCTGCTCAGCCGCCCGAATCATCTGTTCAATCCTATACCCAATCAATCGAGTTACAAATAAGCCTGGTCCGATAAAGACAACCAGGATGACAATGAAGATGATCAGTAACTCCATTGGAAAGTACCCTAATCTTAAAGAGGCCAGAATGAGGGTCAAAATTATGAATAGAAATAATACAAACAGAGGAATAACGACCCAAAACCTTAAACTTGGACTGGGTAGATTTTTCCAGAAGGACTGCTTGAGGGAATCGGTGTTGAGCGGGATCATTGGCCGTATTTTGTCTGAAATTCCAATCTCAAAAACGGGGTATTAAACGGCTCTTAAATATTAACACCTGATGGGCGTGTAGACAAATCAACCGGGAGTTTGAGACACTCGATTTTTGTGTTATGATACTAAACAATACCTTTTGGGGGGAACAGTTTATGCAAATTGATGAACGCCAACTGGATCGAATTTTAGCCGCCGTCCAAAAACCGGCTCGTTACAGCGGCGGCGAGTTTAACAGTATTATTAAAGCGTGGGACAATCCCCAAATTTTGACCAAAGTCGCCCTGGCTTTTCCCGATGTGTATGATTTAGGCATGAGCAACCTGGGCCTGGCTATCCTGTACGACTTATTAAACCGGCGCGAAGATGTCCTGGCCGAGCGGGTTTATGTACCCTGGCCTGACATGGAAGCCAAGATGCGTGAGGCTAATATACCTATTTATGCTCTGGAAAGCAAGCATGAACTGCGCGACTTCGACCTCATCGGCCTCAGCCTGCCCTACGAGCAGCTTTACACCAACGTGCTGACCCTGCTGGATATGAGCCGTTTGCCCCTGCTCAGCGCGGTGCGGGATGCCCGTTATCCCCTGGTCTGCGCCGGAGGCAACGCGGTCTTCAACCCGGAACCCATGGCCGATTTTATCGACTTTTTTGTGATGGGCGAGGGGGAGGATGTGATCGTCGAAATCATCCTGGCTCTACGCGAAGTCAAAAACACCGACCGTGAAACTCAACTGCGCCGCCTGGCCCGTATTCCCGGCGTATACGTGCCCCGTTTTTATGTTTTTAACTACTACGAATCCGATGGCACGATTTCTAATGTCGAACCGCTGGTCGAGGCAGCCGAAAAACATATCGTCAAGCGGATTACCCCGCTGCTGCCGCCGCCGGTGACTCGCTTTGTGGTACCCTTCGTGGATGTGACCTTTAACCGTGCTCCGATTGAAATCCAGCGGGGCTGCACCCGGGGTTGCCGCTTCTGCCAGGCGGGAATGGTCTTTCGCCCGGTGCGAGAGCGCTCCCTGGCGGAACTGGTCGAAACCGTAGACAAAATTATGACCGAAACCGGCCACGAAGAAATCGGGCTGCTGTCGCTAAGCAGCAGCGACTACACCCAGATTGGGCCGCTGGTCAAAACGATTTCCGAAAAATACGGCGAGCGGAAACTCAATATTTCACTGCCCAGCCTGCGTATCGAGTCCTTTTCCGCCGACTTGCTGGAAATGCTGGAAGGCAACCGTAAGGGCAGCTTTACCTTTGCCCCCGAAGCCGCCACCGACCGTATGCGCGACGTGATTAACAAATACATCAGCACCGAAGAGCTGCTCCAAACCGCCGAAGATGTGTACAGCCGGGGCTGGCGGCTGATCAAACTCTATTTTATGATCGGGCAGCCGACCGAAACAGACGAAGACGTGATCGCTATTGCCAAGCTGGCCAAACAGGTGCTGGCTATTGGCCGCAGGTATCATGGCGGCAAGGCTAAGGTGCGGGTGGGCGTCAGTACTTTCGTGCCCAAACCTCACACCCCCTTCCAATGGACCGGCCTGGCCGACCTGGCCGACATCCGGCGCAAGCAGGAGTTGCTGCGGCAAGAGTTTGGCCGGACGCACGGCCTTATTTTCAACTGGAACGATCCGGAGGGAAGCCTGATGGAGGCATTTCTGTCCCGGGGCGACCGCCGCCTGGGCGCGGTCATCAAAACCGCCTGGGAAAAGGGGGCCAAATTCGATGCCTGGAACGAGTGGTTTCGTCCTGACGCCTGGGCCGAAGCTTTCAGCGAACACGGCCTCGATCCCTACTGGTACGCCCACCGGCCCCGCCTGGCCGACGAGATCTTCCCCTGGGATCACATCAGCGCCGGGGTGGAGAAACGTTGGCTGCTGCTGGATTGGTATGCCGCCCAAAAGGGTGAAACCAAAGTGGACTGCCGCGAGCACTGCTACCACTGCGGCATTCTCACTGCCTTTAAGGGCCTGCGGGCTAACACCCCCCCAACAGCCTGGGAGTGCCCGCCCATCCGCAACCCCCGCTGGCAGGAGTTGGCCGCACAGGGTAAGGTCATCGGGCTAACGGAGGTAGTACAGGAACGGCTGGTCAAGAGTCGCGTGCCGGAGGTGTGATAATGCAACCTGTTTTCTTCGTCACACCCTTTTTAGCCCACTGCTACCCCAATAAAAGGCAAATTGCGAAATTTCTCATCCAAATCCAGGCCATAGCCAAACACAAATTTATCGGGGATGACGAAGCCGGTGTAATCGACGGGAATGTTGACCTGGCGGCGCTCGGCTTTGTCGAGTAGGGTGCAGATTCTCAGGCTGGCCGGCTGGCGGGCATTGAGAATATTGGTGATGTAGAACAGAGTATGGCCGGTATCGATAATGTCCTCGACGATGAGCACGCAGCGCCCGGCAATGGGTTCATCCAAATCTTTGACGATACGCACTACGCCGGTCGACTCGCGCACTTCTCGGCCATAACTGGAGACGGCCAAAAAATCAATCTCGTGCGGAATGGTAATCTGGCGCATCAAATCGGTCAGAAAAAGCACGCCCCCCTTTAAAATACACAGCAGCAGCAAATCATGGCCGGCGTAATCGGCTGAAATCTGCTGGCCCAGTTCTTTGATCCGGGCCTGTAACTGTTCCTCAGAAATCATAACATTATAAGAAAAGTTAATTCCTGTTTCTGTCATAAGCGGTCCTTTGCTGGAATTACATAGTTTCGATAACGGTTTGTGATTCAGACACTTTTTCCCCACCCGGCGCGACCAGTATCTTGTCTATCCGCCGGCCATCCATATCTACCACTTCAAAGTGTAGTTGATTCCACTGAAAATGATCCCCCACGATTGGGATACGTCCCAGGCACATTATCACAAAACCGCCCAGGGTTTGATAATAGCCACGCTCATCCTCCGGCAATTTATCAAGGTGAAACAATTCCTTAAACTCCTCTACCGGTAAGGCTCCATCCAATAGCCAGGAGCCATCCTCACGCTGGACTGCCTGCGGTTCGTCCGGTTCGACATCGCCTACAATCGCTTCCAAAATATCATGCAGGGTCACTAAACCTTGCATGCCCCCGTATTCGTCAATGACCAAGGCCATGGGCATTTGGGTTTGCTTAAACAGCTCTAGTACTTTACCTGCCGGACTCGTTTCAGGAACAAAGAGCGCCGGTCGCAAACAGGCTTTTAAGTCAAGCGGCTGCCCGGCCAGGCTACAAGCCAACAAATCCTTGGCCTGAACCACCCCGACGACATGATCCAGGTCATCCTGGCACACCGGGAAGCGAGAGTAACCACTGGTCGTGATGGTTTCGCTGATTTCAACCGGCGACTCCTTCAGGTCAAACCAGATAATTTCAGGCCGAGGGGTCATCAAATCGCCCGCTCGCTGGTCGGTGAGGCGAAATACGGCCACCACCATGTTCTGTTCCGCTGCTTCAAATACACCGGCCCGCGTGCCTTGCTCTAACAGCACCTTGATCTCTTCTTCCGTCACCGGCGGATCTGTCGAAGGGTGTACCCCCAAAAGGTGTAAAATCGCCTCAGTTGAAACAGTCAACAAATGAACCACCGGATAAAATATTATCGCTAATGTTCGCATGGGGCCAGCTATGAGTCCGGCAATTCGCTCAGGATTCTGCAAGGCTAACCGTTTGGGGACCAATTCACCGATAACCAGGGAAATGTAAGTAATACCCAAAACGACGATACCCAGGCTGATTGATTCACTGTAAGCCGCCAAACCAGGAATCCGGCTGATAAAACCCACCAAATCGTCTCTCAACTTGACTTCGCCAAACGCGCCGGCAAAGATGCCAATCAGGGTAATCCCTACCTGAACAGTAGATAAAAAACGACTGGGGTTCTCAGCCAATTCCAGGGCAACACCAGCGCCGGCGTTGCCTTCATTAACCTGCTGCCGCAGCTTGGCCTTACGAGCCGAGATGATCGCTGCTTCTGACATGGCCAGAATACCGTTAACAACGATCAACAATAAAATGAACAAAAGAGCTGACATGTTTATATTTATTCTCTCGCTGAAATATCAAGGCAGTGTGCTGCCCCTATAGTGATAGGCGAGCCAAAAGTTCAGCCTGGCGGGCCAGTAATTGCTCGATCCCCTGCCTGGCCAGGGCCAGCAACCCCACCAGAGTTTCCTGATCAAAGGGCGTTCGTTCAGCCGTGCCTTGAATTTCGACAAATTTACCTACGCCGGTCATGACCACATTCATGTCAACTTCTGCGACTGTGTCTTCTTCGTAGCCCAAATCCAGCCTCAATTCACCCCCTACCACCCCTACACTAACGGCGGCAACGGGTGTAACCAACACACTGGCCGGTACGTAGTAACCTTTAATCAACTTTTGCAGGGCCATAGCCACCGCCACATAGCCACCGGTAATACTGGCCGTGCGCGTGCCCCCATCGGCCTGAATCACGTCACAATCTACCGTAAGGGTCCGCGCCCCCAATTTGTCCACGTTAACGGCCGCCCGCAAGGCCCGGCCAATCAGCCGCCGGATTTCCTGGGTACGGGCATCCTCGCTGCCCTGGCGGCGAGAGATACGCTGATGGGTGGCGCGCGGCAGCATGGCATACTCTGCCGTCAGCCAGCCGCCGCCGGACTCCTCCCGCCAGGCCGGGACTTTGTCTTCGATGGTAGCGTTGCATAAGACACAGGTCTTACCCGTCTCGATCAGGACACTCCCCTCGGCATAGGCGGTAAAATGGGGCGTAAATTTGACGAGGCGAAGCTGGTTATTAGCACGGTTATTTATTCTTGACATTGGGAAACTCTCATATCACTCTGCAACTTTTGCCGATTTCGCCCGTATAGTTTACAGAGTTGGGAAACAAGACTGGCATGAGTTAAGGAGAAAAATAATGGCGATTTCACACACGGTGTTGGACAACGAGGTGCACCTGGTCCAATTGCACCAACCTCTTCACGGCGGGCTGGCGATGGAGACAATACAACTCTTTAAGGACATCTCCCAGCAGGGAACCGAAAAAGTGATTGTCAACCTGGAAAATGTCCCTTTTATCGACAGTCACGGTCTGGCTGCCCTAGTGATCGGCCTGAAGATTTTTGGCTATGGGCAGAATCTGCGCCTGGCCGCCCCTCAGGAACAACCCAAACTTTTGTTTGAATTGACCATGTTCGACCGGATTTTCCACATCTCCGACAGCGTAACCGCCGCCCGGGCGACCTTGTAAACGACCGCCGACCACCGATGGCCGACCGCCATTTTTCTCGTCACCCCATTGATTTAGAGATGAGTGTTCACGAGCCAACGGCAGGCCACCGATGATGAAAATGTCTTTCAGCGGTCGGCGGTCTGCCGTCAGCGGTCCATTTTCTAAGGAGAGACGGCGGTCGGCGGTCTACGGTCAGCGGTCAACTCTTCATAAATTCGTCAATCGCTGCTTTGCTAATACGATACTGGCTGCCAATCTTCTTGGCCTTTAACTGGCCGGAGTTACATAATTCAACCACATCTTCAACCGAAACACCCAGGTAAGCCGCAGCTTCGGTTACGCCCATAATATCAGGGGTAGCGCCACCGCCGGCCGGTGCAGCCGCGCCTCCGGCCGGGGGTGCGGCTTGCTGCTGCTGTTGCTGCATCCCACCAAACATGCCGGCCATCATCTGGCCTAGCCCCATCCCGGCGCCCATGCCTGCGCCCAAACCCACTCCCGTACCGGCCTGGCCGCCACCCTGGGAAGATTCCTTGATGGTATTCATCGCCTGCAACTGCATGTACATCTGCGCGTCTAACAAGCCCATCTGCTGGAGCTTCTCGGCCGAGGTTTCCAGGGGGCTGAGGCCGCCAATGGTGATGTTTTTCAACAGCAGGCCCAAAGCATCAAAGCTATCTTGAGCTTTAACTTTAACAGCCGCCGCCAGTTCGTCCATCATCGCCTGGGCTTTCATCAAATTGCCGGGGTTGACTTCGGCAAACCAATCCGTCGCGGCCTGGACAATAACGTTGGTCAGGCGGGTCTTTAAGTCGCGCAGTTCCAGGAAGGACTGCCCCCCACCGACCAGGGTGTCCACCACCCGCTTGGGGTCCATGACTTGAAAGGCAAAAGTGCCGTGTGCACCGAGCAGCAACCAGCCCAAACCTTGACCAGGCGTCTGCATAGCAATCGGCTGGCGAGTACCCCAGCCTTCCTGGGGAAACTCACGTACGGCCACATAATAAACCGAGGCCTGGAAGATGCTATCCTTGCCAAAGCCGATGTTGCTTAACAGGCTGGTCAACAGCGGCACATTTGCGGTGGTCAAGGTATGGCGGCCCGGTCCAAACACATCCAGCGACTTGCCGTCCCGATAAAACACCGCAGCCTGTCCCTGGCCGACAATCAGTTGGGCGCCCATTTTAAGCCGCCCCTCTCCCACTTCCGGCACACGTTGGACGATACGCTCGCGCATCTCCTGGGTTAGTTCAATCACTTCAGATAAAGCCATTGTCTGTCTCCTCTTTTTATCTTTACGTTTTACGCTAATCCCGTCAGCACATCACGCCGCTGATCGAACAGGGCTGAAGTAGCGGTGACGACTTTAACATAACCACGCACGGCTGGGGCAACAGCTCCGGTTTCACCGCCATCCAGGGCTGCTTGCAGCTCATCAAGCGCAGCAGCAACCTCATCAACTTTGAGCAATACCTGGTTATCAAATTCATACAACTCGTCTAACTCATCTTCTTTGACCTTGACGGCATCAAAAAAGCCGGCATAACCCTGGGCCGCCGTCTGGATCTTGTCAATCAGGGTTTGCAATCGGGTGTTGCCCTTATCCATCTCGCCAAGTTGGGCCATTGCCGGGCCGGTCAACATTTGCGAGGCCACATCTCCGGCTCGACTTAACTGCTCGCCAAACTTGGCAGCCAGGTGTTGGCGCAGCAGCGCATCGGCCTCGCGGCGCATCTCTTTTTCTTTGTAGCCCTTGTAACCGGGAATTTTGGCGACAAGCGCCTCAAACTTGCCCATATTGTCCTGAACTGTTTGTCTTAAATCGGCCATAAAGAGTCTCCTTTTTATAATAGACTATCGACGGCTGAGAGCGATTCGCCGCTCCTCGTCCTTTCGGGCGTTCCGAAAGCGGGAAAGAACGTGGGGGACCGCCGACCGCTAAAAAATTTTTCTTATTGTTTTCACCAAGCGTTTTGATTATAGCTTATTTCATTTAAAAAGTGAAGATATACTAATCGCAAATGAAATTTCTGAGTGATCACTAAAATCTATGACGGCTGTAACCTTGGTCATTGCTTTTTGCTTGGATTTCAGTACAATCTCATTGTATCCTGACCGTACCGCAGGCCGGGGTCCGTCTTGTTAGTTTGAGATGCTGCGATCAGAAAACAAGGAGACATACGAATATGGAACTGCCGCCCTCGTTTGGGCTGTGGCTGAAAGAGCGCCGCAAACAGTTAGACCTGACCCAGGCTGACCTGGCTAACTGCGCCGGCTGCTCGGTCATGACTATTCGCAAAATCGAGGCGGATGAACGCCGACCCTCCCGCCAAATCGCCGAGTTATTGGCCGGGTGCCTGGATATTATTCCTGAAGACCACCCTGTTTTTTTGAAAGCGGCCCGGGCCGAACTGCGCGTTGACCGGCTGGCC
This sequence comes from uncultured Caldilineaceae bacterium, assembly GCA_964622215.1. GTDB lineage: Bacteria > Chloroflexota > Anaerolineae > 4572-78 > J111 > DSQQ01. The sequence continues at coordinate 23,348 of CAZUNT010000088.1, forward strand.
AAATATGTTAAAACGTCGAACGTTAATTCCCCCCATGCCCCTGCCCCCAAGCCTGCGCTTCGTCTCCCCACCCCGGATACCCCCCTCCTAGGTCGCGAACACGAACTGGCGAGCCTGGCCCGGCTGCTGCAAGACCCCCAGTGCCGGTTACTGACGCTCGTCGGGCTGGGCGGCATTGGCAAGACCCGTTTGGCCATCGAAGCGGCCGCTAACCGGGGTGAGGCGTTTACCGATGGCGTTTATTTTATCTCCCTGGCCCCGATAAATTCAGCCGAGTTCATTATCCCGGCGATTGCCAGCGCCCTGGATTTCACCTTTTATGGCCCGGTTGACTTAGCCACGCAACTGCTTAACTATTTGCGTGAGAAGTCTATGCTGCTGGTGCTGGATAATTTTGAACATCTGCTCCCTTCATTTCAGGCAGAAAACGAGGCCGGGCTGGACCTACTCGTGAAGATTTTGCACTCTGCCCCGGCGGTAAAGCTCCTGGTCACGTCTCGCCAGCGGCTGCACCTTCACCGGGAATGGGTGTTTGAAGTGCAGGGCTTGCCCATGCCGCCACCCGATCACCTGGATGAGTTGGAGACGTACAGTGCGGCGGCTTTATTTTTACAGCACGCCCGCCAGACTCAAGCCGATTTTGTCCTGACAAGCGAGGATAGAGCAGCCATTGGCCGTATCTGCCAGCTCATCGCCGGGATGCCGTTGGGGTTAGAATTGGCAGCAGCTTGGGTGCGCGTGCTCTCCTGCCGGGAAATTGCCCAGGAGATTGAACGCAGCCTGGATTTTTTGGCGGCGTCGGCGCGTGATATACCGGAACGGCAGCGCAGTCTGCGCCTGACCTTTGACCATTCCTGGAAGTTGCTTTCAGCCGAGGAGCAGGGCGTGATGCGGCGGTTGTCGGTCTTTCGGGGGGGCTTCAGGCGGGAGGCGGCCGAGCGGGTAGCCGGGGCAACGCTGCCGGTGCTGCTGGCCCTGGTGGATAAATCGCTTTTGCGCCGGACTGACGCGCACACGGGACGCTACGACCTGCACGAATTAGTGCGCCAATATGCGGCCACCCACTTACAGCAACTTGCCATAGAAGAAGATGAGACACGCGAGCGGCATTGTGACTTCTTCACCCGTCTGCTCCAGCAAGCATCGACGCACCTGAAAAGCGCTGAGCAAGGCGCCGCCCTGACCGAACTGAGCACAGAGGTGGATAACCTGCGCCTGGCTTGGGCTTGGGCGGTGAGGCAGCGAGATACGGCCCGGCTGCAGCAAGCTGCTTTTGGACTTTTTCTTTTTTATTTATGCCGGAATTGGGTTCAGGAGGGCGCCGAACTGTTTCAGCAGGCCGCCGAGGTGTTTCAGACGATAGTAGACAGCCAGTCCACACCCTCTGTGGATGGGCTGGCTACGTTGGGACGACTATTGGCTTATCAGGGTTGGTGTCGGATATGGAGCGGTCAAGTGCCCCTGGTCCGGGAGATGGCGGCGCAAAATTTAGCTCTGCTTCGCCCGCTGGACGCGCCGGCCGCGCTGTCCGATGCCCTCCGGGTTCAGGGTGTCCTCCTTCAGATGATGGGCGACCTCGCGGCCGCCCGCGCCTGCCTGGAGGAAAGCCTGACCCTTAAACGGATGTTAGGCGACGAGTGGGAAGTGGCGGTTAGCCTGACCTATCTGGGCCACTTCGTTCAGGCCCAGGGCGGGCATGCAGACGCTTATAGCCTGCTGGCTGAAGCAGCGGCTATTATGCGTCGTTACGGCGATCGTATCTCTACGGCGCGCGCGCTTGGCTTTCTCAGCGCCAGTACCCTGGCTCTGGGCCGGCACGACGAAGCCGGGCAACTCGCCCAGGAAAGTTTGAGCATCAGTCGGGAGATTAACGACCCCTGGGGCATGGCCAATGTGCTCATTGTGTTGGGCATCATTGCTCAAGCGCAAGCTGACGCCTCAAGCGCTCTATCTTTCTTCCGGGAAAGTCTGGCTCTCTATCGCCAGATCGGCGACCGCTGGAGCATGGCCCGCGTGCTGAACAATCTGGGGGAGACCTTAGCTTCGTTGGGGCAACCCATCGAAGCGCGGCGCTCTTTTTTCAATGCGCTGCAAACGGCCAACGAAGTGCAGGCGATACCCCTGGCCCTTGACGCGCTGATGGGCCTTGCTGCCCTACAGGCAAAGGAGGCGGCAATTGAACCTGCCCTGGAGTTGTTGGCTCACATCCGCCAGCATCCTACGGCCAGCCAGGAAACGAAAGACCGGGCTGAGAAACTTCGCCTTGATTGGAAAGCCCAATTAACCTCCCAGCAGCTTGAAGCGTTTGAGGCCCGGGTCCAGGCCAGGAACTTTGAAGGGATAGTGAAGGAAATACTCGATCCGGTCGCCAGGCTTTAAGATACCAGGGTCAAGGCGCTCGCTTCGTCGGGAACGATCTGAATAAACTCGGTCAGGCCGACAATTTGGAAAAGCTGGAGGTAAAAGGAACTCAGGCCATAGCCTATCAAAGTCTGATGAGATCGCTGCGCCCGCCCCACCAAGTCAAGGATGAAGCCAATGCCGGTGCTGTTGATGTAATTCACTCGTTCAAAGTTAAGAAACAGGCGCTCTGGATTTCGATTAATCGCTTCGGTGTAAGCTGTAACAAGGACGTTATTCACAAAACCGTTGAGTTCACCGCACAGATCAATAATCGTGACACCGGGCCGATGGCGAACATCGGCTTTAAGATCATAATTTGTCATACTTTCCCCCTTCAAAATACAAAAACAATTCTATGGTGTGGTGAGCCTCGTCGCCCATCATTCGCAGGTCATCCACCGTCTTCTCAATCAGGAAAAACCCCCAGCTTCGCGGCGGCTGTTGGCCGGCCAATTTAGCCGCCAGGTTGGGCTTTTCCGGTGGTGGGATCGGGTAGCCGTCTTGGTCAGCGATGCGCACCGGCAGACTCTTCTCCGAAACCAGCACCCGGATGACCACCGGCAAATCAGATTGATAACGATTGCCGTGTTCGATGGCGCTCAAGGTCGCCTCAGCCACGGCGATTTTGAGCCGTTCCAGGTACGCCGCCGGCAAACTCAGAGGTCGCACCACCTCGCCTACCTGTGCTCTGGCCTGGCGATCGCTATCAGGTTGGCTGGGTAGGGCAAATTCGGCCAGGGTTTGCCAGACAGGCTCTTGAGTGGATTGAGAAACTGCCATTTTGATTGTCTCCAAATAGTATTAAATCACAAAATGGCAACCGATTGGTATCCCCAAAAAATACCAATAGCGATACAAAAAGTGATACTAATCCAGCCTTAAATTAAAACTCGTCACGCGGGCGCAGGCGAAAAGCGTTCACCACATTCAAACCATCCTCCAGTAAGGACCGGATGGCTGAGGGTTCAACCCGAACGGAATGACGATAAACCAGGAGGCGGTCCTGGTCACCTTCGGTGGTGAGTTTAGGGTTTGTTTCGTAAAAGGCCAGCACCTCCTCCGTAAAAAGATTACGGATAGCCTCTTCCGCTTGACCACGCAGCAGGTAGTTTTTGGAGAAAAGCGGGTGGCTGGCAAAGTTAATATCCTGATAGCCAAACCATGTCCCTATTTTGTGCCAAACATTCTCCGGTCCCAGGGAAAAAGTGGGCAGGCCAGCGCCATCTATTTGAAAACAAACGACGGTTTGACGCCAGGTGTGGCGGTGCTTACCGCTGCCGGTGACATAACTATAATCAAAGACGGACACATTGAGATTTTTGGTTTTCCCGCGCATCAGGTTAAAGAGTCGTTTAGAACGGCCCTGCGAAAACAGGGGAAAACCGGTCAGATTGGCTAAAAAAGAACTATCGTCTGTGGGTAAAAATTCAAAACCCAGTTCATCGGCCGCCCGCTGTAGGTCGGCGGTACGCTGTTTTTCCTGGCGGTAACTGTAGTACATAAAAAACCCAAACAACCCGAACACCAAAACTATTATCGCCAGAGGAAAAAACATAGCCATTAGCCCGGCGACTACACTTCCAGGGGTAGTGTCGAAAGGCGGCGCTAACGTAATTATGTCAAAACACGTCGGTGTGGTCATAGCATCCTCCTGACCCTAATGAGTTTTTTTAATGGTATTATTCTAACATAAACAGGTGAGGTGTGGCAATAGCCCCAATAGCCGCTATTTCCTCGGGTGCGTGTCACTTTGGAGGCTGATTGACTGACACATTTAATATTTAACCACGGACTGTGAAGCGAGCGGAGAGCACAGAGATTTTTATAAAATTTCTCCGTGTCCTCCGTGCCCCCCACCTCAATTGTAAAATTTGTCAGTCAATGAGGTTTCCGGCCGAACCCAGACTGGACCAGGGAGGGTTGAGGATGTCACTGTTAGATCGGTTGATCAGATTAGTCATTATTGGGTCCCTTTTACTGACCTCGTTGCCGGCCACCGATACCCCCCGCCGGGCGATCCCAATCGCTGGACCTTCAGCGTGGATACCATTTCTCCGACCGTCGTCATCACCGCTGCGCTCGCGGGGAGCCGAAATATCGCCGTCACCTGGAGCGGCAACGAGAGCGGTTCCGGTATTAGCGGCTACGACGTGCAATACAAACAAGGCAACGGCTCGTGGACCAGTTGGCTGGTCAACGTTCCTTATACCAACGCCACCTTTGCCGGCACACCGGGTTATACCTACACTTTCCAGGTGCAGGCCGCCGATCGGGCCGGCAACAGAAGCTCCTGGGCTGCCGCAGCCACTCCGGTCAAAATCGAGCGGGTGACCAAGTACTACCTCTTCGGCCAGCAGCGAGTAGCGATGCGCCAGGGGAATGTGGTATACTATTTGCACGGGGATCATTTGGGGTCCACGTCTTTAACAACCGACGCCAGCGGCCAGAAATTCTCCGCAAGCCGCTACCTGCCCTATGGGGAAATCCGCTGGGGTGACACCGGGCCGACGGACTTTGGCTTTACCGGGCAGCGGAATGACTCTTACATGG
>CAZUNT010000089.1:0-28263 GCA_964622215.1 uncultured Caldilineaceae bacterium
TTTCTTTCAGCAGAGCCATGATGATACCTCCACATGAGTGATTTTATGAATTTTGGGTCTAAGTTCTCAACCCTTTCACTTTTTTAGACGGAGATCAAGCTCAAAGGTTACAGCATTTTCTCGCTCTATTTAGCATCTTCTGTGGGGTGTTCGTGCCCCTAAATTCTCAACCTTAAGGCACTCATCAAACGATGAGTGCCTTTTTGGTTGGTGCTCTTGTCCCTTTAGCTTGCGGACAAATCGAGCTGAAGGGAGAATAGTCATATTATCAACCGAAATTGCAAGTGAACTGGATTATCTGCCCCTGCTGCGGGTGGTCACATCAAAGATCACGGCGATTGCCAACACTGCACCTCGGACAACGTACTGGAGGGAGATGTCGATACCCATCAGGTTCATGCCGCTGGTCAGTGACATATAAACCAACGCTCCAATGATCGATCCTATGACATTGCCCACGCCGCCGGCCGCCGATACACCGCCAATATAAGCCGCGGCGATGGCATCCAATTCAAACAGGGTCCCGGCAGTCGGGGTGGCCGACTTCAAACGGGAGGCGAACAAGATGCCCGATAAAGCGGTCAGCAAGCCCATCGATCCAAAAACCAGGTAGGTCACATTCTTGACATTGATGCCGCTCAACTGGGCCGCCTCGGGGTTGCCGCCGACCGCATAAATATGCCGGCCCAGTACTGTTTGGGTGGTGATAAAATGATAGATGCCCACCACAATCACCACAATCACAAAGGTCCAGGAGAGGCCATTGTAGCCGGCCAATATCCAGGTGACGCTGGCGAGCAACACCGCGATAAAGACCAGTTGAAGGATAAAGATATCCCTCGGCAGCACTTCAAAGTTGTAGGCTTGCTTCTTTTTACGGCTGTCGATTTCGCTGATGATGTACAGGACGATGGCCGCCAGGCCCAGGAGTAGGGTTAATTTATGGACTCCGGGTAATACGGACTCAAGGCCGGGGATATCGGGAATATAACCGTTGCCGATAGCGTTAAAGAAATTATCCGAGATGATGATTGTGCCTGTCCCCGCCGTAACCAGCAGCAAGGCCCCACGATAAACCAGCCAGCCGCCCAGGGTAGCCACAAAGGCGGGAATGCCCAACTGGGCGACCATAAACGCGGTGATCAGCCCGGCTACGACTCCGAGCGCCAATGCCAGCGGGATGACCAGGTAGACCGACAGGCCCCAGGACGACATAGCAATGGCCGCAACCGCGCCGATAAAGCCGGCCAGAAAACCAACCGACAGATCGATATGGCGGATAACGATGACCAGGGTCATGCCGACCGCCAGGACGGCGATATAGCCGGTCTGGTTCATCAGGTTGGCCATGTTTCTGGACGACATAAAAATACCATTGGTCGTGACGGTAAAGATCGCCATAATGACGAACAGGGCGATCCACATGCCGTATTCACGGATATTCTGCTGTAGCACTGTCTGCAAATCTTTGATAAACGACGGTTTGGACTCGATTTGCACCGCGCTGTCTACATCCGATGGATTAACATTCTGGCTTAACGACATTTTAAACCTCCTCAACTTGTGGCAAGATGCATAATTTTTTCTTGAGTTGCTTCCTCAATGGGCAGTTCGCCAGTGATTCTGCCGGAGGCAACTATATACACCCGGTCGCTCATACCCAGCACCTCGGGCAATTCGGACGAGATCATAATGATGCTCATGCCCTGCTCGACCAGCCGGTTCATGATGGTATAAATTTCAAACTTGGCCCCAACGTCGATACCCCGTGTTGGCTCATCCAGGATTAATATATTGGGCTTGACAAACAACCACTTGGCTATTGATACCTTCTGCTGGTTGCCGCCGCTCAAATTGACCACCTTCTGCTCGATGCTCGGTGTTTTTATATTAATGGCAGCCCGATACTCATTGGCCACTTTAACCTCGGCATTGCTGTCAACCACGCCGCGATTGGCTATTTCGCGTAAATTGGCCAGGGTGATGTTCTGCTTTATATCCTGGATCAAAATCAGGCCGTTACGTTTGCGATCTTCGCTGGCATAAGCGACTCCCTCACCGATGGCCTCTTGGGGGTGCGAAAAGTGCTTCTTCTGGCCTTTGATAGACATTTCGCCGCTTATCTTATAGCCATCCGGGTTGCCAAAGATACTTTTGGCCAACTCCGTCCGCCCCGACCCCATCAGCCCGGCAAAGCCGACGATTTCGCCTTTCTTGACGTTGAAATTAATATCCTTGAGGATCGTTCGCCCCAGGGCCGGGTCGTAAGCGTTCCAATCCTTGACTCTAAGCACAACTTCTCCACCACCTTGCGGGCAGATGATGAGAACTTTGATGCCCTTAGCCAGCAATGATTCGACGTTCGCTTTCTCCTTGGCGGGGTCACCCTGGCTGAAGAGAATTTCAACGTCGTAACCGGCATCTTTGAACGCATCCTGGAAATGAGCCTGATCCTGGAGCCAGCGTGGTTCATCTGTGGTGGGCAGAACGACGCCCACGGCTAAACCGGCTGAGGGCGTAGGCGTATGTGAAGCGCCGGTCAGGTCACGGATCTTGTAATAGCCAGAGTCGATCAGAACGGCCTGGACATTTGCCTTGTCGACAGAGATAACCGGGGACTGTAGCGCCGAGACATCCATCATACCGTTATTGTAGGTCCCGTTGACTGCGGGCGTCTGGTCCTTAAGCATGGCTAGCGTGGCGTCGATTGCGCTCTGTACCAGGATGCGGACATCCTTAAAAACGGTCATAGACTGTTTGCCGTCGATGATGTACTGCATGGATGCTTCCTCGGCGTCCATTCCGGTAATCACGTAACTCTTAACGTCCTTGTCGGCAGCGAAAACATCGGCAATAGCGCGAGCGGTGCAATCATTGGGGGCGAGGATAAAGACATTACCCTTGTCAGCCGCGGTGGCGGTGGTCAAATTGAATTCTGCCAGGTTCTTGGCCGTATGGGCGTCCCAGTTGGTAGTGATCTGGCGGAAGATCGCGCTTTCCTGGTCACGCGTCAGGGTGACATTCGCCTGGAGACTAACGGCCTGGCTTGAATTCTTGATGGCGAAAGTGCCATCAGCGATCTTGGGCTGCAAAACACCCCAAGAGCCGCGGAAGAAAATGGAGGCGTTGGGGTCAGTTGCGGCGCCGGCATACAGATACAACGGGTTACCTTTGCCCGTAGCATGGTCAACCAGGTATTGCGCCTGCTGCGCGCCGACGGCAATGCTGTCAAAGGTTACATAATAATCCAGGGCTGTGGTGTTGGTGATCAGCCGGTCATACGAAATGACCTTTACGCCGGCCGCTTTAGCTTCTTCTACGGCGGCCGCCGTAGCTTTGAATGGATCGCGTTGTCTTTCCGGATAGATATTGTTGATTTCACGCCCGACCATATGCTTGACCAGCACACTTTCCGATACTTCGCCTTTGTGGGCATCCAGGGTGCAGACAGTCTGGCCATCGCGCAGTACCGTAACCGTATCGGCCAGCCTGATGACTTCTTTCAGCTTGTGGGAAATCATAATACAGGTTACGCCCTGTGCTTTCAAGCCCAACAGCAGGTCAAACAGATTGTCGCAGTCGTCCTCGTTTAAGGCCGCGGTCGGCTCATCCAAGATCAGTAGCTTCACATTCTTGTTCAGCGCCTTGGCAATTTCAACCAACTGCTGCTTGCCCACGCCCAAATCCTTCACTTTCGCCGCCGGATTGACATCCAACTTGACTTTCTTTAAGGCGGCGCTGGCCCGTTTGATGGTTTCATTCCAGTCAACTCTGATGCCTTTTTTAAGCTCATTCCCCAGGAAGATGTTTTCATACACCGTCAATTCAGGGACCAACGCCAACTCCTGGTAGATGATGGCAATACCGACCTTTTCGCTGTCGCTGATGCCTGTAAATTTCTGTACCTGCCCCTCAAAAAGGATATCGCCGGTGTATTGCCCGAAGGGATAAACCCCGCTCAAGACCTTCATCAGGGTAGATTTGCCGGCCCCGTTTTCGCCGACCAGAAAATGAATCTCGTCCTTGGCCACCCGAAAGCTGACATTACTCAAGGCTTTTACGCCGGGGAATGTCTTGACAATATTTTTCATCTCTAAAATAGGAGTATTCATAAGCATCTCCAATGCTAAGAAAATACAAAAGAAGTGGGGAATAGTGATGGACTAATGGACCTGACAGAGTTGAAACAGAGTTCTCGAATAAGTTCTAGACCATCACTATTCCTGCATTAACTAACTGCTAGTGCTTATTTTAGGCCGGTGAATTCACTGGCTTGATAGTAACCGGAGTCGATGATGGCTGCCTTGACATTGTCCTGAGTAACCGTGACAATGGCCGAGGGCTTGGCCGGGACATCGATCTTGCCATTGTTGTAGGTGGTGGTTTTCTCAGGGGTTTTATCCTGGAGGAAGGCGACGGCGGCGGTGATGGCATCCTGAACCAAGGTGCGGACGTCCTTGAGTACGGTCATGGACTGCTTGCCGTCGATGATGTACTGGACGGAGGCAATCTCGGCGTCCTGGCCGCTAATGTAGTACTTGGTGACATCTTTATCGGCGGCGAAGGCGTCGGCGATAGCGCGAGCGGTACCGTCGTTGGGGGCGACGACGTAGACAGTGCCCTTGTCTGCGGCGGCGGCGGCGGTCAGGTTGGCCTCAGCCAGGTTCTTGGCCACGTCGAATTTCCAGTCGGTGGTAACCTGGCCGATGATCTTGGCCATCTCGTCGCGGGTCAACTTGGCCTTGTCCTGCAAAGCCACGGCTTCACTGGAGTTTTTGATGACGAAGGTGCCATCGGCGATCTTGGGTTGCAGCTTGTTCCAGGCCCCCTCGAAGAAGAGGAAGGCATTGTTGTCGGAGGACGCGCCGGCATACAGGTACAGGTTGTTGCCGGAGCCTTCGGCCTTGTCAATCAGGTATTGACCCCAAGCCTCGCCCACAGCCACACTGTCAAAGGTGACATAGTAATCGACCGCCTCGGTGTCGCGGATGAGCCGGTCGTAGGAGATGACCTTGACCCCAGCTTCGCGGGCGGCTTCGGCGGCGGCGGCAGCAGCGGTGCCATCTTGCGGGCAGATGACCAGGACTTTGACACCCTTGGTGATCAGGGTTTCCACATTGGCCTTTTCTTTGGCCGAATCGCCCTGGCTAAAGAGAATCTCCACATCATAACCAGCCGCAGTAAATGCATCTTTGAAGCGGGTTTCGTCCTGGATCCAGCGCGGTTCGTCTTTGGTCGGCAGAACGATACCCACTGACAACGCTCCAGGTGCAGGAGCGGCAGGTTCAACCGCAGGTTCAGCGGCGGCCATCGTGTCTAGGCCGGTGAATTCACTGGCTTGATAGTAACCGGAGTCGATGATGGCTGCCTTGACATTGTCCTGAGTAACCGTGACAATGGCCGAGGGCTTGGCCGGGACATCGATCTTGCCATTGTTGTAGGTGGTGGTTTTCTCAGGGGTTTTATCCTGGAGGAAGGCGACGGCGGCGGTGATGGCATCCTGAACCAAGGTGCGGACGTCCTTGAGTACGGTCATGGACTGCTTGCCGTCGATGATGTACTGGACGGAGGCAATCTCGGCGTCCTGGCCGCTAATGTAGTACTTGGTGACATCTTTATCGGCGGCGAAGGCGTCGGCGATAGCGCGAGCGGTACCGTCGTTGGGGGCGACGACGTAGACAGTGCCCTTGTCTGCGGCGGCGGCGGCGGTCAGGTTGGCCTCAGCCAGGTTCTTGGCCACGTCGAATTTCCAGTCGGTGGTAACCTGGCCGATGATCTTGGCCATCTCGTCGCGGGTCAACTTGGCCTTGTCCTGCAAAGCCACGGCTTCACTGGAGTTTTTGATGACGAAGGTGCCATCGGCGATCTTGGGTTGCAGCTTGTTCCAGGCCCCCTCGAAGAAGAGGAAGGCATTGTTGTCGGAGGACGCGCCGGCATACAGGTACAGGTTGTTGCCGGAGCCTTCGGCCTTGTCAATCAGGTATTGACCCCAAGCCTCGCCCACAGCCACACTGTCAAAGGTGACATAGTAATCGACCGCCTCGGTGTCGCGGATGAGCCGGTCGTAGGAGATGACCTTGACCCCAGCTTCGCGGGCGGCTTCGGCGGCGGCGGCAGCAGCGGTGCCATCTTGCGGGCAGATGACCAGGACTTTGACACCCTTGGTGATCAGGGTTTCCACATTGGCCTTTTCTTTGGCCGAATCGCCCTGGCTAAAGAGAATCTCCACATCATAACCAGCCGCAGTAAATGCATCTTTGAAGCGGGTTTCGTCCTGGATCCAGCGCGGTTCGTCTTTGGTCGGCAGAACGACGCCGACAGCCAGCTTTCCCGCAGGGGCCGCTTCGGCCGGTTTTTCAGCTTCGGCCGGTTTTTCGGCGGGTGCTGGGGTAGCCGCGCCGGTGCAACCAAACAGGCTGATGGCAATCAGGGCCAATATCAAGATAGCTACCATGGATTTGATAAACTTGTGAAACATCTTTCGCTCCTTTTGAAATTATTTAAGTGAAGACATTTGTTAAACATTTATAGCCACAATAACAGCAATATGAACCACCTCCTTTTACAATATGAACCACCTCCTTTAGATAGATTGGATTATAAAAAGCCTTCATCCCGGTTAAAGCTATGATCTACTGAGTCGGTGGAGAGACCTCCTTTCCCTTCTCTGGTATCGTTGTCATGTGCCAGCGATAATTGATTTACCCTTTGACTGAACCGGCTAACAAACCCCGGATAAAGAAACGTCCCATCAGAATGTAAATCAGGAGCGTGGGTAAAGCAGTAATAATAGCCCCGGCCATGACCATATTCCATTCCTGAATCTGGCTCCCGGACAGGTTTTGCAGGGCCACAGTGATCGGCTGAAGATCTGGTTTTTGCAGGATCGAAACAGCAAAGAGAAATTCGTTCCAGATGTTGGTGAACTGCCAGATGATGACCACGACAAAACCGGGGATCGAAAGAGGGAACATGACCCGCCAGTAAATATCCATAATATCTGCCCCATCCATAGCCGCCGCCTCAACCAGGTCCTTCGGCACTTCAGTATAATAATTACGAAAGATTAAGGTCGTAATGGGCAGACCATAGACCACATGAACCAGAACCAGACCCCACAAAGTTCCACCCAGGCCAATGTAAGCCAGCGTTTGGGTCATTGGAATGAGGATGCTCTGATAGGGGATGAACATGCCAAAAAGCATGAACGGGAAAACTATATTGGCCCCTGGGAAGCTCCACTTAGAAAGCACATAACCATTGAGAGAGCCGAGCAGGGCGGAGGCAAGTGCAGCCGGGATGGTCAAGGCAAGGCTGACAAACAGGTTTCCAGACAAACCCCGCAAACCTTTCTCTGGAATACCGGACCAGGCCGCAACAAAGCTTTCCCAATGCAGGGCCGCCGGCCACCTCCACAGCTTAGACTGATCCTGGACCTCGGCAAAGGATTTGAGCGAACTAACCAGCAAAACGTACATAGGTATTAAAAAGAGTAAGGCGAAAAGAACGAGCAAGAGATAGATACCTAGCCGGGTCGGGTCAAAATTTCGACGTCGGGTCATAGTTCTATCTCTCGTTTAAAGCCCTGGATGAGATAAGGCACAATGATTACGGCGACCATGATCAGCATGATCATGGAAATTGTTGCCCCTTGGGCATAGTGGTTACCCTGGAAAGTGGTTTCAAACATAAAAATTCCCGGCACATCGGTAACAAAACCAGGCCCCTTGCCGGCTAAGGTATAAACCAGGTCAAAGATTTTAAGTGAGATGTGGCCGAGAATAATCAAGGCGCTCAAGGTAATAGGCCGTAGGATAGGCAGAATAACATGGCGGTAAATCTGGGGCTCGCTGGCTCCATCAACACGGGCGGCTTCACGCAGATCATTGGAAATGCCGCGCAAACCGGCCAGATACATGACCATCGTGTAACCGGTAAGTTGCCAGGCAGCCGCGATAATTACCGGAATCAAAGCCAGGTGAAAAGGCCCGATGGAATGAGTATCGACGTACCACCCCCAGCGGAAGGCATCTAGTCCAAAAGTATGCAGTAGGATATTGACGCCGCGTAAGCGTGAACCTGCGCCGGGCGTAAAAATCCAGCGCCAAACCACCCCCGTAACCACAAATGATAAGGCCATAGGAAAAAGATAAATAGTTCGAAAAATAGTCTCACCTTTAACATTTTGGTCCAGGAGAATAGCCAGCAACAGGCCGATGACCACGCATAGGGCCAGGAAAAAGAGCGTAAAAAAGAAGGTGTTCCAGAGATCAATAGAAAAGCGTCTGGCCGAAATTGCTCCCTCAGTTGAAAAAAGCTGCTTATAGTTATCAAATCCGACCCAGGTATAGTTTGGCGCAACTCCATCCCACTGCGATAGAGAGACCCTGGCCGTCCAAAAGATAAAACCGTAAACGAAAATGGCCAGCAGAATAATAGAGGGCAGAATGATTAAAAAGGCAGTCCAACGTTCTTGACGGAAGTGCGGCATTATATAAGTTCCCGCAAATGAAGAAAAAAGCGCCACCACACCATCTCCGGCGATATTTCCAAAGTTACCGGCATACACCGGCGTTTGCACAAACTTGAACCAAACCATGTTGAGCCGCGGCAATATCCAAGTCGGCCACAAAAAGGGTCAGAACATCGTTGATACTGGTAACCCATCCCTCCGAGGCGGCAGCCCCGTGAGCCAGGCTAGGGACAATTTCATTGGATCTAAAATCGTCCATTGCCGCTTGCAGGTAGGCATCGTAGAGGGAACGATCACCGTCGGTGCGAGCCGGGATGGAACCCTTATGCGGATTGAAAGCATCTTGACCTGCTTTTGAACCGGCCAAAGTCAGCCAGGCAACGGCGTTGTGGCGGTGGGGGGCGCCTTTGGGCAGGCCAAAAGAGTCGGAGAGCATGATGAAGGCGCCGGCAGTACCTGGAGAGGGGACATAGTCGAACTCGATTTTGGGGGTCAAACCGATGGATTTGAAGTAGCCTTCAGCCCAATCGCCCATGATAGTCATTGCGGCATCCCCATCGGCCACCAACTGAGCTGCCTGATCCCAGGACAGGGCGGCGTGATCCTCGTTGGTATACGCCATCATTCCGGCAAAGGTTTCCAGGGTTTGTTTAACCTCCGGCCCGTTCCAGTCGGTGTCACCGGTCCACAGACCCCGGTACTTGTCTGGTCCCATCGAGCCGAGCAAGACCGACTCAAACAGGTGGGTGGTGGCCCAGATGCCGTTATCACCCAGGGCCAGTGGGGTGATACCGGCAGCTTGGAGGGTTTTGGCTACGGCAAAGAAGTCGTCAAGAGTGGCAGGAGGAGTCAACCCGTGAGCGGTAAAGATCTGCCGGTTGTACCAGAGCACGTTGGAACGGTGGATGTTAACCGGGACGCTCCAGATTTTTCCATCCCTGGACAGGATATCAATAAGACCGGGAGGATACTTGTCTAGCCAGCCGTTCTCCTCGAAGATGAAAGTTACCGGTTCCATCTTATCGGCGGTTACCCAGGAATCAAGCAACTCATGACCGGCATGAATCTGGAAAGAGTCAGGTGGGACGCCGCTCTGCATCCGGGTGGACAGAATTGCTTTGGCGTTAGAGCCAGCCCCACCGGCCGCGGTGGCGTTGACAATCTCAACTTGGGGATACTGCACCTTAAAAAGCTGGTACATGGCGTTCAGCCCTTCGGCTTCACCGCCGGCCGTCCACCAACTAAAAACCTCCAGTTCATCATCGGTAATAGAGGCAGCCTGGCCCTCTTTGAGGGTCAGGGCTTTGGTTGGGGCTGTAGAGGGTTGGGTTTCTTCTGTGGTGAGGGTTTCGCTTGGAGCAGCAGTGAGAGCAGCCATTTTAGGCAAGTCGCAGGCTGCCAGTATTAAGATTGTCGCCAGGGAGATAGTGGCAGTACTCCCTAAGTTTCTCCTCCCAAACATTTGCCATTCCCCTCATTACATTGAGCTGAGAATACATTGCAATTAGGCTAAAATTATATGGTTACAACAATCTTAAGCTGGTTTATTCACTGCACCCACAAAACTATTTGAAGCGTATCTATTTTACGCCCAGTCAGGTATGGCCTACAAGAGTTTTCCGGCCTTCTTTCGGCCACAAAACGGCCATAACTCTGATCCCCTCCCCAACACCCCCTCCGAATCGAGGGGTATTTTTGAAGGAAGAGCCTTTATGTTATAATGCGGGGCATTATGAAAGATCGGATCGAGTTTGAGCGGCATGTCAGAGAGGTTCTGGCCAATCTTTATGATTACGCGGCGCTGGAAATGCACCCGCTTGCCTCTTACCTACGGACTTCCTCTCAGCAGCCAGTAAGCCGGGGCGAACAGTTGCGGCGGCTGGTGTTACAAATCATCGATAATCTGCAACCTCCCGATAAAATACCTTCGCCGACTTCCATTGAGTGGCGACCTTATTTCATCCTGAAAGAACGATACATTGAAGGGTATAGCCTGGAAGAACTACAAACTCATCTATCGCTGAGTGAACGACAACTGCGGCGCGAACATGGCCGTGCCCTGCAAGCGGTGGCGAGTTTACTGTGGAATCAACTTTTTCCAGGAGATGAGGTTTCAGAGAATCAAGAGGCCCCAGTAACCAGCAGCGAGAAACAGGATGACGATTTTGCTGAGTATAAAATTACCCAGGAGTCGCTTGATCTAACCGAGGTCGTGGCCGGCGTGGCTGACATCTTTCGCCGCCGAGTGCAACATACCAACATAGAACTACACTTGAATCTACCACCAAATTTGTCCCCCATTTTAACTGATCGGGTGATTTTGCGCCAGATTCTCCTGAGCCTCTTCAGTTATATCTTCCAGGGGCAATTGGGCCAAGTAATCAGGGTCGGCGCTGAGGTAGGCCAGGAGCAGGTGAGGCTATCCATTCAGGGTGAGAGATATGCTGAGGGAATGTTAGCAGGAGAGGCAGAAAAAGAAGCTTCCCTGGATTTTGCCCGCTACTGGGGCCGACGCCTGGGCCTCACCCTCCAGGAAAATGCGGCTCCGGATCAAGCGGGTGTTTTGACCCGGCTGATCCTATCCTTGCCGCGAGCCGATCAAGAAGTCGTGATGGTGGTGGATGACCAGGAAACGACCATGCGCATGTTTCGACGCTATCTCAGCCGCACCTCCTTCAAGATAGTGGAGATAACCGATCCGGGTCAGGCTTTGTTGCTGGCCCGCCAATTACACCCTGTGGCGATCACATTGGATGTGATGATGCCCACTATGGATGGTTGGGAGATTTTACAGGCCCTGCAAGCAGACCCGGAAACTCAACATATCCCGGTGATTGTTTGCTCGGTCTGGAACGAGCCTGAACTGGCTTCTTCCCTGGGGGCAGCCACTTTTCTGAAAAAACCGATTATGCAGAAAGATTTACTGGATGCCTTGGCGCGCTTAAAGCCGCCCAAGTAGGATACATCGGTTGAACAGCCCCCAGAACACCCTTCAACAGAGCGCCCAGTTCTTGTCGCGAAAAAGGGCGGCCCATCAAAACCTGGATAGACTCTTGCTGATCCGTCGCCAGAGCTTGAGGTAGGTCGCTCGCGGTAATGAGAATAATCGGCACCCGGGCTAACATCGGCTCCTGTTGAATACGAGTAATCACTTCCCAGCCATTGATATCAGGCAGGTTCAAATCCAGCAGAATAACATCAGTGAGTTCCTGGCGCAGTTGCGCCAGGGCCTCCAGGCCACTAAAAGCAGCCTGCACCTGGTAACCAGGCGTAGAAATTGTTTCATCCTCACCACTGGTGAGAGCCAGGGTTACAAAACGCACCATCGCCGGGTCGTTATCTACAACCAGGACCGAGCGAATGTTCCGGTTAAGCGACCGGATGGCCTCAATCAAACGCTGGCGGGTGATTGGTTTGACCAAATAGTTAGCAACACCCGGGGGCAGATAGCTGAGCTGGTCTGTACTTCCCCCTACGGGGTGTGAAGCGCTACCCCCTACGGGGTGCGAAGCGCTACCCCCTACGGGGTGCGAAGCGCTATCAGGAAAAACAAAGCTAACAATGGGTAAAAAATAAGGTGAATCTTGCAGAACTGCCTGGACTTGGTTTTCGTTAATGATGGCCTGGTCAACGATCAAAGCGTTGGGGAGAAGTTCTGTTATTTTTGAATGGACCTGGCTGAAGTCAGCCAGGGCGACGACCCCATAATCTTCAAGGTATTGTTCGATCAAATCCCCGGCCACCGGGTTGGGCGAAAGAACCAACAGGAGCCGGGCTTTTTCGGCTTGTTCTTTAGCGTAATTCCAGGAGCGAGCCTCGGCTGCCGCTTCATCGGCCGCTGCATTCAGATCAATGGTAGTCCTGGAGAGGGGTAGGGTGAAATAAAATTTAGTTCCCCGGCCCGCTACACCCTCGCTCTCCACCCACATTTGCCCCCCATGCAATTCCACAAAACGGCGCCCGATGGTCAGTCCCAGTCCGGTCCCTTCTCGTCTCCGCCAACCGCTCTGTTCTAACTGGCCGAATTCTTTAAACAATTTAGGGAGGTCCTCCTGAGCGATACCGGGGCCAGTGTCCTCGGTATTGACCAAAATGGCGTTTTTTTCGCCCCTCAAACGAACGGTGATGCCTCCTTGTTCTGTAAAACGTAAGCTGTTACTGATCAAACTCAGCAAAACCTGTCTAATGCGGGTGCGGTCTGCAAAAACAGGAGGTAAACCCGGCTCGATCTCAGTCTGGAACCACAAATTCTTGCGGGTTAACACCGGCTCAACCATCGCTTTTACGTCTTGCACCAGTTGGCTCATATCCACCATCTCTTTAAACAAGGGCATTTGCCGGGCCTCTATTTGACCGAGATTAAGAATATCATTGACCAGGCTCTGCAGATGCGTGGTGCTGCGGTAAATTTCCTGAACGTCCTCATACAGGCCGGGAGGCCACTCTTCCAGGCTGGTATATGTGTCTGGTGAATTGACCATAAGTTCGCTGAAGCCAAGAATAAAGTTGAGGGGAGTACGCAGTTCGTGGCTAACCGCCAGAGCAAAGCGGTTGCGGACTTCTTGCGCTTCTTCAGCCTGAGCACGAGCCAAAACCAGCATATGATTGACCCGTTCCAGTTGAGAGTAGGCCTGATCCAGAGACTTCAAGACCCCCACCACTTCTCCCCGCTGTCGGTTGGCCGCCTCAAGGTTAGACTGGGCTTGATTAAAATTGAAGAGTGACCAGTGGGCCACCGTCAACAGCGCATCTGAGGCGGCCCAGCCCAATATGCCGGTTAAAGCGCCGGCCATGATAACTCCCAAACCATAACCAGGCGGCAGCGCTATAAGTTGGCTGTAGGAAAGCCACCCCATCACGATGATGATGCCGCCTTCGGCCAGTAAACCGGCTCGCCGGCCTACGGCGACAATGGCCATTAGCGGCAGGAGGGCGTATAAAAAAACTATTTCTGGTTGTTGATAGATGTAAAGAGCAAGGGTAATGACAACCGCCAACCCCATTTGCCAGATGACATGCGCCAGCAAAAACTGTTTTGGCAGCAGCCAGAGCGAGACGATACAGATCAAAACAGTTGCCGGCGTAACCAGCCAGATCGTTCGCAGGAAAGTTTCCGGCCAACTGAGGGTGGCAATGATATGCCAAACCGCAGCAATAAGGCCAACGGTTATCATCTGGTTACGCGCTGTAGTTTGCAGCAATTCGATGGTAGAGGCGGTAAATTCAGCATTGTCTCTGGAGATACGTTTGATGTACCACATACACCCTGCCTTGTTCCAACCACTCAAATGACCATACTCGTCCCAAAAGCATAGGACGCGATCTGGCTGTCGCCGCCAGACGCGGCCAAGACCTACCCCTGGGGCAGAACATCGGGATGGCGACTGCCATGGTCAGCATCACCGGAAGGTACAGGGGCAGGTTAGTTATGTATTAATTATGAGCCATTTGGCCCAAAATAGGCAAAAAAATGGCCAAACTTGGCTTACACTTTGGCAAACTGTGGTTAAAGTTACAGTTTGCGATTGGTTTCCAAAATCGCCAAGGCGGCCTGGGCAATCCAGCGGCGGAAGGGGAAAAGATCGATGAAGCCGACATGACCGCCATAGGGGAGAATATAAAGTTGCAGGTAAGGGGTCAGGTTGTGGAAGGGATCAAAATCCGTGACCGGTACAATTGGATCGTCGGCGGCGGTGATGAAAGTGACGGGCGTGTTGAGGATGCTCATCATGGCCGGGGTAATGGCGTAACTGGCCAGGTAAGCCCGGGAACTGGGATAAGGAGTGAAGGGCACAAAAGCATCGGTCATAGCCATACAGGTGGGAGCGGCGATGGCCTGAGAAAAATCATATACATCAGGAAAGGCAGCTTGTTTCTTTTTGAAAGATTTGCGCCATTTGCGGCGAAAATAGGCCAGGTAAAAAGGCGCGCTGCTGTCTATCTTGAGCGTAGTATTGTATGGGTCAAGTGGGGGGTTGATGGCAATGGTGTGGACCAGGTTGGGCAGCAGTGTCTGGCTATGCCGCCAGGCCAGCCGAGCGGCAAAGTTGCCCCCTAACGAAGAGCCGATGAGGTAAAAGGGCCGATCACTCTCCAACTGGGCAATCTGCTGCGCGGCGGCAAAGACCTCGTCTAACAAATCGCCCCGAAACGAGCCAAGATTCAGAGCTTGGGTATCGCCGTGGTCACGCAGATTAAGCCGGAAAATCGAATAACCATGCTGGTAGAGGTACTCGCCAATGGCGATGTTGTAACTGGAATGGGCCTGGCCCAACCAGCCGTGCAACAGCAAAACGAGTCCTTTTGACCGGCCGGCCTGCGCCGAGTAAAAACCCAACAAGCGCACCCCGCCTTCCAATTCCAAGATCATCTCGCGGGCCAGGCCGGCTAAAGTTGAGCCTTTAGGGCGATATAGACGGGAGACAACGGTCTGGAAGTGCGGACTGCGGGCCAGGGGATGAGGCCGGAAGGTAAGATTATTCAGCATTTGGCCTTATCTCCCCCAAAAGCCAGCCAAACCCCACTCCCCATGCTGGTTATCACCCCGGTCACGGTCAGCCACCAGCCCCAGCCCAATGACACCGGCTCGTGGTAAGCTTCGGCCACGCTCGCCTGGATGAGGCCAAATTGCCACCAGGGTAGGATCATCCCGGCCAGCCCCCCCCCGACAAGCATGATGATCAGCATTTTCAACGGTAGAGCTTTCAGCACAGGAGCGATGAAGGCCAGCCCAATAGCCATCACCGCCAGGATTGTTTGCAGCCGAAATTCCGGGGCCGCCAGGATGACCGGAGTCCAGACTGGCGAGAGGGAGGCCAGCGCCAGGGGGATGACCGCTAACCGCAGCGTCCAGCTCAACCAGCCAGGCAGTACCAGTCTTTGCTGGGCCACAAAAAGCGGCAGGGCCAACATTGCCAGAAAGAGAGGCAGCAAAAAGAAGAGCCGCTGAATCTGCACTTGCCCTAAGCGCAACTCCGGCAAGAACTTGATAAACTCGGCTAAACCAGGGGCAGTTAATTGGAGGGCAACCGGGCTGCGCCAAATCCAGGGTAAAAAAGCGCCACCCAGGCCGGCCAAAAACAGGCCCAGCGCCAGCAGCCAACTTGCCACTTCCTCCTTAGTTAATTGTTGTAATCGAAGTCGCGCCATCCGGTCTTTTCACTATCTCCCAGGGTCGAACTAGTAGCCCAAACCCGCCAGCGTCCCCGCGTATTCTCGGCAAATTCTCCCATTCGGTAATTGGGGTTCGTTAACCCGTTGACCGTGCGCCAATTTTCCCACTCGTCATTGTCTCTATACTGGATTTCAAGGTTATAAGTGACGGTTCCCGGCGCGCTTACCGCCGACCAGACAAAATCAACATCATCATCCGAGTCTTCAAACTCTATGTCGTCGTCTGGTGAAATCAGGTTGGGTTTGGGCACCGTCGTAGTCTGGATATTGATGGTTACGGTGAAATCCTGAGTAGAGCCATCCTGCCTCTGAATCCGCAGGGTGTGCGTCGTCGTTCCAACCGGGTCGCAGACTTCTTTGTTCCCTTCATCGCCTACACCGGCCGCGCCGTCCACCCAATAGGCCGCCACGTTTCTAACTCGCCAACGCAGCCGGGTGCATTGGCCCTGGTTCAATCCGGTGTTGT
Source organism: uncultured Caldilineaceae bacterium (assembly GCA_964622215.1). Lineage (GTDB taxonomy): Bacteria > Chloroflexota > Anaerolineae > 4572-78 > J111 > DSQQ01. The sequence goes on from CAZUNT010000089.1 coordinate 16,113, forward strand.
CGGCGGTAAAGCTGACTTCAGCCGATGGCAGCGGCGTGTTGGTAGGTGTGGGAGGTGCAGGCGTGTGGGTTGGCGGCAGAGGGGGGCCGGCCACTACCGGCACATTATTGGCCGCAGCGTTAGGCTGAACATAAGCGCCAACCACCCAGCCCACTCCGCCGGTGTTGGCTGGAAAACTGATTTGCCACCAGGCCCCATCCTGGCTGCGACCCATTGCGGCGGCGGTGTCGTTGGCTCGCAGCAGGCCGAGGATAGGATAATTGGTGCCGGGGCCACCGCGTACATTGACATCGGCTACGGCCTGTACTACGGGTTGCGGGGCGGCAGTTGGCGGTGAGGTAGGGGTAAAAAGAATGATGGCCGGAGAAGTGGGGCTAGGCAGCGGACTAGGCGAGGGTTCAGGGGTGGACGTGGCTGTACCCAAACCTTCGCTGGTGGCCGTTGCCGGGCCAGGAACAGCATTGACCGTAATGAGCATTGGTGCGCTTGGTTGATTGGCTGTATTAAAGGCGCGGAGTTCTAACACGTGATTACCTGGCGCCGGCGGTGTCCAGGTGGAATTCAGCATCAGCGGTGACTCACCCTGCGGTGAGGCGCTGACCTGCTGCCCGGCTTGCACCCCATTGACCCATAACTCCAGGCGGGTCACCCCTCGGCTGTCGCTGGCTTGAGCCTGCACGATCACCGGCTGGCTTACCTCCACCTGTGCTCCATTAGGCGGAAAAATAAAGACGGCTGATGGCGCGGCTTGGCTGACTGCCGCCGGCTGGTTGAGGTACCACAGCGCTATCAGCCCGCCCAGGGCAATTAGAGCTACCAGCCCCAGGCTTAATCCAATAACCCAAAACCAGAAGCGGTTATTGGCCTGGGTTGGCGGTGGTGGGGGAACTGTCCGCGGCACAGCAGGAGGCGGCATCGTCTCCATATTGCGCAGCGTTGGGGTTAGTTCCCGGCTCAGTAATCCCTGGGCCACAAAAACCGAGTTGCCAATCTCGACGGTATCCCCTTCGCTCAGCATAAACGGCGCGGAAATCGGTACCCCATTGATTGAAGTGCCGTTGGCGCTGCCCAGGTCTTCCACAATGAGGCGAGAGCCGCGCCAGTAAAAGTGGGCATGGCGACGAGATACCTGGGCATCATTCAGGGCCAGGTTACATTCGGGGGCGCGGCCAACCAGTAAGCCGGTGGGGGAAATAGGAAAGCTGCGTCCTTGTTCTGGCCCCTGCTGGGCGACTAACCTGGCTCCCGGCGGCGGCTGGTCAATCCTGGTTTCGTTATCGCCGGGATTGCCAACATTGCTGATAGGTTTGCTCATGGTATCCTCACTTACTATCTATTATACTAACCCTGGTCAGGGTGACGCTGCCACCCGCCGGGTTGCCGGCTTGGTCGAGCACATCCAGCCGGGTGAATGTATCGGCCTGATAAAGACCCACCTCCAGCGGGTAATCACCGGGCGGCGTCTCTGCCGAGAGATAAATGGCATGCGGGTCGGCGATGATTTGGCCGGGCCGCATACGGTCTGTTGGGTAACTCCAGCAGACCGGCACGCCGTCCGCCTGGGCCACCGGGCCAGACGGTCCCTCCAGGTGAGTAAAAACCTGGTAGCTGAGGGGAATCGGGGCCAGGGTCTGCCAATATAACGTCACCGGGATCCGTCCTCCCGGATAAGCACGCCGGACATCGAGGTCATAGCCAATCAGCCGGACAAGCTGGCTGAAGTTAGCCTCCACAGGTGTCGATCCCCGGGCGGAGCGGGCAAAAGCTGCCGGTGTGGCCGTTTGGTCAAATTCACGGGCCAGATTGGTGTCTTCTAATTTATCCAGGGTCAGGCTGACCGGCTTTAGTTGCATTATCCGCATTTGTTTTTGATTTGGCAAAGTTACTCCGCCGATTTGCTCGTAGCCAGCAGCGATAATCTCGCTGGAAATCGGGATCGGATCAATCAGGTCATCGGCCAAAAAATAAAATTCCGGCTGTGGATCACAGGCGCGTGACGCGCCGCGGGTGTACCAGGTGGTCACATCCGGCTCCTCGTTGCTGCCGTAATCCCCAACCAACTCACCGGTGGCGATTTTTTGGCCCACAGCTTTCCAACCGGCACGATGGGCAAAACCAAAGAAGCCGGCCTGGGGAGGTTGGTCGTAAGGATTCCAATAGACAGACAAATTGCCGGCCGGGTAATCTTGCCAGTATTCCACATCGTGGCGGATGAAGGCGTTCCAAAGGAAGAGAGTGGAGAGGATTGCTAGACTGGCCAGAAGTCCATTTGAAATCAGGTGGGGGAGCGGGGGCGCAGAGGAGAAGAATCCCCTATCTCCCTGCCCCTCTGCCCCTCTGCCTCCTTGTTTGGGGACGGAGTCAAAGAAATAGTACCAACCCAGCCCGGCCAGGAGAGACCAGGCCGGGACAATGGTGTAGATGTGGGTCAACCCCAGGGCGACGATAAAATTGTAACCGAGGAAAGGAATGGCAAGCCAGAGGAGTAAAGGGAGTAGGGATGCGGAGCAGAGCGTAGGGAGTAAGGAAAGAGATACAGAATTTTCATCTTTACCAGGCGGGGAGGATGATGGAGGGTGATTGAATAGCAAGACCAGGATTGAGCCAAGCAGAAGTAGGGCGAATGGGAGAAAGGATAAGTTGATTTTGTCAATCAGTAGAAAAGTTGGATTGAAGCTGACGATCAAAATACCAGCCACCCCTACAATTCCCGGCCATCGACTCCAACGGGATTGCCACAGGAGCCAGGCCAGTAATCCCAGTACCAGCAGGCCGGTAACGATGAGGTAGTAAGAGGAACTATAGAAGGTGTTAAAGTGAAAAAAATCGGGTAGGTTGTTGCGCAGCTCATTACCAATGCGCCCGCCCAGGTAATCGCTGGTGCGGTTCGCTTGCGGATCGAGGGTGAAGGGCAGATAGAAAGGCAGGGCGGCGGCGAGGGTAGCGGCCAAGAAAAGTAGAATTGGCATAATAAGACGGCCGACCGCTGACGGCCGACCGCCAGGAATGACGTCGGCAGTCGGCAGTCGGCGGTCGGCGGTCGGGTTAGTCAGCAAAACCCAGAGGATGGTTGGAACGATCAGTACGGCATCGTAGTGAGCCAACAGACCAAGACCCAGGCAGAGACCACTCAACAAGACGTAGCGTCGTTGGCCGGTATCACGCCATTCCAATATCAATAAAAAAGAAATTGCGCACAGGTAAATCACTAAAGCTTGATATTGGACGATACGGCCAAAAGCAACCATGAAACCGTTGAAAGCAAAAAAACCGGCAGCCAACCAACCCACTCGTGGACCACCCACTTGCCGGCCGATTAAATAGATGGCCGCAATTGCCCAGAGCGAAGCAGCGGTGAAGGGGAGGCGAGCTATAGGTTCATTGATAGTGCCGGTGAGAGACCACAAGGCCATCGGTAGCAGGACTTCACCTGGTCCCTTTGAGCGCAAGAAGAGCACATCTTCATGCCCTGCCAGAGCTTCGGCGGCGGCGATCATAGCCAGGGCCTCGTCGCCTTGAAATTCACTGTAATCAAGATTAAAAGTGCGTAGGAAGAGGGCGAGGAGGAGGATAATTAGCAGGGGGGCGGAGGAGCGGAGGAGCAGGGGAGAAATACGGATGAGGGATACGCGCAGCGTAGTAACTTGCCCTACAGTTTTATCGTTTTTGGTGACGACGATGGGTAAGAGAGTCAGAATATTAAGGGTGACGATGATGGGCCAGGCCGGTATAGGACCGGGCAGATAATAGAGCAGGAGGACGGTCAGGCTGGTGAAACAGGAACTTAAGGCGGCGCCGGTTGTCCAACGAAAAAGAGAGGACGACCCGGCTAAAAAACAATTGGCCCAACTTAAGCCGGGGAGCAGGCCGATAAGTAGGAGAGCGCCTGCCACGCGGAGCGCGGCAGCGGGGGGTAACAAGAGGGTCAGGTTGGCGGTTAGTAACGTTGCCAGGTACCACCAGGGCATAGGATGGCTCACTCTGAAGGTAGAGTCATTGTCATAACTGGTCCACAACCTGCTGGCCCAGACCCAGATAGTTGGCCTTGGAGAGGGCCAGGGTGGCGACGACCGCATCCTGCATTTCCAGGCCGGTTAAATCGACCAGAGTAATCTGGTCGGACTGAGTCCGGCCCGAAATTTTGCCGACAATAAGATCACCCAGCTCTCCACGGATGTTTTCTTTGGCGATCAGGCCGGCTTCCAGGGCATGATGAATTTCACCCGCGGCGGCGCATTGGCTGTACTTATCAACGATAATGACATCGGCCCGCTGGAAGATGTCATTATCAAGTTCTCGTTTGTTTGGATGGTTGCTGCCTACAGCAGTTATATGAACTCCCGACTTGAGCCAGTCAGCTTTTACCAAGGGGGTCTGGCTGGCGGTGGCAGTGATGACTAAATCCGCCTGCCTGACAGCCGCCTCAACGGAAGGTGCGATTTCAATATTGAGGTCATGGTCTTCGATCAAACGGCGAGCATAACTATCTGCTTGTTCTGGAGAGCGGCCCCACACCAGAACATGCTTGATGTTTCTAACTGTCATGAGGGATTTCAATTGGATATAGGCCTGGTTGCCCGTGCCAATCACGGCTACTTGATCTATCGTTGGATTGGCTAAATACTTAGCGGCTAAAGCGCCGGTGGCGCCAGCACGGAGCATGCTGAGGTAACCGTTATCAATGAGGATGGCTGTAGGGAATCCTGTGACTGCATCGAAAACGATAGTCAGGCCACTTTGGATGGGAAGATTAAGGGTGGGGTTGTTGTGGAAACTACTGCGAACTTTGACTACATAAAAAGGTGCTTCGCTAAGATAAGTGCCGCCAATCTCAACTTGGCCTTTCACATCGGGCAAATCCAGGATAAAGTTGGCCGGCGCATTGAGGCGATTTTCGGCCAAAGCTACAAAAGTGTTTTCAACCGCCTCGATGGCCTCGCCTATCGTAATAATTTGTCGAAGTTCGTCTTCGTTAAGTAGAAGTAGAGACATAGCCACTTAAGTTAAGAATGAGATTATGAACGTATCCGAAAACTTCGTTTCAGATCTGTCAGGTCTACGAAACCTGACAGATTTTTAAGTATAGCACAAGTTGTAGTCAGTAAGAAACCTTAAGCAGATAGATGAAAAACAAAATTACCTGAACCGTTGGTAAACGCTCAGTAACCGCTCTGCGGCTGCCTGCCAGCTAAATTTCCTGGCCTGACGAAACCCCTCCTCCACCGCGTGTTGGCGCAAAGCCGGGTCTGTAGCCAGGCAGGATAATGCTTCGGCTAAAGCAGACGTATCGGTTGCGCTGATTTGCAGCGCAGCGTGTCCGGCGACTTCGGGTAGACATGAGTTATTAGCACAGACGACCGGGGTGCCGCAAGCCATCGCCTCGATGACCGGAATGCCGAAACCCTCGTAGTGGGAAGGGAAAGCAAAGATATCGGCTAGGCTGTAGAGAGTGGGTAGGTCATCGTCGGCAATAAAACCGGTGAAGTGAATCCGGCCGGCTATCGGGGAATTTTGGGCGGCGGTGAAGATGTCATTATAGAGCCAGCCCCTGCCCCCGGCGATGACCAGGTGATGCGTCTCCCGTACCGGCGATTGGGAAAAGGCGGCGATTAAGCCGGTGAAGTTTTTGCGTGGTTCCAGCGTGCCCAGACCCAAAATAAATTTTTCTGAGGGTAAATGATACCGTTCGCGTACGGCGGCGCAGAGAACCGGGTCGGTCACCGGCCGGAAACGTTCCTCAACTCCCGCGCCAACAACGGTAATATCAGCCGGGCTGAGCCTAAAAATATCAATCAGGTCGCGTTTGGTACTCTCCGAGTCGGCCAGGATGTGGTCGGCGCGGGCTAGGCTGGATGGTACAACCTGGTTAAGCCATTTGCGCAGGCTCTCCACCGCCCCTTGGGGATGGCGAATAAAGGATAGATCATGAACGGTGAGCAGGGTTTTGGCGCGGTGAGTGGGGGGCAGGATAAAATTGGGGGAGTGAAATAAATCAAGCGGCCCGGTAAACCACTCGACAGGAAAGGGCAAATAAAAACGATGCCAGGCAATGGTCAGCCAGCGCTCGGGTAGCGGGTAAGTTTTGTGGCTAAAATTGGGGTAGGCTTGAAAGGTTTGCCAACCTGTCGGCGGCGCATCGAGGGTAGCCAGCAGGCGATAGTGATTTGCCCGATCCAGTTGAGCCAGGGTAGTGATCAGGCCCCGCGTGTAGCGGCCAATGCCGCCGCTTTGTTTGAGCGCCGCCGTGTAATCAATACCGATTCTCAATTTTAATTACCGGGTCAGTGAATAACTATTTGCCTGGAACTGCCACTATAATCCGCGGTAGGTCCACAGGCGATTAATCCCAAAATTCCAGAAAAGGACTACGCCAATCGCGATTACTTTGGCAATATTGTAACTCCACGGTTCGCCTACGTGAGCGACTAAGAGGGCATCCAAGCCAACCACAATCAGGTTGTTAATTATCAGACCGACCAGATTGACCACTGTAAATTGGGGCAGTTGCTTCCGTTTTTTACGGGTACGTGACTCCGGATAAGTCCACAGGCGATTCCAGGTGAAGTTGCTGAGGATGGCCACGCTGACCGAGAGTGTATTAGCCCAGATTAAATCCCAGCCAAAAAAACCGCGCATCAGGTTCAACAGGCCAAGGTCAATAATGGCCCCCAACGCTCCAACCAGAGCGAATTTGACAAAGCGACTAACCTCTTTGGGGCGAGTTTGATAGATATTAACAAGGTTTGGAAGCATAACTACGAATTTTCTTCGGTTGATTTGGTTCGATGACATTGATAGATGATTGAGATCAGAGCTAGGATGACGGCCAGGTGCAGGTACATACCTTGCACGTACAGGTTATCAAAAAAATTGTGAACATGTAAATGGACTAAAATACCTATTCCACCCGCCACAACCGCCCGATAAAACTCCTGGCTGTAAGTTATAGCCAACCATGATACCCGAAAAGTCAAAATCCAGAAAATTAGATAGGCAACTATACCAAGCAGGCCGGTTTCAGCGCCGAGGTTGAGTAGGTAGTTATGGGCGTGTCCCAGGGGATCAAGCCAACGGCCTACGGTATAGGCAGGGTAGACAGCGGCATAGTTGCCAAAACCAGCACCCAACCAAGGATGATCGCGCCACATCTCACGGGCCGCCTGCCAGTGCGCCAGGCGCTCAAGCGTGGCAAAATTGGCATCGTTGACTTCAATCGCACTAATGTCGCCGATGGTAACGATCGATAGGGCCTCGGCGAAACGCTGGGTGACAAAATTGGTGTTGACCAGACCCCAATCAAATGAACCAGCCAGGCCCATAATAGCGCCTACCAGAGCCAGCGCAGCCATGAACATCGCCGCTTTTTTGCTGCGTATCCCCAGGGTGACCACCGCGGCTGCCCCAAAACCCAGCCAGGCCGACCTTGATTGTGAGGCAAATAAGGCAGCCAGCAGCAATCCTAAAGCCAGGCCGTAAAAGAGCGTAGATTTGAGATTTGAGATTGGAGATTGGGGATTGGACGCTTCGTGTGGAGATTGGGAGGTTAATTTGAAGTCGGTCAGACTCCAGATGCACAGCGAGAGAGCCAAGGGCAGTACTAAACCCAGGTAGCCCGCATAGGGATTGGGTTGAGCAAAAGTGCCGTAGGCTCGCAAGAAACGACCGTCGAAGAGCAAAAATCCTTCTGGACCTACTTTGAAGATAAACTGGTACAGGCCCAGAGCCGCTTGAGCCATACCGGTCAATAAGAGGATGCCCACAACCCAGGGTATTTGCCGGACCGGCAGCAAGGCGACAATGAGCAGATAAAGCACCAGCATCTCAACCCATTTTGCCGTTTCGACCAGACTGGCGCCAATGGATAAGGCATTGAGCCAGGATAAGCTCACCCCGGCCAGGAACAGGAGAAAAGCCACCACTAGAGGGGCAGAGGTTAGAGCTTGGGCCTGGGTAGGGTTTAGAGTACGACGAACTAACCCTTGCAGGAGCCAGGCGAGCACACCCAGGGCCAACACAATCTCCATCAAACCTGCCCTAAAACTGCCCAGTGAGACCGCCAGCAGGCTGCTAAAGGGGATAATCGGGATTAATACATACAGGCTCAGGATGGGTTTGAGGAGTAGTAGGGTTAAAAAGATCGTGCCACCCAAAAGAAGCGCTGCCCAGGTTAAGGGCAGCCAGGCGATAGCCAACCCGGTACCCATCAGCAGCGTAATCAACAAAAATTGGCGCAGCCGGGCATGGAGGGATAGAGGCGGCAGGGTCAGGCTTAACAGTCTTTGGGATAGAGTGGCAGCATACCCGGCGCGTGGAATCATTTTACCCGGCTTTTGAAGTAGGTGATGGTCTGTTTTAGGCCCTCATCTAAAGAAACTTTGGGTTCCCAGTTTAGGATACGCCGAGCCTTGCTAATATCCGGCTGGCGTACTTTGGGGTCATCCTTAATCCGCATATCAGTGGGTTTAACAAAGACAATTTCGGACCGGCTGCCGGTCAATTCGACAATCTTTTTGGCAAAATCGAGGATAGTCATTTCGGTAGGATTGCCGATATTGACCGGCTCGACTTCATTGGACAGCAGCAGGCGGTATATCCCTTCAACCAGATCGCTGACGTAGCAAAAAGAACGGGTTTGGCTGCCATCGCCATAAACGGTTAAGGGATCGCCGCGGAGAGCCTGGGCCACAAAATTAGGCACAACCCGGCCATCTTCCAGGCGCATACGCGGGCCGTAGGTGTTGAAGATGCGGATAATCCGGGTATCGACGTCGTGATAGCGATGGTAGGCCATAACCAAGGCTTCGGCGAAGCGTTTGGCCTCATCATAAACACCGCGTGGGCCAATGGGATTAACATTGCCCCAGTAATCTTCTGTTTGTGGATGCACCAGCGGGTCGCCATAAACTTCAGACGTCGAGGCCAGCAAAAAACGAGCATCTTTGGCCTTGGCCAGACCCAGAGCTTTATGCGTACCCAGTGCTCCTACCTTGAGGGTGGGAATGGGCAATTCTAGATAATCAATGGGGCTGGCGGGCGAGGCAAAGTGCAGCACTGCATCCAACGGACCTTCTACGTAGATATAGTTAGTAACATCATGTTTGATAAACAAAAAGCGGTCGTGACCGGCCAAATGCTCGATATTAGCTGTTGAGCCGGTAATCAGGTTATCCATACCAATAACTATATGGCCTTCGGCCAGAAAACGGTCACATAGGTGAGAGCCGAGAAACCCGGCAGCACCGGTAATCAAAACGCGCATTTTTTGTACTCCTTCAAATTGAGGTTCAAGATTTTGAACTAATTACTAATTACTATCCTGAGCAGCGGCGGCCCCAGGATGAGCAGCCCTACAATGACAGCAGTTATGGCCGCAGTTAAAACAGCACCGGCGGCTACATCTTTGACAATTTTGATTTGCGGATGAAAATCCGTCGTCGCGTAATCCATCGCCGTTTCGGCCACGGTGTTGATCATTTCGGCAGCGAAGACAAAGCCGGTGGTCAGGGCCAAAATAGCCCACTCTATCAGGGTTAATCCTAGCCAGAGGCCCAGAATCAAAATAAAGATGGCAATCGTTACGTGGATTTGAGCATTACGTTGAGTTTTTAGGGTATACCAAATCCCGACAAAAGCGCATTGGAAACTTTCAAGACGATTGATCTTGCGGACTAACATTGATCCTCAATGTTCGGTGGGTTGGATATGGGCTAGTTTTAGCTCAGTCATAACCTGCTGCTGGATGTTCCACATGGCCGCCTTGTTCTCCGGCGTATCATGGTCAAAACCCAGCAGGTGCAGCAGTCCGTGAACGGCCAGCAGGATGATTTCATCCTGGGGGGTATGGCCGGCGGCCAAAGCCTGGGCTTGGGCCACGGGGTAGGCAATGATAATATCGCCCAGGTAGTCATCTTCGGCTGGATCAAGCTCTGGAAAGTCTGGATCTAGTGTATTTTCAAAGGATAGGACATCAGTCGGAGCAGCGATGCCTCGATAGTGCCGGTTAAGTTCTTGAATGGTCTCATTATTCGTAATTACTACGGCGAGGGTGTGCGCCGTAGATAGTTTTAGGTGCGATGCTCTTCCAAAGGGTGTTGCGCCTGGGGCAAGAGTTTGACTCAAGAAACGAAATCCTGATTGTAACGCTTGCTCAATGAGAGTAGGGTTTACATTTTGATCAAAAGGTTCGTCGATTTGTAAAATAATTTCCATAATAGAAGCAGTCCTATTCCCGTCGAACTAAAGTGGCCGGACGCGGTTGTGGTTCAATAAGGGGACGAGGTGGAGCGGGAGGGGAGGCGACGCTGGAGGATTCGGCTACTTTGCCGGCAGGCTTTTCTGGTGACTCCGCTGTGGTTTTGATTTGCTCAGGATACTTGATCCGGGGATGGTGAACCCCCTGGAGAATATCGACAAAGGCCGTGCGAATATGATAAAGATCAGAAATGGTCAGATCACATTCGTCCAGTTGTCCGTTGGACAGTTTGTCGGCAATTACTTTTTGCACGATCTCATCGATTTCGTCGGCAGCACTGGGCTTAAGCGCCCGCACCGTTGACTCGGACACATCGGCCAGCATCAAGATGCCGGTCTCTTTTGATTGAGGTTTTGGCCCTGGATAGAGAAAATCAGCCACATCAACCTGAAATTGTTTATCCTTGGCTGCCTCGACTGCCTGGTAGTAGAAATACTTGACTAAACTGGTCCCGTGATGCTGAGCAATTCCGGCTTTAATGGCCGGAGGTAAGTGATATTTTTGGGCCAAATCCAGGCCATCCTTGACGTGGCTGATGATGATCTGGGCGCTAATTTTGGCATCAAGCTTTTCATGCACGTTGATACCTCCGGGCTGGTTTTCAATAAAGAAATAGGGGCGATGCATTTTACCCACATCGTGGTAATAAGCCATCACCCGCACCAGCAAGGCATTGGCCCCAATTCTTTCGGCGGCTTGCTCACCCAAATTGCTGACCATAAGACTATGATGATAGGTTCCAGGCGCTTTTAAGAGTAGTTGCCGCAAGAGGGGGTGGGTGGGACGCCCCAGGTCCAACAGTTGAATCGAGGTAGAGATACCCACCAGGTTGCCAATGACGGACAGGCCAATCGCAGCCAATCCGGCCGAGAAGATGCCGTTGAGCAGGCCAACCAATAACATCAGGCCAATGTTAACCCACCCTACGGAGGCGGTCAGATTAAGCGCAGTGATGACGCCGGCATTGACAATCCCGACATAAACCCCGGCCCAGAGCAAGGTATTGACCCGCTGATCTTTGCCAATGGCCAGCGCGCCCGTCCAACCGCTTAAAATAATAAAGATGACAACAGCTTGAGCACCTTCGGTGGTGATGTAACCGGCTAATAGAGCCAGAATGGTTGCCAGAATGAAAGCAAGTTGGTTGTCGATGAGAATGACCACCATCATAGTCATGGCCGCGATGGGATAAAAGTAGGCCAGGATACCCCGGTCTGGAATGAGTATCTTGGCAATAGCAATGAAAGTGAGTAGTAAAAAAGCTAATAAAGTCAGGCGTTTATTATCGGTTAAAATGCGGGGTGTGTATCGGGCCAGGTAGACTCCGGTAATGAAGGTAATGAGCAAAACTAAAATAGCGGGCGTCACAAAATCTTCAAGCCAGCTAAATTCTGGCAGTTGTTGGCTTAAGGCCTGGAGTGCCTCTACCTCCCGGGGACCGACAATTTGTCCTTCCGAGATAATTAACTCATTTTCCTCAATTGTAATCTGCACCGGGACGGCATTACTGGCGGCAGTTTGACGCTCGGCCTCGGTGCGGGCTTCATCAGGGAAGGTATTGGGTTTAATCAGGTCTTCGGTAATGGCGACAATGACATTGGACTGCTCGTCAGGGGTGTCCAGAGCCACCAGGGTGGGGAGTTGCCGGCGGGTGGCAGCAATCTGGTTTTCTCTAATCTCGGCCCGCATGGCCTCATCGAGAATAGCCAGGGCTTCCTGACGTGTTTCGGTCCAGACCTGATCATTCATAATGAGAATCTGATCGACTACAATATCCGACAAGGACAGGTCAGGGATGGAGGCCACCCAATCGGATTTTTCGGCCAATGAACTATACGAGTCGGCGCGTACGCTTTCCAGGAAATCAAAAATTTTCCGCAGTCGATTAACCTGCTCCCG
>CAZUNT010000090.1:0-23944 GCA_964622215.1 uncultured Caldilineaceae bacterium
TCCAAAATGATGATCCAGTCGGTATGCTCAGGCGGCTGTTGCTGTAATTCATACAAGCCCACCCGTAACATCCACTGCCGGATACAGCTAAAGGAAGGCTGGGGCAAACCAAAAAATCGACCGAACACCTCAAAGCTTTTCTGGCAACCCCGGTAACTTTGCAGACTATGGATAATTTGTTCAATCGCAATTTGGATGACATATAGGGGATAATGGTGACCAGCCGGCACACAAGCACAGGCAGTCTGCTCGCCAGAATCCGCTATGGTCTGGCTATCTGGCTCGGTTTGGCCCGCCTGCTCTCGTTTCAACTGCTCCAGTTCTTGCTGAGCTTGTTTAGCTTTTTCTTTCCAGCGCTCACGACTTCGGCTCAAATCACGCACCTGTATTTCCAAGCTCCGCAGCCTTTTTTGTTTTTGGTTAGCTCGTTCTTTCCACTGGTCCCGACTTTTTTTGAAGACCCGCACCAGCCGACTGGCTGGACTTTTATATTTTGTCATCCTGCCTCACTTATGTATTTCTGGATGACATAGTTTATGCAGGAGAATTTCTTTGGCAAAATTATCTAGAATCAACACCCTAGTCACTGACCCTGCCTGAATGCAAGGCACGCCAGCCCGGCAGCGCGTGAGCCGCAGGCGTTGGGCAGACCAAGAAAAGCCTCCCGAAAATGTTACTACTCAGGCTACCCCAAATTGAGTATTCCTGACCGCAGACCGCAGACTGCCAACCGCCATAATTCGCCCTGTACTCTGTCTTTTCGGCGGTCAGCGGTCAACGGTCGGCGGTCAGGGTTACCGAGACATAGGGTTGGCTGAGTAGTTACCCGAAAATTATGATTAAGCGGGGCCGAATATTAAGAATTTAATTGTAGGTCGAAATCGGTTTTCCCTGGCCGGGTTGATATTCAGTCCGTAAACGGGAGGATAAAGACAGGGCCGGAGAAAATTGTTTTGCCAAGCAGAGTAACCGCACCGCCTTAGAATCACCGTATCGGTTTGGTAGTAAAATCAAGTTCAGGGTAAAATTTAGTGCGAGAATGTTGATTTAGCAGGAGGTAGTTATGGAAGTGCATGAACTGGTGATTGAAATGAAACTTCTCGAACGACGGTTGACCCTCTACGAAGAAAAATACGGCGTTCTGAGTGAAGATTTTTATGCAGCATTGATGTCAGGCAAATTAGCTCAGTATGATGATTACGATGAAACTCGGGCTGATTTCAGCCGATGGAAGGGTATCTACGAAACGTGGTTGCGTCGAAAGCAAGCCTACAGCACCCAAATCAAGGAGCGGGAGTTGGTTGATAGCTTACGTTTTCAGCCTGTTTACTGAGCATGAGCGATAATCCCTTGAAATCGCTGGTTGGCTATAGTCGCTTTGTGGCTGAATCACTTGACCGTACTACGGTGGAACGTTCTACGGTAGCCGTCTGGTCTACCAGTCCTTATACCGGCGTAGCTGAAGGAGAAATTTTCTTTTTACAAGGGTTCCGATTGCGAATGAGAGAAGAACTAGATTTTGAGGCAGGTTTAATCACCGCGTATGGTTATGAAGTTTATCGGGGTGAAGAGAAGTTGTACTGGTATGATGACTTTCCGCATCCCAATGACCCGACATTGGCCTCGGCGTTTCCGCATCATAAACATATTCCACCCGACATCAAACATAATCGTATCCCTGCCCCGGAGATGAGTTTTAGTCAACCCAATCTCCGTCTACTAATTCGAGAGGTAGAGACATTGGTGAAATCAAAAGCGGTCTAACAAGCGGATGTTCCATATGAATAGCACTATAGATTTTGAGAAGGCGCTCAAATTGTTTGAAAAACAGATTGAATGTATTACCAATGATGATCGGGAAGCTCAGATGGAGCTTTATGCGGAAAATCTACGTTATGAGTTCCCATTCGCCAATGACCGTCCTCGCTTGATTGAGGGCCGTGAGGCTTTTCGAGCCGTCATGACTCCACTTTGGGCTGAAACTCGCCTGCGAGGCGTACGGGTCATTGGATGCAACTCTGAATTCCACGCGACTGATGAGACCGATCTTTTTGTGGCAACCTTTGTTCTTGACGTGGCGACTGCCGAGAATACAATGTCATTACCTTTTGTCCAATTAATACGAATTCAAGACGGTCATATCATAGAAATTCGAGAATACTTCAATCCATCTGCGAGAGCGGCTGCGGTCGACTCCCGTGGTAATTGAATGAAGATCAAATCATCCTCATTCTCGCTGTTCGGCGTAAAACAGGTCCAGAGACATATATTGACATAGCTTAAAGGTACGCTCTATTGACCCCTATCCTTCTCGACGGCCAAAATCTAACCATTGACCAAGTCATCGCCGTAGCCTACGGCCGGCCTGGAGCGCCCCGCGTCGAATTGAGCGCCGAGGCCGAGGCCAGGGTCAATCGTGCGGCGCGGGCGGTTGAACAACTGCTGGAACGGGGCGAGGTGGCTTACGGCATCACCACCGGTTTTGGGGCTTTCAAAGACCGGATCATCCCACCGGAGCAGGTGGCAGAACTGCAACATAACATCGTGATGAGCCATGCCGTCGGGGTGGGCCGGCCTTTCGATGTCCCCACCACGCGGGCGATTATGCTGATTCGAGCCAACACCCTGGCCCGTGGTTTCTCCGGTATCCGGCTGGTCACGTTGCAGTTGCTGCTGGATATGTTGAACGCCGGCGTTCACCCCATCATCCCCGAAAAAGGTTCGCTGGGGGCCAGCGGTGATTTAGCCCCCCTGGCTCACATGAGTTTGGTACTCATCGGTGAGGGGGAAGCTGAATATCAGGGGCAGCGGCTGCCCGGCGCTGAGGCGCTGCGGCGGGCCGGTTTGGGGCCGGCCATCCTGGCGGCCAAAGAGGGGTTGGCCTTGACCAATGGCACGGCGGTAATGTGCGCCCTGGGCGCGCTGGAGTCTTACCGCACCCGGCGGCTGAGTCGCGTGGCCGATATTGCGGGCTGCCTAAGCCTGGAAGCGCTGCACGGCACAGTTCTGGCCTTTGACGATCGGATTCACCAACTACGGCCCTACCCGCGCCAGTTGAACTGCGCCAACTATCTACGGGCGGTTTTGGCCGGCAGCGATTTTACCCGCCATCACGACCCTACCAATGTGCAGGATGCTTATACCCTGCGCTGCATCCCCCAGGTACATGGGGCGGTGCGGGACGCCATTGCCTACGCCTGGTGGGTGATTGAAATAGAACTCAACTCTGTCACCGATAACCCGTTGATTTTTATTGACGAGGCTACCGAAGAAATCACAGTTTTGTCTGGCGGCAATTTCCATGGCGAGCCGCTCGCTATTGCCATGGATTACCTGGGGATGGCCATCGCCGAAATGGGCAATATCTCCGAGCGGCGGATTATGCGCCTGACCGACGAGGCCAGTAATGCCCAAACCCTGCCGGCCTTTCTAACGGAACATGGCGGCCTTAACTCCGGCTTTATGATTACCCAGTATACGGCCGCGGCTCTGGCGACCGAAAACAAAGTGCTGGCGCACCCGGCCAGCGTTGATACTATCCCCACCTCGGCCAATGTCGAGGACCACGTTAGTATGGGGGTGACGGCGGCGCTGCAAACCCGCCAAATCGTCGATAACGTGGAGTATATCCTGGCCATCGAATTGATGGCGGCGGCGCAGGGAATTGATTTCCGTAAGAAAAAGTTGGGGGAGACGGCTAAACTGGGACGTGGCACCCAACCTGCTTACAATTTGATCCGCGAGCGGGCGCCGTTTTTGGAGCGAGACGCGGTCATGTACCCCTTTATTGAGGCGATTCGCCAATTGGTGGCCAACGGCCAAATTGTCCTGGCGGTTAACCGGCACGTTCAAGACGTTTGGGAAATTCAATAAGGGGTATTTTTTGATCCGTTTGGCATATAGGTCAAGATATGGTATGATTAATCCCGTTGAGTTACCCTGTCCGGTTTTCGTTGCTGTACCTAAATCATTCTCGCCATCCATTAATTAATACCGATAACCCCTGGGGGACAATGACGTTAGCCGGTATTTAAGCAAAAATGCTTTCTGAGCTTTTTGTTTTTCTGTAGTAATCCCCTTTTTCTCAAAACAGCATCTCCTTAATTGGGTAAAACTGAAAATGATGACTTGTTTTATCATTTTTGTCCTCAATTTTGGCTCAAAATATTTAACTGATACAAGGAGGAACATTATGTCTGACCACCAAAAGTTAAGTATCCTGTTGGCTTTGTTGGTTTTTACCCTGATAACCGGCGGCGCTAATGCCGCCGCTCCTTTGCCCCAAGATGGCGGGCAACCGTATACCATTCAGGCCGACGATTGGTTGAGTAAGCTGGCCGACAAGTTTTATGGAGATGTTTTTAGCTGGCCGGCCATCTGGCTGGCTACCAATAAAAAAGCGGCCGAAGATAACAGCTTTACGGCCATTCAAAACCCCGATGTGGTTGAGGTGGGGCAAAAGTTGTGGATTCCCGACGCGGCAGAGGCGGCCCAACTGCTCGCCGAATACGCGGGCGGCGGAGTTGCTCCCGGGGGTAAGCCGGCCGGAACGCTGCGCGTTGGGATGGATATACCTGTTCAATTAGACCCGGCTTTTGCTTCATCGGACAGCGAAATTGCTATTCTCAATGCCGTTTATGATTACCTGGTAGATGTTGACCCCGACAATAACATTCGGCCTCGCCTGGCCACCCAATGGGTCGTCAGCGGTGATGGCTTGACTTATACCTTTACCCTGGCCTCGCCGGTCACTTTTCATGACGGCAGCTCTTTAACCGCCGCCGATGTTGTTTGGACCTTTGACCGGCTGCGGGACCCCGCCCTGGAACTGCCGACAAATGATCTGTATAGCAATATTGAGAGCATCACCGCCAATGGCGACCAGGAGGTGATTTTTAAGCTCAAAAAGACTAACCCGTTCTTTTTGTATGATCTTAGCGACAACCACGCCCTGATCTTAAAGGCTAACACGATCGATGCCGCCACCAAGTTTAACGGCAGCGGCCCCTTCCGGGTTACTGACTACAGCCCGGAGAATCGAATGGAGTTGGCCGCCAACGAAAATTACTTCATAGCCGGAAAACCGGGCGTAGCCACGTTGGAGTTTATTCTTTTCAGCGATCAGGCCGCCAGCGTTGACGCCCTCCGCAGCGGTCAGGTTGACCTGGTGATGCGGATGCCAACCCCCCTCTTTTTGACCTTAAAAGAGGACGCCAACCTGAATACGGTGGCCATCCCGACCAATGGTTTCGACCTGGTTCGTTTGCGTTCAGATCGAGCGCCGGGTAATAACCCCCAGGTGATCCAGGCGCTTAAGCTGGCCACAGACCGCCAGGCTATTTTTGATAATGTTAGCCTGGGCCTGGGGGCGGTAGGCCGAGACAGCCCCATTGGACCGGTTTTCAAAAATTATTACACCGAACAGCCTCCGCTGCCCGCCAGAGACCCGCAGGCGGCCAAAGCTTTGCTGGTCGAGGCCGGCTACCCCGACGGCCTCAAACTGGATCTGCATGTGCCTGATAGCGGCGACCGCCCGGATCTGGCCGTAGTTTTAAAAGAGCAGTGGGCCGAAGCCGGTATTGAGGTTAATGTGATCGTAGAGCCGGAGAGCGTCTACTACGGCGATAATGGCTGGCTGGAGGTAGACTTGGGGATTACCGGCTGGGGCTCTCGGCCCACTCCCCAGACCTATCTGGATTTGATGCTCATAAGCGGCGCTGAGTGGAACGAATCTCGTTTCAGTGATCCGGAGTTTGATAAATTGGCGGCTTTAGCCGGGTCTACCCTTAACGAAGCCGAACGGATCGACGCCTATCATAAGATTCAGCAAATTCTCATCGAACGAGGACCGGTTATTATCCCCTACTTCTTTGCCCAACTAGGAGCGATCAACAAGAATTTTGATGGTTTCCAGTTGAAACCTTTTGCCGGCCGGACCGATCTGGCCATGATTCGTTCCAAGTAGTATCTTGGAGTCTGTTGTGGCACTCAACCGTAGCAAAGAGGGACTCGTCCCAATCTCTAGGCCTGTTGCAGGCGATACCTCAGCCCGCGGCCGGTCTCGCTGGCTGCGCCTGCCGGCGGTGCTTTATGGACAGCCGGCCTCAGCCTTGGGGACCACAATTGTTATGTTTTTTATCATTGTGGCCCTCTTGGGACCGATGCTGGTATCCTATGCGGCTACTGAACAAATCGCCACTGAGTCGCGCCAGCCGCCCTCACCGTTACATTTCTTCGGGACCGACCGGTTGGGCCGAGATGTCTTTAGCCGGGTGGTCTTGGGCACGCGAGATATCTTGGGACTGGCCGGCCTGGGCGCTCTCCTGGCCGTAGGGATTGGCACAGTTTTTGGCCTGGTCAGTGGTTATCGAGGGGGGCTATTCGATGAGATATTGTTCCGCCTCTTCGACAGCTTACTGGCCATGCCGGCCTTGCTGTTAGCCTTACTTCTGTTAGGTACGATAGGGCCTTCACGCAACAGTGTGTTGATTGTGATTAGCGCGGTCTATACCCCGATTGTCGCCCGCGTCGTGCGCAGTGTCGTTCTGGCGGTTAAACCCAAAGGCTTTGTGGAAGCGGCTCAAGTTCGGGGTGAAACAACTTTTTACATCCTTTTCCATGAGATTTTGCCTTCAGTTTTACCGGCTTTAGCGGTGGAGGCGGCTTTACGCTTCTCTTATGCCATCTTTTTAGTCGCCTCTTTGGGCTTTTTAGGGGTGGGGGTGCAGCCTCCCAGCCCCGACTGGGGTCTTATGGTGAATGAGGCTCGCAATTATGTCTCTCTAACCCCGTGGGCTTTTTATTTCCCGGTGGGAGCTATTTCTTTGCTGGTGATTGGCGTCAATCTTATGGCCGATGGCTTAAAGCGGGCCTTACAAAATAGAATTTAACTTTTATGACCCAACCTCCTCTTTCGCCTGTGCTGCAAATCAATAACCTGACTATTTCCTATCGCCAGGGTGGAAGTTGGTTAGATGCAGTGCGGGATGTTAATTTGCGAATTGAGGCCGGACAATCTTATGGGTTAGTGGGTGAGAGTGGGTCCGGTAAATCCACCCTGGCTATGGCCATTATGCGTTATCTGAGCGACAATGGCGCTGTCCGCCAAGGCGCTATTGAGTTGGCCGGGCGAAACCTGCTGACCTTGACCGAAGCTGAGATGCGCCAGGTGTGGCGTCAACTGGTCAAATTAGTTCCTCAGAACCCCCTCTCGTCTCTCAACCCTTCCTTGCGTATTGGCGATCAACTGGCCGAAACCCTGCCTGAAATGCTGACCCGGCGACAGGCTTACCAGCAAGCGCTTGAACTTCTGAAGATGGTACGGTTGGCCGACCCGGAGCGGATAGCGCAGAGTTATCCCCATCAACTCAGCGGAGGTATGCAGCAGCGGGTAATGATTGCTATGGCTTTGAGCAGCGAGCCGGCCTTGCTGGTGCTAGACGAGCCAACCACCAACCTGGATGTAACCACCGAAGTTGCCATTTTAGACTTATTTAAAGATTTGATTCGGACACGCGACACGGCCGTATTGTACGTTTCGCACAGCCTGGGGGTGGTGGCCCACATTTGCGACCGGGTGGCCGTGCTTTATGCCGGTGAACTGGTGGAAGACGCCGCCGTAACCGATCTCTACGAGCGGCCGTTACATCCCTATACTCAAGGCTTGTTAAACAGCGTACCTCGCCTGGCCCAGAACAAATATGATGCGCCCTTGCAGCCCATTCCCGGCCAAATTCCTCAGTTGCGTAACCTGCCGCCGGGTTGTGTCTTTGCGCCTCGCTGCCCTCTGGCGGTGGCCCGCTGCGAGCAGGAACGTCCCCGGTTGGAGTCGCCGCTGCCAGGCCGCCAGGTGCGCTGCCACCGCTGGCCGGAGATTTTGGCCGGCGCTGTCAACCTCTCTCCCCCCACCCAGGTTGAGGAGGGGACCGGCGCCGCCTGGGGTTTGTCATTTGAAGAGTCCCCGGTGGTACTGAATGTGGTTGACCTGGAAAAACGGTATACTATCCGGCGCTCGTTGGGCCAGATAGTAACCGGCCAGCCGCCTCGACAAGTGCGGGCTGTGGACGGCGTTGACTTACAGGTGCGGCAGGGTAAAACCCTGGGGTTGGTGGGCGAAAGCGGGAGCGGCAAAACCACCCTGGCTCGCTGTGTGATGGGCCTGGTTAAACGCAGCCGGGGCGAGATCACTTTGCTTAACCTCCCCCTGGCCCCCCGCCTGTCGCAGCGGGATGATGAGATTCTGTGCCAACTACAAATTGTCTTCCAGAATCCAGAAGAGGCTTTAAACCCCTATCTAACCGTCGCCGAAACGCTGCGCCGCCCCTTGATCCGTTTAGCCGGTTACTCACCGGCCAAGGCCGACGCCGGCGTGGCCGACTTGCTGGCCGTAGTGAAGTTAAGCTCCACTTATGCCGAGCGCCTGCCTCATCAACTCAGTGGGGGCGAAAAACAGCGCATTGCCATGGCCCGGGCCTTTGCCTCTAACCCCAAACTGCTGCTCTTTGACGAGGCGGTTTCGGCGCTGGATATGTCGGTTCAGGCCTCCATCTTGAATATGCTGAATGACTTACAGCGAGAACACCATAATGCTTACCTTTTTATCTCCCACGACCTGGCCGTGGTGAGTTACCTGGCCGATGAGATCGCCGTGATTTATCTGGGCCATTTGATGGAGGTGGGCCGGACCAAAGATATTTTGGCCCCTCCTTACCATCCCTATACGGAAGCATTACTTTCAGCGTATCCGTTGCTGGACCCTGAGGCTGAACAAGAACAGGTCCGCTTAGAAGGTGATATTCCCAGCCCGGCCGATGTGCCCAGTGGGTGTCGTTTCCACACGCGCTGCCCCCGTTTTTTGGGCGATATCTGCGTCAATAAGGAACCACCCTGGCAAGAAGGTGACCAAGGTCATCGGATTTATTGCCACATCCCCCTGGCCGAGCTGCGACAAATGCAGAAACAAGCGTTTTCTATGCACAGGGATGAGTCTTAACTTTTTCAGAAGGCAAGATTATGTTTAGATATATTCTGCGCCGGGCCGGATTTTTGCTCTTAACCGTACTGCTAACATCTATCATTATTTTCGTGATCACCCAATGGTTACCCGGTGATGTAGCCCGGGTGATCCTGGGGCGGGAAGCCGGCGAAACGGCGTTAGTGCAGTTGCGCCAGCAGTTGGGCTTAGACAAACCCTTGCTTGTGCAATACCTAACCTGGTTGGGACGGTTTGTGAGCGGGGATTGGGGCGAATCTTTCAGTACCGGCTCGGCTATTCGCCCCTTGGTGTTAGAGCGTCTGGGCAATTCGCTGATGTTGGCCGCGTTGACGATGGTCATCGCTGTGCCTGTGTCGGTAGCCCTGGGTGTAGTTGCCGGTCTGAACGAAAACAAAGCCATTGATAATGTGATTAGCATTGCTTCTCTCTCCGTGGTGGGGCTGCCCGAATTTGTGACCGGCCTGTTATTAATCCAATTCTTAGCCTTCCAACTTCATCTCTTTCCGGCCAATTCTTCCATTAAACCCGGCCTGGACTTTTTCGAAGCCCTACCCCAGTTAGTTTTACCCGCCCTGACGGCCACCCTCGTTTTGCTGGCTTATGTAGCCCGGCTGACCCGGGCCGGCGTGGTGGAGGAGTTAAAACAGTCTTATGTCCGCACGGCTACCCTGAAGGGCCTGGCGCGCCGCACCGTCATTGTCAAACACGTGCTGCGTAATGCTTTGTTGCCGACCATCACCATTCTGGCCATCAGTTTTGGCTGGCTGATCAGCGGCTTGATTGTGGTGGAAAATGTTTTTAATTACCCCGGCCTGGGCCGTTTACTGACTTTCGCCATCGACCGCCGGGATTTGCCCTTGCTGCAGGCTATTACGCTCGTCACCGTACTTGGTTTTTCCCTCTCTAACCTGGCGGCCGATCTTCTTTATGCTTACTTCAACCCGCGTATTCGCCTGGGGTAATGGATCATTTTGTCCCGGTTGTGGACTCTGACTATAATCCGATTCGGGTGATGCTGAAGGCGGCGGAGTTGGTGGGGTTTATGAAGATTAAGTGTAACTACTCAGCCGACCCTATGTCTCAGCAACCCTGACCGCCGACCGTCGACCGCAGACCGCCGAAAAGACAGCGTACAAGGCGAATTATGGCGGTCGGCGGTCTGCCATCGGCGGTCGTGGGGATAGGACTGAGTAGTTACGATTAAGTAGGAGTACCTGAGACGAGAGGAAAAACTTGCGATTTATACAACTCTACTTGTATACTTGAATTGTGGGTGAATTGTGAAATTAAACGAGATCTTCAATGTTACGACATTTCCACTTATAAATATTGAGACTCCTGGTGAGAGTACTGAGGATAGTCTGTTACGCTCTCTAGGGATGTTGTACTATGCAGTGCAGAATGGCAAACGCAAGTGGATAATCACATACAGTAGAGGTTTTTATGAGTTTAGCACTTGTCAATGAACCTATTCCCCTCGAAAAAGATACTGACGGTGTTATCCGTGTTGGTAGCACTCGGGTAACGCTGGATACGGTGGTAGTTGCTTTCAAAGAGGGAGCAACGGCTGAAGAAATTGTATCCCAGTACCCCACGCTCGCCCTGGCCGATGTTTATGCTGTGATTAGCTACTATTTGCGTCATCAAACAGAAGTTGAAGCTTACTTACGTCAGCGACAACGGTTAGCTAATACAGTTCGCCAGCAAAATGAAACCCGCTTTGACCCACATGGGATACGTGATCGCCTGCTGGCTCGACAAGCCAAACAGAAGCGCTGAGAGATGCTTCGATTAGCTGCTGATGAAAATTTTAATAACAATATCGTCAGGGGGTTACTGCGCCGTAAACCCGATTTGGAGATTGTTCGTGTTCAAGATGTTGGCCTTTCCCGTGCGGATGATCCAACAGTACTAGAATGGGCGGCTAAAGAAGGGCGTATTCTAATCACCCATGATGTGACCACTATTACCCGATATGCCTTTGAACGTATTGAAGCCGGCCGGCTAATGCCTGGAGTATTTGAAGTAAGTCGTTCTGTCCCCACTGGGGTAGCTATTGAAGACCTTTTGTTATTAGCCGAATGTAGCTTTGAGGGTGAATGGGAAGGCCGAATAGGTTATTTGCCGTTGAGATAGAACACCGTTAATGTGGTTTCGGTTTTTGTTTCACACTCGTGATGGATTTATATCAACGTTTCGTGAAGAAAAATATGGGGGGGTATGAGGCTTAGTTAACCTGATTTTGCAAAAATTTTTGCTCTGCGTTATACTGAGCCAGCATAACGCTTTGCTCAGGGCGATATATCAAAAGGGGGCTAAATCAATTACCTTATGTCTGAGAATCGCATAAGTTGTGTGTTTATTGCTGGGCGGACAACCAAGCAGGGCCAGCAAGTCAACATCGGGAAAGACAAGGCCGAGTACCGAGCCATGGTGAGCACCTTGCAGATGAATCCACAGGACATGGCTCAGTTGGGGCTTGCTCCCGGCATGCCGGTCCGCGTGCGCACCGAATGGGGGGAGGCGATATTTCAGTGCGCGGAGGGTGATCTTCCGCCTGGGATGGTTTTTGCCCCGTATGGGCCGCCAACCTCACAGATGATGGGCGGAGAGACCGATGGTACGGGGATGCCCAGCCAGAAAGGTTGGGAGGTCGAGATCGAGCCGGTGGCGGACCTGCCGCCAAGCGGTCAAGCCGAGGCATAAGGAAAGGAGCATGGCAACTATGGAGACACCACGAGCTTCGAACCATAAACAGAGCCAAACGGAACGGCCTCGCCGAGAGCCGTATCCGCCGCCTCAGGATGACGAGATTTTGGCGTGGGAGCCGCTTGAGGACGATCTGTGGCTGCCGCATCGCATCCGGGGCAGTTGGCGCGGCGGGGTGTTGGGGTGAGCCTTCAAAACTCCGCCCCGTGCGGGCGCTGAGTGAAATCGATCAATTAATAATTAATCGAAGGAGGTTCCGAGCAATGGCTATCGTCGCCAATGCGATATGTACGTTCTGTGGCTGCGTCTGTGATGATATCGAGCTGCATACCGAGGGGGATTGTATCGTCAAGACCAAACGTGCCTGCAGCTTGGGTGATTCCTGGTTCACCAACCATACCGCCGAAACCCTCTATCCGCCGGCGCTTGTCGATGGGCAGCCGGCCACGTTGGAAGCGGCCGTGGAGGCCGCCGCGGATTTCCTCGTCCGCGCTAATCACCCGCTGATCTATGGCCTCAGCAATGTGACCTGCGAAACCCAGCGCGAGGCGGTGACGCTGGCGGAACGGCTTGGCGGGGTGATCGACAGCCATTCCTCGCTTTGACACGGCCCCACTGAAATAGCCGCCCAGTTGGGAGGCAAGTCCATCGCTACACTCGGCGAAGTGAAGAATCGGGCCGACCTAGTCATTTTTTGGGGAGCGAATCCGGCCGAGTGCCACCCTCGACACTTTAGCCGCTACTCGTTGACTCCAAAGGGGCTGCATGTGCCCAACGGCCGCAAGGGGCGGACGATGGTGTTAGTTGACATCCGCCGTACACCCAGCGCGCGCGCCGCTGATATCTTTCTGCAAATCCGGCCGGGCAAGGATTTTGAGGTCCTGACGGCCCTACGTGCCCTGATTAAGGGCCATCGCGTTAACCAGGATCGCCTGGAGGAGACGGGACTCACCCTGGAACAGCTCCAAGACCTGGTGGATCGTATGAAGCGCGCCCGCTTTGGGGCAATGTTCTTCGGAATGGGTCTGACGATGACCCGTGGCAAGCACATGAATTCATCGGCAATCTTGACACTGGGGGCGGAGATGAATGAGTTCACCCATTTCGTAGCAATGCCACTGCGTGGTCATGGGAATGTGACCGGGGCTGATGCGGTTATGGGGTGGATGACCGGATTTCCATTTGGGATCGACTTCAGCCGAGGCTATCCACGCTACAATCCTGGCGAATTCACTACCGTTGATGTGCTGAC
The DNA here is from genome assembly GCA_964622215.1 of uncultured Caldilineaceae bacterium. Lineage (GTDB taxonomy): Bacteria > Chloroflexota > Anaerolineae > 4572-78 > J111 > DSQQ01. The sequence continues at coordinate 12,957 of CAZUNT010000090.1, forward strand.
CCGGGGCGACGTCGATGCTGTATTAGTGCTGGGCGCGGATCCCGGGGCGACGATGCCAGGACCGGCGATCGATCACCTCGCTCGCGTGCCTACGATTGTGCTGGACCCGAAGGTTTCGCATACCAGCCGCCTCGCCCGTGTCCACATTACTACTGCCGCGACCGGCATTAGCGCCCCGGGGACGGTCTACCGGATGGACGACGTCCCCTTACAACTCCGGCCGGCGCTGCAGTCGCCCTACCCGACCGATGAGGAGGTGCTGCGACGGATTCAGGCGGCGGTAGCGGCCAGGGTTTCCAATGGAAACGGTACAACAGCGAATAAGATGACCCTAGGTCCGGTGCGACGGATGGCTGGCAGAACTACGAGTGAGGTCGCAGCAAAATGAACACAGTAACCTTGAAGCTCAAGGAGGAGTTGGCAACCCCGCTGGAAGCCGAGACGCTCTCGCCCGATGTCATCGGCGGATTGACGCATGAGGCAATCCTGAAGCTGCCGGTTTTCCTGGGCAAACGGCCATGCAGCCTGGGGGATTTTTTTGAGGTGGAGGGCGAAAAAAGCGCCTGCCTGGAACTGCATGGGGATCTCACGCGGGTCAAGTGGATCGGCCGCGGTATGACCCAGGGCAGCATTGTGATCCGTGGGAATGGGGGGATGCATCTGGGCGCCTATATGACCGGCGGGGCGATCACCGTCTATGGGAACACCGGGGATTGGCTTGGCGCGGAGATGTCCGGCGGTCTGATTCGCATCCATGGGCAGGCCGGCGGGCAGGTCGGCGCGGCCTATCGCGGAAGCAACGCCGGCATGCAAGGCGGCGAGATTCTGATCGATGGCGCAGCGGGGATCGAGGTTGGGATGCGCATGCGGCGGGGCCTCATCAGCATCCAGGGGCGTGTGGGAGATTTCGCCGGGTTACAGATGAAAGGGGGCACGCTGGTTTTGTTCGGCAAGGTGGGCCTCCGGGCCGGCGCCTGGATGTCCAGGGGCACGATCGTCGCCTTTGAGTCGCTCCCGCTTTTGCCGACCTTCATCTATGCCTGCACCTACGAGCCAACGTTTCTACGACTCTACTTAAAACGCCTCCAGAAGTTGGAGGCGTCGATCCCTGAGCACGGTTGGGACGGTCCATATCAGCGCTTCACGGGGGATACTTCCGGACTGGGCAAGGGAGAAATACTAATCTGCCAAAGAAATTGACAACTTTCGAATAGGATGCTATAGTTGTATGTACAATCATCAAAGAGATTGTTCATGCCCAAAGAGCCTTCCCTATTACTGTGCAATTGTTTATATTTTACCGCTAATTCTCTCGCCCGGATTATCGGCCGGGTAGCGGACGAGGAATTTAGAATCACCAAGATGTCGCCTTCGCACGCCTTGTTGTTAATGCTGGTTAATACCCATCCAGGCATCAACCAAAAAGAGTTATCCCGCCAACTGTATCTTACCCCCTCGACCGTGACCCGCTTTATCGATTATCTAGCCTACCGGGATTACCTGGAAAGACGAATGGAAGGAAAAATTTCTACAATTTATCCCACCGAAAAAGGGCGGCAAATGCAAGAAACCATTGGCCGGGCCTGGCATAATCTATTCGAGCGTTACAGCGAATTGTTAGGTGAAGAGGATAGCCGGCAGTTAACTGAGTTGATCGATCAGGCCTGCCGTAAGTTGGAGGCATAAATTTTTTAGTTATTTATTTGGTTGTGCATACAAATATGTTTACTTTAGAAAGGAAAGAAAAAAATGGATACTCTGCCACTCAAAATTGGCGTACTTGGTACGGGTAGAATGGCCGGTAATCTGGGCAAACTCTGGGTTGCCCAGGGGCATCAGGTGTTTTTTGGTTCTCGGGAGGCTCAGAAAGCCAGAGCGTTGGCGGAAAGTGTTGGGCCTAATGCGAAGGGTGGCACGCTGGCTGAGGCGGTGGCCTTTGGCGAGGTCATCTTATTGGCTGTGCCCTGGCTGGCGGCTGAGGCAACGCTCAAGACCCTCGGTTCATTGGCCGGCAAAATTCTGGTTGATATAACGAATGCCGTCAAACCCTCCGAGGCCGGCCCTCAACTGGCCCTGGATTATTTGACGACTTCGGCGGCGGAGGAAGTCGCCCGCCAAGCACCTGGGGCCAAAGTGGTCAAAGCGTTCAACTCGATCTACTTTGAAAACCTGGCCCGGCCTCAATTTGGCGAGGACAAGGCCAGTTCGTTCTTTTGCGGAGATGATGCCCAGGCCAAAGCCGTGGTCGCCCGGTTGAGCCGGGATATCGGCTTTGAGCCGGTGGATTGCGGCCCCTTAACCAACGCCCGGCTGCTTGAACCTCTGGCGATCTTGTGGATGCAACTGGCTTCTGCCAGGGACTATGGCCCGGATATTGCCTTCAAACTACTAAAGCGTTGAACCCCACCGGCGTAGAGACAACCGGGCCGGTCGTCTCTACGATAATCAACTTATAAAGGAGTTAACTCATGAAAATTGGCTTGCAGATTATCAGTTTTAAGTGGCCGGGTAGCCCGGAGAACCTGGGACAGAAGTTGGCGGAGATTGCCAGAACAGCCGATGAGTCTGGTTTTGACAGTATTTGGGTCATGGATCACTTTTTCCAGATGGATATGGCCCAGATGGGTCTTTTCCCCCAAGACCCGATGCTGGAAAGTTACACGGCCCTTAGTTACATGGCCGCAGTTACTAAGCGCGCTCGCCTGGGTGCAATGGTAACGAGTGTCGCGTATCGCCACCCAGGGCATCTGATAAAAACTGTTTCGACGTTGGATGTGTTATCAGGGGGTCGGGCCAATCTGGGCATTGGCGCGGCTTGGTACGAACGGGAGGCCGCTGGCCTGGGGCTGCCCTTCCCGCCGCTAAAGGAGCGTTTCGAGCGCCTGGAGGAGACGTTACAGATTGTCCGGCAAATCTGGTCAGGTGAGGTCAAGCCGTACCAGGGCCAACATTATCACATGGTGGAGCCGATCAACAATCCTATGCCACTGACCAAACCCCATCCCCCGATTCTGATTGGCGGCACAGGCGAACAGAAAACGTTGCGCCTGGTGGCTCAATACGGCGACGCCTGTAATCTGTTTGCGTTTATAGGTAATGAGGAACTAGCCAGAAAGCTAGACGTGCTGAAACGTCACTGCGAGAAGATAGGCCGTCCTTACGACGAGATCGAACGCACGGCCCTAGGGCAGGTTCATCTGGGGTCGGGTGGCATGTCGGTCTCACAACTCATCGACACCTGCCGTTCTCTGGCCAATATAGGTATTCAGCAATTTATCTTCAGTTTAGCCAATGATTACGAAATTACGCCGCTGGAGGTGATTGGCCGCGAAGTTATTCCGGCTGTGAAGGATTTCTAACTAATAGACCGCCGACGGCAGACCGACGAGAGCGCCTCCCCTTGGGGGACCGCCGAAAGATATTATCTTTGGCCGTCTATGGTCTGCCGTCGGCGGTCATTTTTAGAACAGTACGTTGGCTAATTTTTGCCGGTAGGTGCGGGTGAGCTGTTGGTCTTCGCCGAGGATGGTGAAGATAGCCAGCATGGCTTTACGCGCGCCGCCGTCGTCGTACTTACGGTCGCGGCGAACGACCTCCAAAAATTCGTCCAGGGCCTCAATAAAACGCTGCTCGGCGGCCAGCAGGCAGGCCAGGGCGTAGCGGCCGACCACATCACCGGGGTTAGCTTCGATTTTAGCCCGCAGTTCGGCTTCGGTGCGCCCGGCGGCGTGGCGCTGAAACTGCGCTGTAGCCAAGATGGCCTCGGCGGCAGGCCGTTCGGGGACACCGGCGGGGATATTATTCAACATGGATAAGGCTTCATCAACTTGACCCAAGTGCAGCAGGGTTCGGCCCAGTCCCACCATCGCCGGATAATGGTCAGGTTTTTCGGCCAGGGCGGCCTGATAATTTTGTACGGCTATGGGCAGTTGATTGCTCATCTCCCACTCAAACCCGAGTTTGGCCAGCATATCGGCGGTAGAGGGAATCAAGCCCTCGACGAATTTGCGCACTTGAGGTTCGGGCAACGCGCCGGTAAACTCGCCCACCACTTTGCCGTTGTAAAAGGCTTTGACCGCCGGGATACCCTGCACCCGGAACCGCATAGCCAGGCCTTGGTTTTGATCAACGTCTACTTTGACCAGAATAAACGCGCCGTTGTACTCGGCGGCTAATTTTTCCAGGATGGGTCCTAACATCCGGCATGGTGCGCACCAAGCCGCCCAGAAGTCCACTACAACGGGCGTGGTTTTGGAGCGTTCGATGACCTCGGCAGCAAAGGTTTGCTCGGTCACTTCAATTACATGACTTGTTTTAATCGCACTAGGTGTTGCCACATCTGTCTCCTATTAGAAATAATGCGCGAGAATTTTACCAAAGGAAAGACGCACTGCCAAACGGTATTCTTACTCATGCTTCATAAAACGGGCGACGATCCAGGCCGTGGTCATTGTAGGTAGAAACTGGGTACCGGGGATAAGCGTTTCCACGGTGGTCACAACACGGAGGGGGGCCAGGCCAAGATAACTCAAAAATACCCAGGCGATGGGCGCGGATAAAAAATCGAGGCTGAAGTCGAGCAGGTCGAGCACCAGCACGACGATAAAGGGAGTCGCCCGCAGGGTGGTGAAAAAATCGGCGTTGGGCGGCAGGTTGATATGCCGCACCGACCAAATCGCCCAAAGCAAAAGCAGCATGGCCACTACCAATACCCCCCCCAATACCCAAAGCAACGTATACAGAAGATTGGTCAAATCAATAGGAGTCTGTCCAGCCATAATTACATCCTTGGTAAAGAGATTTCCCCGGCCAAAAAACGCCGGGCTGTTTCAGCTAAGATCGCCGCGCCGTAAACAAGCGCCCGTTCGTCAATATCAAAGATATTAGTATGATGATTGCGCTCAAGACCATCGGGCAGAGCCGCGCCGATCATGATCATCGCTCCGGGGACGTGCTGAGACATGTAGGCAAAATCCTCAGCCCCCATCCCCGACTGCTCATCTTTGATCGACTCTAGGCCTAGCAAATCGGCGCTGGTACGGGCTAACCAGCCGCTGACGGTGGGATCGTTCCACCCGGCAGGGTAACCTGGGGCTATGGTCAGCCGGTAATCGCCGCCGAGGGGTTGGGTTACAGTCAGGGCGCGCTCAACCTCAACAATCAACTGCTGACGGACGGTCGCGTCGAAACTGCGCAGGGTTCCATGCAGGTAGACTTCGTTGGGAATCACGTTACTGGTCGTACCCGCATGGATTTGGCCCAAACTGACGACAGCAGGATGCATTGGATCAATCCGGCGGGCCACAATGCCGTGCAAGGCCATCAGCACGGGGGCCAGCATCCAGATGGGGTCTGTACTCAAATGAGGATAAGCCCCATGACCACCGCTGGCGGTAAGCCAGGCCTCAAAGGTATCAACGGCGGCCGAGGCCCAACCCGCCTGAATATTGTTGACCCCGCAGGGGCAGGTTGTATCAACATGCAGAGCAATAACGGCGTCTACCCCTTCCAGGGCGCCATCAGCAATCATACGAGGGGCGCCGCTGACGTTTTCTTCATCGGTATTTTCTTCTGCGGGCTGGAAAATGAAGCGAACCTTCCCCGGCAAACCAGCCTGAGCCAAATAATTCTTCAACAAATGAACTATGCCCAGCAAAATGGCGGTATGGGCGTCATGACCACACGCATGCATCACCCCTGGGTAGACAGAGGCATACTCAGCGCCGGTTTCTTCCTGGATGGGTAAAGCATCCATATCGGCCCGGATGGCGATAGTGGGTCCCTGACCTGTCCCCAGGTCGCCGATGACCCCGGTTTTGCCAACGCCGGTACGGATAGTAATACCCCCTATCTCTTGTAAGGTCTCAGAGACGACCCGGGCTGTGCGTACTTCCTGAAAGCTTAATTCCGGGTAGCGATGGAAATCGCGCCGGAGACGAACAAGTTCTGGAAACAAGGCTTTGGCTTTATCGAGCATAGTCTGTGGGTTACTCCTGCGGTGATTGGGCTAAAGACCAATCGGCTGCGTTCCAGGTGACAGTATCGTAAATATGCGGCTGGACACCTTGCAGATTGAGATTGATAGCGTAGCGGTCCGGCAAAGCCAGCAAGGGTATCTGGGGCAAATCCTGGTGCAGAATAATGGCTAACTCGCACAGCAAGGTACGCCGGCGGTTGTTAGGCAGGGGGCTGTGCAGGGCGTCGAAAATGCCGGTCAGAGTTGGGTTGCGGTAGCGGCTGATATTAAGACCGGCAACCGGATTATCACGAGTTGGAATGGTGCGGGGATCATAATAATCGGTCAGGTAGAGGGTAGGGTCAACCCCGTAATAACCATCATCCCATAAATCCAAATCGAAGTTGCCGCGCAATTCAAGGCCCTGGTTCTCCCAGTTATTCCACAATTTGATCACTTCAACCAACTCTCTATACAGCTTGATACCGACTACGGCCAGCATCTCTTCCACCAGGCGGTGAGCTGTAACTAACGGCTCGCCAAACTCTTCATAGATATAACTTTTCAGGACCAGATGGGCGCCATCTGTGGTTGTACCGCAACCCTGACAGGTCCGAACCGGGTCCACTTCGGGATTGACCATACGCCAACCTGCTTCGTCAAGCAAGGCGCTGGACACGCCGGGGTTGAAGTTGTATGCGGGCAGTTGGCAACCAAACTGAAACAACTCGGTATCCACCGGAATAGCCCGGCCGGCAAAGGCTTCCTCGTTAAGCCGGTTGACATCAACCGCGTAACGAATGGCTTCGCGCACGCGAACATCGGACAGGGCCGGATGGGGCGTGTCAGGGTCGGCGCTGCCGGAGAGGCTGAGATTAGGCACCAGGCGCAGCACAAACCGGGGCGGCTGGGTGGCAAAAACACGCACCGTATCGCCATCTTCCAGGCGGGTTAAAGCCGGGTCTTCAGGCCACAAATCCAGGTGAACATTACCCCGTTCCAGGCTGCGAGCGCGAAAGTCCGGATCAGATTGGATCTGTAAAACAAGCTGCGAGGCCAACGGGCGGTCAGGCACAAAATAGTCAGGGTTAGGGGCAAAGGTCAAACGCACCCCCCGAATCCATTGGTCCAGGACAAAGGGGCCGGTACTGATTGGCTCAAAATTACAATCCCAGAAGAGCATCTGGTCGGTGGGACCGCAGTAGTGGGCAGGGAAAACGCCCGTGCCGTTGCCACCAAACTGGATGAGGTAATTGGGATAAAACTCGCGATAGTGGACGATGGCAGTCTGCGGGTCGGTCGTTTCGACATCTTCAATTAAATCAAAGCCGGGCGCCCAGATGCCGCTATCACGGAGAGATTGCCAGGTATAGCGCACGTCGGCGGAGGTAAACGGTGTGCCATCGCTCCAATGCACGTCGGGGCGCAGCCGCCAGGTAACAGTCAACCCGTCTTCGCTAAGACCGCCGTTGGTCAGGGTGGGCAAATCCACCGCCAATTCAGGGTAATAATTACCATCCGGCCCGATTTCGGCCAGCGCGCCATACACCAATTCGCCCGCCAGGGTTTCATAGCCGGTATCGTTGAGATAGGCATTAAAACTGGGTGGGTCGGTCGGGATGGAAACGATGATGGCGTCGTCCTCCACATCTACGGCCAGAGCCAGGGGCGGCAGGGTGGGGGTTGGTAACGGGGTAGCTGTTGGCGGCGGTTGAACGACCCATTCGCAGGCAGTGAAGACCAGTGTTAGCAGGTGGATAAAAATGAGTTGAAAAGAAAAGAGTTTGGGTTTCACGCTGTCATTTTAGCCTGAGTAGGAAAGATGGACCAAATTACTGCCCTTCAAACCGAATTCAAACGTGGTTGTGATATAGTGTAATATCATACAACCCGCAATTTCATGGTAGGAAATAACAAGCCAGATGGCAAATCATACCAAGATTCTCCTGGTCGAAGATGATCCTCTGATTCTCATGGTCATGCTTCAGATCATTCAACGCGCGGTACCGGCTTCAGCTCAAATTTTGACCGCCCATAATGGCGAAGAGGGCCTACTTAAAGCCCGAGAAATTCGACCTGACCTTATTATCACCGACTTGATGATGCCCAAGATGGACGGATATGACATGGTGCAATCGCTGCGCCAAGAGCAACTGGATAACCCAATGTGGGTTATTGGTTTGAGCTGCGCTAACGCCTTCGACTCCAGGACTACAGATTTTCGCAAAGTATGCGACAAGTTTCTGCCCAAGCCATTCAGGCCGAATGAGCTGGTGGCGGCGCTAAATTATTCGGAATAACCTCACAAGTGCTGATAGCTTCATAAAAGACATGGCCTGCTGGAGCATTCCAGCAGGCCATGTTGTCATGGCCGGAATGTAACTACGTGGTTACGAGCTTTCGGCAGTCGAATAGGCAGCAATAGCGGCGCTATCACTGCCACCCGCGCTACTGTAGGTAATCAGCCAGGCCGGCCGCCAGGCCAGGGCGACCTGCCGTATTTTGATATCGGTGCGCTGAGGAGCTATCTCCTCGCTCTTTAAGTTGTCTAGAGCTTCATCCCAGGTGCGGGTGATCTCGTCGGTGGCTTCTTTGAGCTCGGCTTCCAACTTGGTAATTTCCTGTTGGAGTTCGGCCACTTCGGCCTGCGTTTCTTCCAGTTCAGATCCCACTTTACTGGTTTGGCGTCGTTTGTTCATGGCGCTGCTAATGGCGGTGCCAGCTTTGCGACGGCCAAAAAAGAGGCCCAAAACGCTCTCGCCGACGCCGACCATCTCCTGTTGTTTACGGGCCTCGTACTCCGCTTGAGTCTGGGCCAAGTCTCGCTCCTCTTTTTTAAGCTTATCATTTAGGCGATCCAGCCGGTCTTCGTATTTTTTCTCCAACGCATCTACCTCGGTATCACGGCGCTCGCGGGCGGCCTGCTGTAAGCGGATCTTAAAAGCCCGCTCATCCTCATCAGGCTGCTGGTACAAATCAAGTTCAGGGTGAGCCGTGATCTTAAGACGGTTGTTGTAATATAACCAGTCGGCCAGGTCTTTGGTGACGCTTTTGACTTTTGCCGCACTATTGAGAGCTTCGGGCGCGGGGGCAAAGAAGGGGCCTTGCGCCGCGGCCACCCGTTCCGGGCTATTCCGTAAGTCGTTGAGAACAAGCGGTAAAATTTCGGCCTGTTGCCAGTCGATGCTTCGAGAGCCTTCCGGCGCTCGCACCAGCATAATTTTTTCAACCTGATAATCAATTTTGCGCTTGCGATCCAGGTAGCGAATATTGGCTGCGCCCAGAATCGCCGGCTCGTAAACAAGCTGGGTCTGGGTGACCTCCAGACTGCGGCCGGTCTCCTGGGCTAACTGGCGGGTAGCGGCCTGTTCGCCGACACTGACCGGCAAAAAGAGCTGGGGCACCGCCGGGTCGAGCGTGGGCTGGACCGAAATAAAACCGGCCGGGCCGGGCGAGGCAGGGGTTGGCGCAGCCGCTGCCGGGGCGGACGCAACCGGCGCGGCCGGGGCAGCCGCCACTTTTGGGGGGACAGCCGCTTGCTTGCGCGGCTGCATGAGGCTTTGCACTTGCGGTTTGGTCAGCGGGCCACGCAGGTAACTCATGGCCCAACGGGTTTGAAAGACAACCGGCTTGTCGGCGTGGACGCTGTGCAGCAAAAAGACACGGTTACCCAACTGGCTTAGCACGGCATCGTAATCCATTTTGTCGCTGCTGCCGCCCGCTGCGGCAATCGCCCCTTTTAATCCCTCCAGGACGCGCGCTTTGTCGCGTTCGGCTTGCAGCTTGCCGATGAACCACGTGCCGGCATTGGTTAATCCCTTGTAATCAAGATCGACCGGGTTCTGGGTAACCAACACGCAGCCCAGGCCAAAGGCGCGGGCCTGTTTGAGCAAGGTTAACAGGGGACGCTTGGAAGGCGGCTCGGCGGTCGGCGGGAAGAAGCCGAAGATTTCGTCAAAATAGAGCAGGGCGCGCAGGCTGGTGGTGCCTGTCTGGCGGCGCATCCAGGTGACCACATTTTCCAGGAGTAGGGTGATAAAGAACATGCGCTCTTCGTCGGAGAGATGAGCAATGTAAAAAATATTCTGGCGAGGTTTGCCGTCCGGGTTGTAAAGCAGGCGGTCAATATCCAGCGGATCGCCGTTCAGCCAGTATTGGAAGCTGGGCGAGGCCACCAGGTTATTGAAGGTCATGGCCAGGCCAAACCGGTCCTGTTGGGGGAAAAAGGTATCCACATCAAAGACGCCGAGCTGACGCACCGGCGGATTCTGGATGGACATGATCAGCTTGGGCAGGTCGAGGCTCTGGTTTTGGCTCCAAAAATACTCAAAAATATTAGAGAGCAAAATTGCTTCGCGGCTGCGCACCGGGTCGGCGTTAAGCCCTACCAGGCCCAGCAGCGCCGCTACGGTGCCGCCGATCCGTTCTCGAATGGCTTCGGCGTTTTGGTTGAAGTCCAGGCCGGGCGCGGCCAGGCTGCCAAGAATACTGACCGGCATACCCGCGTCAGAGCCGGGGGTGTAGATGGTATATTCGGTTGTGTCGTGCAGCAGGCGGATGCGTTCAGGACTAATACCCCAATCGGCCAAGCCCTTGCGCCAGGTCTCGGCGGTCGCCTGGGCATAGTCAGCCTCGGTTTGGCCTTTGCGCCGGGCGTCATCCGCGTTGACCCAGGGGATAAAATCGTCAGGGCGCAGCTCGGGAAATTGAAGAAGGAGGTTGGTAATGTCACCTTTAGGGTCAATCAGAATCGTCGGCACTTTATCCAGGGCCGCCTCTTCCAGCAGGCCGATACATAAGCCGGTTTTGCCGCTGCCGGTCATGCCGACACAAACGGCGTGGGTGGTCAAATCCCGGGCATCGTAGTTGACCGGACTTTCCAGGCGCTGGCCGGCCTTGAGGTCATACTCGGCGCCCAGGTAGAATGAGCCTAATTTTTCGGGTGGTGCTTGCATGGTATCCTCCTAAAAAAGTAGACAGTAGTCAGTAGTCAGTAGTCAGATGGATAGGCCCAATCTGGCTACTTTGCTGC
>CAZUNT010000090.1:24044-27414 GCA_964622215.1 uncultured Caldilineaceae bacterium
CAGTAGTCAGTAGTCAGTAGTCAGATGGATAGGCCCAATCTGGCTACTTTGCTGCCTGATTTGGCTAAATTACGAAGTTTTGTTGCAAAAGCCACCCTTATTTTACCACAAAAATTTTATAACGCAGATAATGGATGGGGTTATAACCGGCTCGCCAGGCGAGGGATAAGTCGGATTTCTTCAATGCCCAAATAGAAACCGGCCAGCAGGTAGACGATCAAGCCCAATACGCCGCCGGCGGCAGCGCCCAGGAGAGGCGGCAGAGCCGGCCCAAACGAGGTAAAAGCCAGCACCGTCCCCCCCATCATCGCGGCGGCGATCAGGGTGCGCAGGAGGGTGCGCCCAATAGCTCCCGCTTCAACCCCGGCCATGCGCCGGTGGGCAATAATCAGCAGGGTCAGCACTTCAACTGTTACGGCTACGCCATTGGCCAAAGCCAGGCCGCCCGCATCCAGTCGCCGGTACAGGGCTATGGCCAGCGCCAGGTTAACCAGCATGCCGATGAGAGCGCCCAAGAGCGGGGTGGTAGTATCTTTTTGGGCGTAAAAAAGCCGGTTGGCAACTTCCAGGGCGCAATGCCCCACCAGGGCCACCGCCCAAAATTGCAATGATTGGTAAACCGCCGCCGTCGAATCGGGACCGAATTCGCCCCGCTCAAACATCACTTGAATAATGGGGCGTCCCAGGACGATCAGGCCAACCATCGCCGGAACCGATAGGGCCAGGATGATGCGCAGGGACTGAGCGGCGGTGCGCCGCAGCCCATTGAGATCGCCTTGCGCGGCCAACTCGGACATGGTGGGAAAGAGCACAATGCCGATGGCAGATCCAATAATGGTTTGGGGCATCTGCATCAAATCCCAGCCGTAATCCAGGGAGGACACGCTGCCCTCACCCAAGCGGGAGGCCAGGTTGTAAAGAACGATAAAATTGATCTGAATCACGCCCAAGGTCAGGATACGCGGCCCCATCAGTTTGATGACTTGAAACAGGCCAGGGTCATGCCAGCCCAGGAAGGGGACATAGCGCATGTGATAACGGAGCAGACCGGGAACCTGGATGAACAGGTGGCCGGCAGCGCCGCCGATAGCGCCCCACATCAAGCCATAAACGCCTAAGCTGGGGGCTAGAAAAATGGCCCCGGCGATAAGCCCCAGGTTATAAATGATGGGGGCAATGGCCGGCAATAGAAAATGTTGGCGGGTATTGAGCACCCCTCCGGCCAGGCCACTGACGCTGAAAATGATGGTTGAAAGGAGCGCCAGCCGCATCAAATTGGCCGTGAGCCGTTGGGTGTCGGAGGGGAAACCGGGAGCAATAAGCCATTCCACCAGGGGCAAAGCCAGAATCGCCACCAGGGCCGAGGCCAGGCCGACCACCCCTAGCATGGTATTAAGGGTGGCGCTGATCAGCCGCCAACCGTCGGGGTCGTCGGCGGGACGGTGGGTGAGCCGCTCGCTGAGAACGGGAATAAATGCTGTGGCCAGCGCACCGCCGGAGATGAGCGTAAAGAGAATATCGGGCAGGCGAAAGGCAGCAATAAAGGCATCATAATCGCCGCCGGTGCCAAAAGCACGGGCGATGACCACCTGCCGCCCAATGGCCAAAAATTTGTTGACGAGAAAAGCAGCCATCAAAATGCCGGTGGAGCGGATCAGATGGGCCGTGCGGGTTTTACCTGTCATAACCTCAATTTTATTTACGATTTCAGATTTACGATTTACGATTTTGCCCTTTCCAATCGTAAATCATAAATCGTAAATCGTAAATGGGTTTACTTGGGTGGGTTTTTGGCCTGTTCGTAAACTCGATTGAACTCGGCCAGGAATTCATTGGCTAGATTCGGGTTTTGAATGATGAGCATATTTTCGTCGTTGGACTGGTCGGCATTGTCGGTGAAGTTGAACGAGCCAAAGGCCACGATGTTGTCGTCAATGATAAAAACCTTATGGTGCAAGGTGTAAGGGTTGCCGTCTTGCCAGACATCCAGTTTTTGGCGCTTCATCCGCCGCAATTGGCTGGACTCTGTCTCCGAGCCGCGGGTTTCAAAGACGCCCTGGACGATCACCCCGGCTTTGGCCCGGTCAATTACAGCCTCGCCAACCTCGGCGTGGGTAAACGAAAAAGCCATAAAGCGAATACTTTTTTGGGCGCGGCGAATGAGCACGGTGAGTTGGTTGGCGCAGCCATCTTCGGGGCCAAAACAAGTTTCGACAATAGTTTTACCGATTTGAATCCGGGGATGGGCCGTTTTGGATAGGGAGGTTGGCCCGAATTTCTTTTGGCTGAACATTTCTTCAAATTCAGCCGCATAATTTTGGGCAACTTCGGGCGATTGGATATAGATGGCGTTGTTGTTGTTACGATAGGTGTCGTTGGCCGTAAAGTTCCAGGAGCCGGTCCAGACCGCCTGGCCATCCACCACCACAAACTTGTTGTGCATGATCGGCCTGCGCTCGTCGGGCACAATAGAGACTTTCGCCTTTTTCAGGCGGATGAGAGTCTCATCTTCGGCCAGGGTGTCGCTGTCGGTGACTAAGCGGACGCTAACACCCCGCTCGCGCGCCGCCAGGATAGCATCGCCGATGGGATCGAGGTCTAATTCATAAATGGCGATGTCCAGGCTGCGCTGGGCGCTATTGATGACATCGATCAGGCCGGTCATGATAGTTTCGCGCCGGGTAGCAGGATCGTCTGGGTAGCCGGGTGTGGAAAAATAGAGTTTATACCAATTACCGCTGGGGAGTCGAGTGGCTGCCGGCGGGGGTACGGTCGCGGCAGAAGCAGTAGCGGGGCTGGTGGCCGAAGCGGAGGGGGCGGGAGTCGAGGCGGGAGTACCCAGGACTTCGTCCAGTGTCTCCTGGCTTAACAGCTTTTGCCAATCAACCTCGGCCAGCCCCAGCCGGTCCAGGAGAAACAAACCGGCCAGCAATATCGCCAGGATGATAAAAATAGATAGGAAAGGGGATAAACCTTGTTTTTTGGAGCTATTCTGCGATTTTTTGGTCATTGTCAACTTCCGGGAAAATGGGTTTTTGAGCAATCAGGGTCAGCATAATGACTTGATCGATCAATTTAAGCAAATATTCAACCATTTCGGTGTCGGAGAGGTCGGCGCGCTGCTCGATCAAGCGGTTGACCGCACGCATGGCCCGTTGGAGGGCATAAGCGGCGTTCTCCAGATCGGCCTGACTCAGGTGCAGATGGGCCAGGTTATTGAGCTGCCGCTCGCCCCAGGTAAGCAGCAGGGCGGCGGCTTCGTCGGTGAGGGCGGCGGTTAAACCTTCGCTTTCATAGAGTTGTTGGACGAGGAGGTGGATTTGAGTTTCGTTTGTGTTGGAAATACTCAAGTAGATCTCCTAAATTTAAC
>CAZUNT010000091.1:0-12360 GCA_964622215.1 uncultured Caldilineaceae bacterium
TTGTTGTTTTTTAACGTGTTTAATTTGTTGAAAATTAGTTTAAAAATTTTTATTTTATTTTTGTTTTATAAATTTAGGTCCAACTGCCGGGATTTCAACCCTTCAGATTACAAAACCTTTCCTATTCCTTCATCACTTGATGAGGCTGATTTTTATGATTTGCCATCCCAATTACAACGAGCCTTAGATACATCAAGCAAATTTATAAAAATTAGCCATCACAAAACTGGTGAGATACAACTAGAGCAATTCAGACCTCGTGAAGCAAAGCCTATTATTGATAAAATCGACCGCATCTTGGCACAGCATTATGGTTTCACCGATGAGGAGTTAGATTTTATCATAACCTACGATATCAAATATCGAATGGGACTTGGCGACCGTGGTGGGGAGGATGAGTACGACGAAACGGAAGAGGAAGAACAACCGTGAGGCCGGACTCGTCAAGAACTATTGTTGAACTGACGCCCAATAACCCCCTCTATCCGGCAGCGTTGGTGTGTCACCTGGGAAACCACGCCCCGGAGGTGCTGACCGCGCTGGGCAACGCCGCTCTGTTACAACGTCCGGCCCTGGCTTTCTTCTGTTCCGTCAAATGCCCCGGCAGTTTAATCTTGAAGAGCCACGATCTAGCCCAACAGTTGCGCCAGACTAATATGCCGGTCATCAGCAGCTTCCACTCCCCCATCGAAAAAGAGGGCCTGACCGTTCTGCTGCGGGGGCGTAATCCCCTCATCCTCTGCCCGGCCCGGAGTCTGGCGAAGCTGCGCTTGCAGGCCGAATGGCGAGAGCCGCTGGCGCAGGGTCGTTTGCTTTTCCTTTCCCCTTTCAGCGCCAGCCAACATCGGCCTACAACAGTTATGGCCCAACAGCGGAATCGCCTGGTCGGCGCGCTGGCCGAGTGGATTTTCATCGCCTACGCTACCCCCGGCGGCAAAACCGAGCAGTTGTGCCGGGAGTTTATCGCCTGGGGTAAGCCGGTGTATACCTTCGAGCATGAGGCTACGGCGGGGCTGGTTGAGTTGGGGGCGAGGCCGGTGGGGGTGGAAACTTTGAGAGATTTGTGGGGTAAACAGGAAGGAGGTTAATGGTCGAACTCAAGGCGCGCTTACGCAAACTCCATAAAAATCTGAATGTCCTTAGAGAGAAACCAAATAAAAGTCATACAAAATTGCTCTCGCGGGATTGACAAATCCCGCGACATGACCTGGAAAGCGGCTTGGATTTGCGACCGCAGGAAGTCCAAGCCGAGCGGAATGTACGAATTTTAAATGATTTGAGAGCGTTCGGAAACTATTTCGCCTGTCCGGTTCGCCCCGGCATGAATGCCAGGGCTATGAAACAGCGCCGGGTAAACCCGGCTTTAGCCCGATTCATCGGGCGCAGTAGTGTAGTCCGGCGACTTTATCGCCGGGCGAGCGCCGCTGGAAAAGTATCACCGGGAGTTTCCGAGCGCTCTCGATTTATCTATTAGAGAGCGGGAAGCCAAGCTCGGCGGCAATGCTCCGCTTGATTTGCTCAACCAGATTGAGGACCATATATAGAATGGGTGTGTTTCAAATTGGTTGAAGGAGTGCAGAATTCATTCTGCTCCCTCTAAAAAGCGGAATAAATTCCGCACTCCGGAGGTATTTTCAACTCAAATGAAACACACCCATATAGAATTACTGGAAACTCCGCAGAAATATTTTAACAGGTGACAGTCACTTAAATTGGGCAAAAATGCGGCATATTTTTCAAAATGTACCTTGAATTTTCGACAAAAGTGACTGTCACCTGAGTTGTGCGGAGTTTTCAGTAGAATTAGTCTAAACTCAAAGTTTTTGAATCACCCCAAATTTCCTTAGGCTACCCTCAGCCAACCTTTGGGGGGTAAAACTCCCCCCATTTGGGTCTAACTTTATCCCCCCGCTGCTGCCTCAAAATCGCCTCCAGGGGGCTTATCTCTCCTGCTTATCATTTGATATAATGGACCTACTCAGGCCTGTCATCCTTTGATTTCGCTCAGACAAGTTTCGACCCCACAGAGGCGAAATCCCCCTCACCTTACGTTTATCCAAAATTTGGTAGGCAGAATTAAATTCGCCAGTCAAGCAAGCACATAATTCAATGATGAAGGAGGTACAACACATGACTGAACTGCACGGACCGTTTATTATGGTAGACCCCGACCGGTGCGTGGGCTGCCACACCTGCGAACTGGCCTGCGCAGTCGCCCATAGCCGTTCCGGTACGCTCTTTGGGGCTGTCCTGGCCGGAGAACCCCTCGCCCCGCGTAACCGGGTGGTTAAGGTGGCCGAGGTTAGCTTTCCGGCCCAGTGTCGCCAGTGTGAAGACGCCCCTTGCGTCAAGGTTTGCCCGACCGGGGCCACCTTCCGCACGGAAACTTACACCGCCGTCAATACGAATCGCTGCATCGCCTGCGGGCTGTGTACGATGGTCTGCCCCTTCGGGGCGATTCATGTCAGTACGGTTCCGGTGAACGGCAAGAGCAAACGGGCGGCGATTAAGTGTGACCTGTGCGTGAATCGAGCCGAAGGCCCGGCCTGTGTCCAGGCCTGTCCCACCCAGGCGCTCCGGCTGGCCGCCCCGCGCGAAGTGATGGAAACGGCCCTGAAAGCCTCAGCCGAGCGGTTTCTGGAGGCGCTAAAAAGCCAGAAACAACTCCAGCCCAAACCTTAACGATTGACCATTTGAATAGATAAGGAGTGCAACCAATGAAAGGTAATGGCAAATATCCTGATAAGATACAGGCCAGGAGCATTGACCCGGCGACCCAGATCATGCTGCTCCAGGCTGAGAAGCAGGGCATTCCCACCGCCTGGGATCGTTTCGAGGCCATGCAGCCCCAATGCGGCTTCGGCGAATTGGGGCTGTGCTGCCGCAACTGTAACATGGGACCGTGCCGCATCAGCCCCTTTGAGGGGGAAGGCCCCAAGCAAGGGGTGTGTGGAGCTACCGCCGACATCATCGTCGCCCGTAACTTGCTGCGGATGATCGCCGCAGGCGCGGCGGCTCACTCTGATCACGGGCGCGACATTGCCCACACCCTGCTGTTGACGGCCCAGGGTAAGGCCGGCGGCTACGCCATCAAAGATGAAACCAAATTAAAAGCTCTGGCGGCTGAATTGGGTATCGAGACCGGTGACGGGCGGCCTATGGCCGAAATTGCGGAAGAGGTGGCCCGCGCGGCCTATGCCGAGTTTGGCAAGCAGGAGGGATCGCTCCTGTTCGCGCAGCGCGCCCCGGCCAAGCGGCAGGCCCTGTGGCAGCAGTTGGGCATCGCCCCGCGAGGCATTGATCGGGAGATTGTGGAGGTGATGCACCGCACCCACATAGGTGTGGACAACGACCCGGTCAACCTTATTCTCCAGGGTCTGCGCACCAGCCTGGCCGATGGCTGGGGCGGCTCGATGATCGCCACCGAATTGTCCGATGTGCTTTTCGGTACCCCCCAACCGAAAACGGCGCTGTCCAACCTGGGCGTGCTCAAACAGGACGAGGTCAACCTCATCGTTCACGGCCATGAGCCAACCCTGTCGGATATGATTGTGGCCGCTTCCCAAGACCCGGACCTGCTGGCCCTGGCGGCCAAGTATGGGGCCAAAGGCATCAACGTGGCCGGTATCTGCTGCACGGGCAATGAAGTCCTGATGCGCCACGGCATCCCCATCGCCGGTAACTTTCTGCAGCAGGAATTGGCCCTCATCACCGGGGCGGTCGAAGCGATGGTGGTTGATGTGCAGTGTATCTTCCCCTCCCTGGGGGCGGTGGCCGGCTGTTTCCACACCAAGCTCATCTCGACCTCGCCCAAGGCCAAGTTCCCCAACGCCACCCACATCGAATTTCATGAAGAACACGCCCTGGACATCGCCAGAGAGATTGTCCGCACCGCCGTGGAGAACTTCCGCTTCCGCAAGCCCGGCCAGGTCAATATCCCCGACGAGAAAACCGAGGGGATGGTCGGTTTTAGCGTGGAGGCGATTCTGGGCGCGTTGGGCGGCAGCCTGACCCCCTTGCTCGACGCGGTTAAGAGCGGGGCGATCAAGGGCATTGCCGGGGTGGTCGGCTGTAACAACCCCAAGATCAAACACGATTACGGCCATATCAACCTGGTCAAAGAGTTGATCCGGCGCGACATCCTGGTCGTAACGACCGGCTGCAACGCCATCGCCTGCGCCAAAGCCGGATTGCTCCAGCCCGCAGCGGCGAAGCTGGCCGGCGACGGGTTGAAGAGCGTGTGCCAGGCGTTGGGTGTGCCCCCGGTTCTGCACATGGGTTCCTGCGTGGACATCAGCCGCATCCTGGTCACCTGCGCTGCCATCGCCAACACCCTGGGCGTGGACATCAGCGACTTGCCGGTAGCGGGCGCTGCGCCGGAGTGGATGAGCGAGAAGGCGGTCAGTATCGGTACTTATGTGGTTGCCAGCGGTATCTACACGGTGCTGGGGACTATCCCGCCGGTGTTAGGCGGCCCGGCCGTGACCCAATTGTTAACCGAAGGTGCGGAAGGTGTAGTCGGGGCCAAGTTTGCCGTCGAAGCCGATCCGTTTAAGGCGGCTGACCTGATCGAACAGCACATCAACCACAAACGGGTCAACCTGGGCTTGCCGGTGGCGGAGAAGGCGGCGGCTTAACACAATTTATACCCATTGAGGTTGAGAACTTACATTGGCAAGACGTGGAGCGTAGAGCGGGCAGCGTTTTTCGCTCTACGCCCTACACTCTACGCTCTACGGACAATGTAAGATTCGATCCTTAACAGGTATATTCAGTTACGTTGTTTAACGCGGAGATACTTATGTCGCCTGAAGCATTCGTTTTGCTTCCCATAGGGGCGTTGCTCGGTGGGCTAATCCTGGAATTGGGATTAGCCCGGCTGCTCTCCCCACGAGGCAAAGGCTGGCTGGCTTTCGCCAGTTGTTTGCTGGCCCTGGGTGGAGTCGTGGCAATATGGCCGGTTATCTGGCGTGGCCAGGTTATCGAGACTCGCCTTTTGGCCTGGGATGGCCCGGCCGCCCTGGTCTACCACGTCGACGGGTTGAGCTTCCTGTTTGCTTTGATGGCGGCGGGTATTGGGGCAGCGATTCTGCTCTACTCGGTAGACTACATGGCCGGCGACCCCGCCGCCACTCGTTTCTACGCCTTGATGTTGGTCTTTATTGCCGGGTTGATCCACTTGGTTTACACGGCTGATCTCTTCCTGTTCTACCTGAGCTGGGAGGTGATCGGCCTGTGTTCTTTCTTGCTGGTCGGTTTTTGGTACCAGCAGCAGGAGGCCGCAGCCGGAGCGCGGAAGGTGCTGGTGATGACTCACCTGGCCGGTTACGGCCTGCTGGCGACAATTTTGCTGCTCTATGCCCGCACCGGCAGCGCCCTGTGGACCGACCCGCAAGTAGCCGCCGCCTTCAGCACCGGCCTCTTCCTGCTGGCGTTGCTGGCGGCGCTGGCCAAGTCGGTGCAGTTCCCGCTGCACACCTGGATTCCTGACGCCATGGCCGCGCCTACCCCGGTCAGCGCGCTGCTCCATGCCGCCTGCTACGTCAAAGCCGGGGTTTATCTCATCGCCCGGCTGCACAGCCTGGGATCGTGGCCGGTCGAGTGGCAAACGCTGGTTATCTGGATAGGGACGCTGACGATGCTGATTGGCGTGCTCTACGCCGTAGTGCAGTCCGACTTGAAGCGGCTGCTGGCCTTTCATACCGTCAGCCAGATTGGCTACATGGTGCTGGGGCTGGGCCTGGGCACACCACTGGGGATTGCCGCCGGGCTGCTGCATTGCCTGAACCACGGACTGTTCAAGGGTGGACTGTTTTTGTGCGCCGGGGCAGTCCAGCACGCTACCGGAACCAGGGATATGAACCGCCTGGGTGGACTGGCTTCGCGCATGCCCACGACCACGCTTTTGTGGCTTATCCAGGCGGGCAGCATTGCCGGAGTTCCACTGTTGAGCGGCTTTGTCAGCAAATGGCTGCTTTACAATGCTGCCCTGGAGTCCGGCCAGTCTGTCCCGGCTTTGGTGGCCTGGATGGTCAGTGTCTTGACGGCTTTCTCCTTCCTCAAGGCCACCAGTGGAGTTTTTCTGGGCAACGAGAGTCTCCCCGCCAGCCACGCTCACGAGTCGTCCCGGCCTATGTTGATTGGCGGAGCCATTCTGGCGGCGGGCAGCCTGGGAGTGGGGATCGCACCCCAGGTTGTAGTGAATTACCTCATCAACCCGCTCTTGCCGGCCCTGGGAGCGTCGCCGGTGATCGGCGTCTCCTGGCTGGGGTTGACGGTGGGGAGTGGCAGTTGGTTTGCTACCGGCGGATTGATTATGGCTTTGGTAGCGACCGGAGTGGCGGCGCTGGTGTTCTGGCTGGCCCAGCCGCGCCGCCAATGGACGCTGGTCGGGGCAACCTCAGCCGGTACGGCCGGCGGCGTTTTTACCGGCGGCGAGCCTCTCAGCGGCCCGGCCCGCCTGCCGGCCAGCGATTTTTCTTTGATCGTGCGGCAAGGCCTGGCCCCCTTTTACCGCTGGACCGAAGTTGACCGTTTGTATCTGACCTTGTGGCGAACTGTGCTGCGGGTTTGTGAGCGGTTGGGGCAGGTTAGCCAATGGCTGGAGCGCCATGCTATCCCGGCAATCCTGGCCCTGGGCTTAATTCTAGCGGCGCTGGCCGGAGTGAGTGCCACCGGAAGGACCGGCCTAACGAGCCATACCGTCCAGGCCGGGAGTTGGCCGCTGCTGGCCGGAACCGGGCTGGCTTTGCTGGCCTTGCTCCTGGCGACTCTAGCCACTTCACCGGCGCGGCGGATTCTACCGGGATTGTTGAGCGCCGGCCTGCTGGCCTTGATCGGACTTGGCCTCACCCAGCCACTCGCCCGGCTGCTCCTGCTGGAAGGGGCAACCCTGGCCACTCTGATCCTGGTCTGGCAGATGGCTGCTGAACGACACACGCGCCGTGTTTACCTGGCGGCGGCGCTGCTGGCGATGGTCACTACAACCGTTGGGTTATTGATGCTAGATACTGCTCCCCCCGTTCTGGTCGCGGTCTTACTGCTGACCGGCTTTGCCCTGAAGTTAGCCCTCGTGCCTCTCTATCTGTGGCTGCCGTTGGTCGCCGAGGCAACCCCGGCCCCGGTGATTGGCCTGCTGGTAGCAGTGGTGGATGTGGCTGCCTTTGGCGAGTTGCTAACGCTGCGCCAGTCAGCGCCCTGGTTGTTTGAACCGGCGACGCTGTGGCTGGGGCTGGCTTTGCTGTCGGCGTTGGGCGGAGCGGCGCTGATGCTGGCCCAACGTAATCTGAAGCGGCTGCTGGCTTTCTCCACCATTGAGGATATGGGCTTTCTGCTGCTGGGCCTGACCCTGGGCGGTGAATGGGGGCTGACCGGGGCTATGCTGGGGGCGACCGTCCATGCCCTGGCCAAAGCCCTGCTTTTTGCCAGCCTGAGCGCCGTCGAAGTCGAGGGACCGCCGGGGTTGGATATGAAGGGATTGGCCGCCCGCTACCCTCTCTCAGGAGCCGGCTTCCTGGTGGGAAGCCTGGCCGTTTTGGGTGTGCCGCCAACGCTGGGCTACGCTGCTCACTGGCGACTCTACAGCGCGGCAGCAGCGGCAGGCTGGCCCTTCCTGGCCGTTTTGCTGCTGGCAACGGCTCTGGCTGTGCTGGCCTACGCTCGCGTCATTGCCGTTTGTTGGTGGGGGCCGGGAGGCGAGGAGACGAAGAAGAGGGGGCATGAGCCGATCACTTTGGCCGTAGCCCTAGTTGGCCTGAGCTTGATCTTGCTACTGGTTGGCCTGTGGCCGGGGTTGGTGAGTGGCTGATGCCCGTATTTTCTAAAGAATATGGCACGCCACTCATAATGACAAAGTGGTCAGTGAACAGTGATCAGTCATCAGTTCAACTAATCACTAATCACTGTCATTAAGATAAGCGGAGTGCAGAATTTATTCTGCCTGCCAGACTGAAGTCTGGACTCCTTAACTTAATGACATTGAATCACTAATCACTGATCACTAATTACTATTTTCAAGGAGGTAAAACCAATGGCTGTGATTACTATTTCCAGGGAAATGGGCAGTGAGGGGACATACGTGGCCAAGAAAGTGGCCCAAGAGTTAGGCTACCATTTTGTGGACAAAAATCTCATCGAACAGATACTCAATCAATACGGCTTTGTTCAATTCGAGAAAGAGTATGAGTCTGGGCCGGGCTTTTGGACTCGCTTCGACGGGTTAAGGGTCAGGATGGTAGAATTCTCGAATCGGGTCATCGAGGCTGTGGCCCGGCAAGATAATGTAGTTATCGAGGGTCGGGGCAGTTTCGCCGTTCTACATAACTTTGTTGATGTGTTGAATGTGCGGATCCAGGCCCCTTTCGCCGTCAGGGTAAACCGGGTGATGGCGCAGCAGGGCATCAGCGACTTGGACAAAGCCGAAGCAATAGTGAAAGAGAGCGATAAGGTGCGCATTGCTTTCGTCGAATCCTGGTATGGGGTTCGCTGGGATAGCGCCAACGCCTTCGATGTGGTGATTGATACGGGTAAAGTATCCCCGGATTTAGCCGTTGCCTGGCTGGTCGAGGCGGTCAATGACTTAAAGAAAAGACAAGTAGGCGACCAACCTACGACTGCCCAGATTCAGGTGGATTATGTTTTAAATGGGGTCGTTTCTGAAGCGCTTAAAGACCAGGCGGCTCATTAAAAGGGTGAGGGTTTCTGATGAATTTTTTCGATAAGCTCGTCAATAAGGCCCGCCGGCGGTCACCCTGGCTGTTTCACTTAAACGCCGGTGGCTGCAACGGATGCGATATCGAACTGCTTACTTGCCTGACGCCCCGTTACGACGTGGAACAGTTGGGCATACGCCTGGAGGGCAGCCCTCGGCACGCCGACATCCTGTGCGTCTCCGGGCCGGTCACCCGTAATACTCGGGCGGCCCTGGAAACTATCTACGCCCAAATCCCGGAGCCGAAGGTGGTGGTAGCGCTCGGTTCTTGCCCGGCCACCTGTAATGTTTTTGCCGGCAGCCCGGTGATAGTTGGACCTGTGGAGCGTATTATACCGGTGGATGTATACGTACCCGGTTGTCCCCCTCGTCCTGAAGCTATCATCGAGGGCCTGGTTCAGGCGGCGAACATGCTGGCCCAGGGACGTGATGACATTGCTGTTGTCACCACCGAACTGGAACCCACACCCAATGGTGACCTTTAAGAACGGATTGATCCGGCACTGTTTGATAGATCGGAAGTTCATGTCCGGCCGCTTCTGACCGGAGGGCAGAGTTATGAACATAGGACAAGCTTTATTAGCTTTACTGGTCTTTCCGGGCCTGCTTTATGCTGCGCCGATGGCCTGGCTGATGCTTTGGCTCGAGCGCAAACTGACGGCCCGCTTGCAGGGACGAATTGGACCGCCCTTTTACCAACCCTTTTTCGATTTTATCAAGTTGCTGGCCAAACGTCCGCTGCCCTCTGCCGGTTTTGAGGACTGGCTGCTGACTGCTTTGCCGCTGCTGGCCCTGGGAGCGACCCTGGGCGCGCTGGCCCTGTTACCCATCTTCCCCGGCGCCGAAGGCTTTGCCGGCGACTTGATCCTATTAGTGACCCTGTTGGAAGTGCCGCCGCTGTGCGCCGTGCTGGCCGGTTTCGCCTCTCGCTCCCTCTTTGGACAGGTGGGAGCCACTCGCGAGGCGGTGTTGAGCCTGGCCTACAATTTGCCCTTCTTGACTGCCCTCATTGCCCTGGCCTCGGCGGCGGGAAGCCTGCGTTTAACGGATGTGGCTCTCGGCCCGGTCAGCCCAGATAACGGGGTGTTGGTAAGTGTTGGACAAGTTGCCAGCTTGTCTCTGGCCCGGCTGCTGGCCGTGCTGGCCCTGGCTCTCTGCCTGCCGGTCAAATTGCGCCTGAACCCCTTCTCCCTGGCCAATGCCGAACAAGAAATTTACACCGGGCCGACTACCGAGTTCGGCGGGCCGCGGCTGGCCTTGTGGGAATTGGCTCATGGGCTGGAGTGGGTGGCGTTAACCGGGCTGGTGGTCAGCCTGGGGCTGCCGTGGCGGGCCGGTTTCTGGCTGGTCGATGCAGTTCTTTTTATGATGCTGTCCCTGGCGTTGGTCATTCTACTGACCCTCGTGGCAGCGGGTACAGCCCGGCTCAAATTGCCTCAGGCCGGTCGTTTTTACTGGCGCTGGGGGCTGGGCCTGGCCCTCTTATCTCTTTTCCTGGCCATGCTGCCGGCCTGGGGAGGTTGAGCGATGAACATCTTCCAAACGATGACCGGAAATCTAACACGTCATCCTATCACCCTGCGCTTTCCCGGACGGGTGACGCCCCCCGCCGATTTTCGAGGACTGGTGCAGTTTGACCCGGCCGGCTGTGTGGGCTGCGCCACCTGCGCCTATGTCTGCGCTTCTAACGCCATCCGGGTGACGACTGGCGGCGTACAGTACGAGTGGATTTACGACCCGGGACAATGTACTTTTTGCGGGCGCTGCGTTGAGGTGTGCCCCGGCCATGCTTTGACAATGGCCGCCGAACCGCCACCCGTCTACACCCAATCCGGGGTGCTGCGACAGGCGCATTGCTTGACCTACCCGCGCTGCCCGGAATGTGGCCAACCGGCTCAGCCGGTCAACGACCTGATTTTGGCTCGGGCCTTTGACGAGATTACGGCCGAGGTTCGCGCCTGGAGCCGTCTGTGTGAGCGCTGCCGCCAGGGTCGTTATCAGCCGGCGCTGATCGAAACCGGTTACGCGGCAAGGAGCGAAGTTTATGAACGCTGAAACGTTACGCGCTCAGTTGAGCGCCGGTCAAGCCTGGGAACAACGCGACGACGGCTGGTGGCTGGTCGACTCCAACCTGGATGTGGCCGGTATGGCCCACCGGCTGGTCGAGGCCGGGGCCAGGTTGGTGACCATCACCGCTCGCCCGGCCCCCGGCGGCGAGTGTCGCCTGGCCTACCACTGGGATGTCCAGGGAGAGTTGCTGACCCTGGTGACACTAACCCACGAGGGCAGCGTGCAGAGTATTGCCGCGATCTGCCCCGCCGCCGATTGGATCGAGCGGGAAATTCACGATTACTTTGCCGTAGATTTCACCGGGCGAGAGGATTTGCCCCCGCTGGTGCTGCGCCCCGGCGACCCGCCCGGCCTCTTTCACTGGAACGGCCATGAAGGAGGGCAAGCATGAGTTACACTATCCCCATTGGCCCTTATCATCCGGCGTTGGAGGAACCCTACAAAATTGAACTGGCTTGCGAGGGAGAGACGGTGCGCGAGGCCAGGCTGCAAATCGGCTTCAACTTTCGCGGCATTGAGTGGCTGGCCGAACGGCGCAATTACATCCAAAATATCGCTCTGTTCGAGCGGGTCTGCGGCATCTGTTCCGGAGTCCACACCCTGACGTTCTGCCTGGCCGTGGAACGATTAGCCGGATTGACTATCCCCGAACGCGCCCAATTCATCCGGGTAGTTATGGCCGAACTGGAACGGCTGCACTCGCACCTGCTGTGGGCCGGCGTCGCCGCCGAAGTGATGGGATTCCACACTCTCTTTATGACCTGCTTTGCGCTGCGGGAGCGAGTTATGGATGTGCTGGAGCTGATCTCCGGCAACCGGGTGAACTACGCTACGAACTGTATCGGCGGGGTCAACCGAGATATTACCTCCGCCGAACAGGTTATGGCCGCCGTGCGGGCGATTGAGACGGAGGTGACCGGCACGCTCATCCCCATCTTTACGACCGATCGCACTGTCCGTGCTCGCTGTGCCGGGGTAGGCGTGTTGACCCGCGAGCAGGCGACGGCCTGGGGGGTGGTCGGCCCGCTGGCTCGTGCTTCAGGGGTAGCTCAGGATATCCGCCGGGTGGCCTCCTACGCGGCCTATGACCGGCTGACTTTCCAAACGCCGGTGCAGACCGCCGGCGATGTGCTGGCCCGGGTAGTGGTGCGGGCGCTGGAAATTATCGAGAGCTGCCATCTTGTCGAGCAGGCGCTCCGGCAAATGCCGCCCGGCCCGATTCGGGGAGCCGCCTTTGTCGAAATTCCGCCCGGCGAAGCGAGCGCTCGAATCGAGGCCCCTCGGGGTGAGGTCTTCTATTATGTCGCCTCTGATGGTTCTGATATACCGCTGCGGGTAAAGGTGCGCACCCCCAGTTTCGTTAATATGCCGTCGGTACGGCTGATGGTCCAGGGGGCCAGCCTGGCCGACGTGCCGCTTATTCAAGCCTCGCTTGATCCCTGTTACTCCTGCACCGACCGTTGAAGCCCGGACGACGAGAAGCCCGTAGGACACACCATATAGCATCGAGGTTGAGCTTTGAAGCTTGACCCTGGCTCGAAAGGAGAGAACAGACATGCAGTATAGATCGGAAGAGCGTC
>CAZUNT010000091.1:12370-26571 GCA_964622215.1 uncultured Caldilineaceae bacterium
GTTGGTTTATTTTCGGTGGGTTCGGGGGTTGGTGCCGGGGGCCACCAGGGCGCCCGGGCGCTTTTTTAAACCACGCTTTTTACCTGTTACTCCTGCACCGATCGTTAACCCCAGTAGTCTCAGTAGCTCACAAAACGCTCGTGGCGGATTGACAAATCCGCCATTTTTTCTGGATTGGCAGATCCGGCGAGGGTAAACTGTGATGGTTGACTCTCGGTGACATACATCGTAGAAAAAGGGGACATTTATCACTTCTATAAATTCAAATGAAGCGTGTAAGATTAAGACAGAGTTTAACGCGCCTGCTATTACCCCGTTGAAATAAAATTCAAAATATAGGAGATCACCAGAGTTATGAACACATCCTCAACCCACCTGAGGT
Source organism: uncultured Caldilineaceae bacterium (assembly GCA_964622215.1). Classification (GTDB taxonomy): domain Bacteria; phylum Chloroflexota; class Anaerolineae; order 4572-78; family J111; genus DSQQ01. The sequence goes on from CAZUNT010000091.1 coordinate 12,753, forward strand.
TTAATCGGCTAACCTTGGCCCAATGCGAGCAGTTGCATCAGGCCAGCCTGCAAATTTTGGAGCGTACCGGCGTGCGTCTTTTTGAACCGGAAGCGGTGGACCTGTGCCGGCGGGCCGGCTGCCGGGTTTCCGACGGCAACCGAGTGCGTATTCCGGCCCGCCTGGTCGAGCAGGCTCTGGCTACGGTTCCCAAAAGCGTCATCCTCTACAATCGCTGTGGGCAACCGGTTATGCCGGTTGAAGGTTATAATGCTTTCTTTGGCCCCGGCTCCGATTGCCTGAATATCGTGGATCATCGCACCGGGCAGCGCCGCCAGGCGGTGTTGCAGGATGTGATCGAGGGTATCATGGTAGCCGATGCTCTGCCTCATATTGATTTCGTCATGTCTATGTTTCTGCCCAGCGACGTCAACCAACAGATTGTCGATCGCTACCAGATGGAGGTAATTTTAAATCACACTATCAAACCGATTGTCTTTGTCACTTATGATCTCGGCGGTTGCGTGGATGCGGTTGAGATGGCTGAGGCGGTTGCCGGCAGCCCGGCCGCCCTGCGGGAGAAGCCTTTTATAGCTTGTTATATCAATGTGACCACGGGTTTGCTCCATAACGCCGAAGCCTTGCAGAAACTCCTCTACCTGGCCGGGAAGGGTTTACCGGCCTTATACATTCCGGTGGTTTCCGGCGGCACCACCGGCCCCATGACGATGGCCGGAATTATGGCTTTGACCAACACCGGCGTCTTGACCGGATTGGTGCTCTCCCAATTAAAGCGTGAGGGCGCGCCGGTGGTCATCCCTGGCTTTGGCGGCGAGGCGCTGGATATGCGGACGACTGTCGATCCCTACTGCCAGCCGGACCCGCAGGGTATGGCTCAGGCTCTGGCCCATTTTTATAACCTGCCCATGTTTTCGCTGGCCGGTGGGAGTGATGCCAAACTGCCTGATCAGCAGGCCGGTCTTGAAGCGGCGCTGACTCTGACGATGGCCACTTTGGCAGGCGGCAATATCGTCCACGATTTGGGCTATCTGGAATCGGGGTTGTGTGGCTCCCTGGTCCAACTGGCCATCTGCAACGAAATCGTCTCGTGGCTCAAAACAGCCCGGCAAGAGGTAACAATCAATGAAGAAACCCTGGCCCTGGACCTGATCGAGGAAATTGGGCCGGATGGGCAATTTCTCGAAACCAAACACACCCGCCGTCATTTTCGTGAGCGCTGGTATCCTACCCTAATCGAGCGCGACAATTACCAGGGCTGGCTCAATAAAGGCGGCCAAACCCTGGCCGAGCGAGCTACCAGGCAGGTAGAGGAAATTTTGACCAGTCATCGGCCCCAACCCCTGCCTGAAGAAACCGGCGGAGCCGTCCGGGCGATTGTGGAGCGGGCGCTGTTGTTTTTGAAAAATTCTAGTTGACACAAGAGAACATTTGTGCTATAATGGCCCTGTTTAATTAGAACATATATTCTGTTTTGTGTGGAGGTATTAAACTGTGGCCAAGGTTGAAGAAAAAATTGGTAAGGCGAAAGCATTAGAAGTAGCCTTGGGTGACTTAAAAAAGCGTTTCGGTGAGGGCGCGGTTATGCGCCTGGGTGAGCGAAATGAGCTACACGTTGAAACGATCCCTACAGGCTGCCTATCGCTTGATATTGCTTTAGGTGTTGGCGGGGTGCCCAAGGGCCGGGTCATCGAAATTTACGGCCCCGAAAGTTCAGGTAAAACTACGCTGTGCCAGCATATCATTGCCGAGGCGCAAAGGCAAGGGGGTCTCTGCGCTTTTGTGGATGTCGAGCATGCGCTCGACCCGACCTACGCTGAAAAATGTGGCGTAAAAATTGACGAACTGTATGTTAGCCAACCTGATACCGGCGAGCAAGCCCTGGAAATTACCGAGGCCCTGGTACGTTCCGGAGCCATTGATGTGGTGGTGGTCGATAGTGTAGCTGCTTTGGTGCCGCGGGCTGAGATCGAGGGTGAAATGGGCGACGCGCATATGGGATTACAGGCCCGGCTGATGAGTCAGGCGCTCCGTAAACTGGCCGGAACGATTAAACAGAACAATTGCTCGCTAATCTTTACCAATCAGCTCCGCCAAAAAATTGGCGTTATGTTTGGCAATCCTGAAACAACGACCGGGGGGATGGCATTACGGTTTTATGCTTCGGTACGGATAGATATTCGCCGGACTGAAGCCATCAAAGATAGCGGTGATGTAATCGGCAACCGGACTAAAGCGACGATCAAGAAGAATAAAGTGGCGCCTCCTTTTCGGACCTGTGAATTTGATATTATGTATGATCGTGGTATCTCCAAATCAGGCGACATCCTGGATATTGCAACCCAAGAAGGAATTATTGAAAAACGGGGTGCTTTTTACTCATATGGGGAACAGCGTTTGGCTCAGGGACGGGAAAATGCTAAAACCTATCTGGAGGCCAACCCTCAACTGATGTTTATCATTGAAAACCGGGTTCGTGAGGCTAAGGGACTGCCCATACTTGACTCATCTACTTTCGCCGAGGCTCTTGAAACTCAATGGGGTCAAGAGTTGATTGCAGAGATGGATGATCCAGTAGACCAGGTAAAATGATCGAGAAATAGTGAGGTAGTTACCGAAAATTGAATAATACCCTATCCAAATATGGAGAGGAGCAACCAGGGTTGCTCCTCTTTTTGTTTGGTTTCTAATCTGGCGACAACCTAAAAATTTGCTTAAGGGGTTGGAAAAGATTCAAACAAAATTCAAACTTCTGCATGATAAAATTAAGGAAAAGTCTTTAACAAATATAAGTATGTCTTTTATAGATAAAGACCTATTCTAACTGTTTTCATATTTTCCTCTAAGTAATTTCCTAGAAAAATCATATTTAATAGTAAAAATTGGTACTTTATAATTGCTTTCCCCATCTCCATAGAAATCGTTTTAGGTTAAATCGGTTATGAAGAACCTGCGTTTTTGGATTATTGCACTTATCATCTGGTTGATATTCTTCTTTAATGTTACCCGACTCAATTCGCCTATAAGTCTTCGGGCCTATACCTATATCTTTGTGGCAGTAGCTGTAGCTGGAACCTTAATCCTACCGCGTCTACAAAAAGTACCTTTTCCGGTTTTTCTCTTAACCCTAATTCCCATTTTCCTCTGGCTTAAAGCTACTCTGGAAAGAGGTGATTGGTATAGTAATCTTTTGACTGGGTATGCATTGCCTATAACTGCTACCCAGATAAGCGCTATTATTTTTTCAGGGTTACTGGCTCGACAAATCTCTATAGGATTACAAGAATTTGAAGATGTGATAGCAGGTATTACCTTTGATTACATTGGTAAACTGCCCCGGCCCTTTTCTGATGGGCAGGGGGCGATGTATCGAGAGGTCAAACGAGCGCGCCGTTATAACCGTCCGGTAGCCGTGATTGCGCTCAAAGTCAATGAGGAAGATATTCGGGTAGCCTTGCCCCAGATGGTTAAAGAAGTTCAGCAAGCGATGATGCGGGAATATGTATTAGCCGGCATAGCTCGTATTTTGAATGAGAGCATCCATGATTTCGATACAATTGCCCTGCATGATAATAACTTCATCCTGGTATTGCCCGAAATCTCATCTGAGGAGGCAACCCGCATTGCTCACCAAGTCGAAGAAAATGTCAAGGAAAGGATGAAGGTGAGATTACAGGTAGGTACAGCGACCTTTCCCGACGAGGCTATGACCTTTGAAAGCCTGGTTGAATTAGCTCTGAAACATACCTACGAATCACCCATGGCGATTCAACCGACCCCAAACCAGGTAATAGGTCGAAATTTAGGAGATGTTAGATTATGAGTTGGATGGTAATTGAACGACCCGGTGTAAAACTCTATAAACCTTATTATCAAACCGTAAAACGTTTCTGCGAACTTATTTTGTGTTTGATACTCATTCCAGTTATCGTGCCTATCGGTTTCCTCATTGCCATTGCGATTCGGTTTAACTCACCTGGCCCTATCTTTTTTGTGCAAGAGCGTATTGGCAAGGGTGGCCGGCCATTCAAAATGATTAAATTTCGCACGATGCGGACTAACGTAAATACCGAGGCGCATCAACACTTTATGAGAGCTTTTGTCAATGGACAGGTAAGTGAGAATAGCGAGCATAAAACCTTTAAGCCTTTCAAATCTTATGAAGTGACCTCGGTTGGTCGTATCCTGCGCAAAACCAGCCTGGATGAGTTGCCCCAGATAATTAATGTTTTCAGAGGGGAAATGAGCTTTGTTGGCCCCCGGCCCAACGTGCCCTACGAAGTGGAAGCCTATCATGGCTGGCATAAAGAACGGCTAGAGGTTGTGCCCGGTATTACCGGTCTGGCGCAAGTGCGTGGCCGCAGCGACATAACCTTTGATCGAATTGTGGAATATGATATCGAATATGTGGAAAAACAGAGCCTGATGTTAGACCTAAAAATTATGTGGTGGACGTTCACTTCTGTTTTATTGGCCAAAGGAGCGCACTAAACCCTGGCCGATGTCTGACAAAAACAACTATTTTTATGATGAAGTGCAGAGCTGGACTCTGCACTTCTATTTTTGGAGCACAAATGATGAGTTATTATGTTCACCCTACCGCTGAAGTTTCGCCGGAAGCAGTGATTGGGGAGGGAACCCGAATCTGGCATCAAGCCCAGGTGCGCCAGGGAGTGCGCATTGGCAGTGAGTGTATCATTGGTAAGGGCGTTTATATTGACTTTGAGGTGGTTATTGGCCATCGTTGTAAATTGCAGAATGGCGTCTATGTTTACCACGGCGCTACCCTGGAAGATGGTGTGTTTTTAGGACCGGGGGTGATGCTGCTCAACGACAAGAATCCACGAGCGATCAACCCGGATGGCAGCCTGAAGACCGATGCCGATTGGCAGGTCAGCCCTACCCATATTGGTTATGGCGCAGGTATCGGGGGTGGAGCGGTCATTCTACCTGGAGTGGCGGTGGGTAAATGGGCTATTGTTGGCTCCGGGGCGGTAGTAACCCGCAATGTCCCAGATTATGGCCTGGCTTATGGGAATCCAGCCCGCCTGGCCGGATTTGTGTGCCCCTGCGGGCAGAGATTAGCCCTCAAACAGGAAACAGCGGAGACGGCGCAGTTGGAATGTCCTCACTGTCATCAGGAGGTATCGGTGCCTTTGACGGTATATCGCCCGGTTAAATGATTTCCCTCGGGTTTTAAGCTATCCCCTACGGGATACGAAGCGTTATCTCTTTTTGTTTGTTTTGACGCTTCCTGCCGGCTGTCGTACAATGGGGACAGACAGCAGGAAGGATTAGCTTACCAATGCCCATATCACCCCGCCGTGAGGCCCAGCCCATTATCACCCTGACCACCGATTTTGGCCAACAAGACGGTTATGTTGGCGCTATGCAGGGGGTTATCCTCAGCATCTGCCCGCTGGCTACCCTGGCGACGATCACGCACCAAATCCCTCCCCAAGACGTTCGCGCGGCTGCTTTTGTTTTATACCAGGTTTTTAGCTATTACCCCCCCTATACAATTCATTGTGTTGTCGTTGACCCCGGGGTGGGCAGCCACCGCCGGGCTGTCGCCGTGCGGACCAGCCACGGCATTTTTGTTGGTCCGGATAACGGGGTGTTTAGCCTGGTGTTCGCGGCGGAACCGGTGAATGTTTTAGAAGCTGTCACTCTAACCAATCCCGATTACCAACTGCCAGGCGTAAGCGCCACCTTTCATGGGCGAGATATTTTTGCCCCGGCTGCGGCTTACCTGGCCAACGGTATACCCTTACATCAGCTCGGCCCGCGAGCCATCAACTTGGTTCGCCTCGAGACCGGCTTTAAAAATCAAAGCCCGGCCACAGGAGCGCCACCGGAAACTCACTCCCAGGCGCAAGCCACAAACCTGGAGAGCCGGGTGATCCACATTGATCGCTTTGGTAATTTAATTTTGGCTCTTACCCGCCGTGACATTGCCGATCCGGATCAAGTTGTTTTTGTCGTTGGTCGCCAGGTTATTAAATCACTCAAGGCCACCTTTGCCGAGGTGGAGGAAGGGCAACTTCTGGCTTATACCGGCAGCAGTCGCGATCACATTGAGATTGCCATCCGTAATGGCAACGCGGCCCAAAAACTAGGGTTGCAAGTAGGCGACATGGTGCGGGTTGAGATAACCGCATAGAGCGCTGGCGACGGTTTGAGGTGGCTTAAGCGTGGGTTAGGTGATGGCAGAGTGCCGCTCAAGATTACCGTAACCCTGCTAGAATGATTTAGAACTGTATAGAATAGGATTGTTTATGGAATCATTTATCATCGAAGGTAAAGTTCCGTTGAAAGGTGTAGTCACTCCTAGTGGCAACAAAAATGCCGCTTTTCCGCTGGTGGCAGCAGCGCTGCTAACCGATAAACCGGTGACGCTGCATAATTTGCCCAATATTGGCGATGTACGAACCATGCTCAACATTGTGGAAGATTTGGGAGTCGAAGTGACCCGCCACGATGCCCACAATGTGACTCTGCGGGCTACAACCTTGCGCACTACTACCCCCGACCCAGCTCGTTTTGCCAAAATGCGAGGGGCTTTGGTGTTAATGGGGCCGCTGCTGGCCCGTGAGGGTGAAGTCAAGTTGGCCCAACCCGGCGGCGACCAGATTGGCCGGCGGCGGGTTGACACCCATATCATGGCTTTGAGAGCGTTGGGAGCTAAGTTTGAATACAACGGCAATTTTGTCTTGAAGGCGGCTCAACTGCGGGGTCAGGATATTTTGCTGGACGAGGCCAGTGTCACCGCCACCGAGAATGCTATCCTGGCGGCTGTATTAGCTGAAGGTGCGACCGTCATCCGCAATGCTGCCTCTGAGCCGCACGTACAGGATTTGTGCCATATGCTCAACCAAATGGGGGGGAGTATTAAAGGTATCGGTTCTAATGTGCTATCCATTGAAGGGGTTAAATCGCTGGATGGGGCTGAATTTACCCTTGGCCCGGATTACCTGGAAGTAGGCAGCTTTATCGCCCTATCTGCCGTTACCGAAGGTGAAATCCTGATAAAAAACGCGGTTCCAGAGCATCTGCGCATGACGCTTATGGTCTACGATCGGTTGGGTATCGTGCCTGAAATCCGCGGCAACGATCTCTTTTTACCCGACAAACAACTACTCGTGGTGATGCCTGACATTGGCAACGCTATTCCCAAAATTGATGATGCACCCTGGCCGGCCTTCTCCCCCGATATGATGAGCGTGACCCTGGTGGCCGCAACTCAAGCCACGGGCACAGTGCTTTTCCACGAAAAAATGTATGAGAGCCGGCTCTATTTTGTTGACCGACTCATCAGCATGGGGGCGCGTATTGTACTATGTGATCCCCACCGGGCGCTGGTACAGGGACCGAGCATGTTGCGCGGCGACCGCCAGGGTATTTCCAGCCCCGATATTCGGGCCGGAATTGCCATGCTTATCGCCGCCCTGTGTGCGGAAGGCCAGACCGTCATTCATAATATTGGCCAGATTGACCGGGGCTACGAAAATATTGAGGGGAAATTGCTGGAGCTAGGCGCAAAAATTAAGCGTGTTAAGGGTGGAGCGAATTGGTGACAATTTTCACTTCTCTCATTCGCTGCCCTTGACCCGTGTCAGTTCATTATAAATGGTAAAAACATTAGCCCGATGCAAATCCTGCACCAGGCCGTTAAGCGGAATGCGGCTTTTGCCGCAGCGATCGATGGTGAGTTTTTCCAGGGCCTCTTTCCCTCGACCCTTTTCGATAATTTCGGTAACTCTCTGTTCCAGCATATCCAGATACCTGATGCTTGACTCCAGCGCCCCTGGAATTTCCCCCCGCAGCAACACTTCGCCATGACCCTGAACGATGCTTTCCAGGTTATAGTCCTTCAAAAACTTAAGTGAGTTTTTAAAGTCATGGCGGCTACCCCAAACAAAGTAAGGTACTGGCATGACCGTATCCGCTGCTAGCAGCACCTTGTCTTCCCGCACATAAGCGATGGTTGAGTCAGCCGTGTGACCGGGGGTGAGGGTCATCTCAATGGATTTGCTGCCAATATGCAGCACCATGTCGCCTTCATCAAAAACGACCTCCGGGATGCGGATGATGACTGTCTCGAGCAAGGGCGAGTTTTCCTTGTCCTTCTCTAAAGCTGCCTGGCCCCACTCCAGCATAGCTAGCTGGCATTTCCGGTGACAAACCAACTCAACCGAGTCATCAAATAAATAGTTGCCGTTGGTGTGATCGCCGTGCCAGTGAGTATTAACCAGGTATTTGATCGGCCCCTGTCCCAAAGTTTTCAGATATTCAATCATCTCGTTTGTTTCAACTGGGAAAGGTAAGGTATCGATGACGACGATACCTTCTCTGGTGATAACCGCCGAGGCGGTTACCTGGGCATACAGTTCGCTGGTAAAAACGTAGATATCGTCAGAAACGCGCTCGCGTCGCACGCAGAAAGCCTCCCAAAAAAGTGTAAAACATAAAGGAAGAATAGCACAAATAAATCACTCATGTCAAGGCTTTTTTGACCCAATTTAGGGGAATAATTGGCGACAACCTCACCCATCGGCCTGACCTCCCTCCTGATGCGGGCGGATATGCCGCTGGATAAAGTCTCGCGTCCATATTTCAATCCGAAGGCGTTGACTAAGGCCGACAAGCACCACTAGCCCTACTATGGCCCCTAATTCATTCTTCATGATTATCGCGGCTTCACCGGCGTCTTTGGCATATATAGCAGGCCATAGTAAGCTGGGGAAGTTCTCAGCTCTGGATAGCCCGGATAAACCACACTCCAGTAGGTTTGTTCGTCCTCCAGCGTCCACTGCGGGTCGGCGATGTAAATCAGGCTCATAACCCCAATCCAGGGCTGCCAGTTAGCTTGGGCGTAGGCATAGGCACGTTGGAGGTATTTGTCTTGTTGTTCGGGCGTGACGGCATGCCAGTGATAGGGGGAATCTGGGCGGGGATCGATGGTCCAGCCGAATTCCAGTACCACAATCTTTTTGGCTGTGTCGTCATTGCGGACCATAATTTCGCGCACATCTTCTACATGACGGAAACAGTAGACCCGGCGCAAGGCTTCAGGAGCGCTGTCGCCGTTGTTCAACTCTGGGGTGACGGCGACCTGTGCCGGGTCAGCCTCCGGGGGGCTTTTGTAGCCGGAAGCATGGACGCCTAAAGCGTCAAAATAAGGCGCTCCACCGGCGTCATACATGCCCTGAATGAAATAAACGTCGGGCATAGCCACGGCATCATGGCGAGTGGTTGGGGCCAGCCCGGCGCTGATGACGATAGCTTGGGGGTCGGCATCCTTGACCGCCCGATACCCCGCTTTTAGCAGGTCCACATATTCCACCGGATTGGGGGGGCGATTGCCCCATTCACGGGCCAGATTCGGCTCATTCCAAATCTGATAAGCGTCTACCCGACCCTTATACCGGCTGGCGACAGCAAAAACGTAATCGTAGAAATCTTGCAGATGAGTGGGTGGGCTAATCTCCGGCAGGGGAACGCCAGCCGCCCAGGCAGGTTGGGAGCCGAGCCGGACTATAGTTTTAAGCTTGTGCGTATCAATTTGATGCATGATCCGGTCGGCTGTTTCCCACTGCCACACCCCTTTGGCCGCTCCCTCGATTTCTCGCCAGGGTATTTCCTGTTTAACCCAACGAAAACCGGCATCTTGCACCAATTGTAAGTCCCGGTTAGCCACTTCCTCGCGCCAGTAAAGAAAAACCTGCATGCCGTAATCGGGCGAGGACATGACCTTATCTAATTCAACAGTTGGGGTATATCCAGTTGGACCTGTCGTTGGCTGCAACATGGTTGGGGATTCAACCAGGGCCGGTGTGACGGTCTCTCCAAAAGCAGCCATGTTCGCAGTCAGTCCACAGGCCGAGAGCAAGATGGCTGAAAAGATTAAAAAGTAAACGAGAATTGTTAGGCGGTGCAAACCTTATTTATCCTTCATTTTATTCACACTTGCCACCCCTCCGCTTCAAGGTTCGGCGGTCTCCCAAGGGGAGGCGAGGCGCTCTCTACGGTCGGCAGTCGGCGGTCGTTCAATTGTAAACATTTGATAGGGATTGGCAATTTCGACGAGCACTCTCAATTTTGTGACTTTCGGAACTATATTATCAGTACCTTTGGCTTTAGCGATTCGTGACTTTCGACTCTTTGAGATAGACCTTTTTTGGTATATGCTAGCTGTATGATTAACCCCCCGCTACCTCCCGACGAAGAACAACGTCTCCAGGCCCTGCGCCAGCAAGCGCGAGTTTTTGAGAATATTTATGACAGCGTCATTTTCACGGACCTGACAGGTCGTATCATCGACTGCAACCCGGCTACGGAGAAGATGTTTGGTTATACCAGGGAAGAATTAATCGGCCAACCCCCTCGGATTTGGCACAGCCCCGAAGAGGCAACTGAGTTGACGGCCAAGATGCTTGACGGGGTCAGGCAAAACGGCCGTTGGTCCGGCGAGATTAACTTTATTCGTAAAGATGGGGCTAAGGGGGTCTGTGAGGTGGTGGTGGTGCCGGTTTACGATGAGGGGGGACAGCATGTGGTTACGGTTGGGGTCAGCCACGATATTACCAGGCAAAAGCGAGAAGAACAGGAGTTGAAGCAACGCGCCGCGCAACTGGCCCTGATTAACGACATCGGCAGCCAGATTGCAGCCGTTTTGCAGTTAGATGAGGTGTTAAATCAGGCGGCTCAACTTGTCCAACAGACCTTTGGTTATCATCACGTTGCCTTATTTTTGGTGGATGAAGATGTGGTCAGGTTAAAGGCCATCGCCGGTTCGTATCGGGCCTATTTCCCTCCCAACCATTGCCAAAAATTGAGCCAGGGGATCATCGGCTGGGTGGCTACTCATGGCCGGAAAATGGTAGCTAATGATGTCAGCGTCGAACCCCGTTACATCTCCTTGATCGCCGATCGAACCACTACTCAGGCCGAACTGTGTTTGCCCATTAAAGTGGCCGATCAAACAGTGGGCGTGCTCGATATACAAAGCCCCAGGCTCAATACCTTTAGCGACAACGATATCATGGCCATGGAAACCCTGACCAACCAGATTGCCGTAGCCATTGAAAATGCACGCTTGTATCAGACCGTACAACAGAGCACTTCGGCTCTACAAGCAATTTTTCGAGCTTTGCCTGACCTGTTTTTGCGGCTCGACGCTCAAGGGTTGATTCTTGATTGTCAGGCCGGCCCTGCCTTTGAGTTACATCTACCCGCTGCAGCCCTGGTAAAGCATCACCTACATGAAGTTTTTCCCCCGGATATTGCCCAACAGATAAAACAGGCAGTTACTCATGCTTTGGAGACGATTTCGCTCGTCACCACCGAGTATTCGCTGCCACTGCCGCAAGGGGAACAAAATTTTGAGGCCAGGTTGCTGCCCATTTCCAACCATCAGGTCATCGCGATTGTACGTGATATTACTAAACGCAAGCAAGCCGAAGAAACGCTGCGGGAGAGTGAAGAACGTTTTCGTTCTTTATTTGAGCATATGCTGGAAGGATATGCGTATTGTAAGATGCTTTTCGGGCATGACGAACCCCAAGACTTCATTTACATTGCGGTCAATAACGCGTTTGAGGTATTAACCGGGCTGAAGAATGTGGTTGGGAAAAAAGTCAGCGAGGTTATTCCGGGTATTCAAGAGTCAAGTCCAGAGTTGTTCGAAACCTATGGTCGGGTCGCTTTAACCGGCAACCCAGAAAGGTTTGAGACTTATTTGGAATCTTTAGGGATTTGGTTCTCTATCGCTGTTTATAGTCCCAGAAGAGAATATTTTATTGCCGTATTTGACAACATCACCGAGCGCAAACGGACCGAATTACTCGAGCGAGACCGTAACCAGGTTCTTGAAATGGTCAGCCAGAATAAACCGCTCAAGGTTATCCTGGCTGCGCTTATCCAGCTTGTCGAGCGCCAATATCCCGAGCTGCTTGGCTCGATTTTACTATTGCAAGACGGCTACGTTTATCATGGGGCTGCCCCAAGCCTGCCCGAAAGTTTCACCCGGATGGTTGATGGCTTAACTCTCAGTAGTATTTTGAAAACTTCGGCCATGACTGCTTACAAGGGTGAAACTTTGATCGTCACCAATATCGCCGCTAAATCCGACCAGGCAGGTTTTCGGCAACTGGCCCTCAAACACGATCTGCAGGCTTATTGGTTAGCGCCAATTTTTTCCAGCGATGGAGCCTTATTAGGTCTTTTCATCAGTTATTATCGTCAACCTATCAGGCCAACGCCGGAGGAACGGCAACTTGTTAAGATGGCCAGTCGCCTGGCGGCTATGGCAGTTGAGCATCACCAACTCACCGAACAACTGGCTTACCAGGCCCAGCATGATGCCTTGACCGGACTGCCCAACCGGCCTTTTCTGGAGGACCATTTGCAGCAGGTTATCGCCCATGCCCGCCGGAATGGGCACTTGGTCGGCTTAATATATGTAGACTTGGATCATTTTAAACTGGTCAATGATACCCTGGGACACGCGGCCGGTGACGCCTTATTACGACAGATGGCTCAACGCCTCCAAGATTGCATACGCGAGGAAGACATCGTCGCTCGTATCGGCGGCGACGAATTCCTTGTGGTGTTGAACGAACTAAAAGAGCCACAGCAGGTCGTGCCGGTGGCCGAGCGTATCTTGGAGACCCTCAAACAAGCGGTGGTGGTCAGCGGACAAGAACTTTTTATTACCACCAGCCTGGGTATCAGTTTCTACCCCTTTGATGGCGGGCACTCTGAGGAGTTGCTGCGTAAGGCCGACCAGGCTCTTTATCTGAGCAAACAGCAAGGTAAAAATACTTACCAATTTTACACTTCGGCGATCAACCCGGTGGCGCGGGAGCAGCTCAAGTTAAAATACCAATTGCAAGGCGCAGCGGAACGGGGTGAGTTGCTGCTCTACTACCAGCCCCAATTTAAAGTAAGCGGGGGTGAATTGGTTGGGCTGGAAGCCTTGCTGCGCTGGAATCACCCTGAGCTAGGTCTCATTCCCCCGGCCAAGTTTATTCCGCTGGCCGAAGAAAGTGGTTTGATCGTGCCCCTGGGCGCCTGGGTGCTGGCCGAGGCCTGCCGCCAAAATCGAGCCTGGCAGCAAGCCGGTTATCCTAAGCTTCGCGTAGCCGTGAACGTTTCGGTCTTACAGTTTGCCCGCACCGATTTTGTAGAGATGGTGGTCCAGGCTTTGGCCGAGGCAGGGCTGGAACCTAGGTGGCTCCAGCTTGAGTTGACCGAGAGTTTTCTCATGCGTAACCCTCAAGAGGCAGCTTCGAAATTGGCCCAACTCAGGACGCTGGGGGTGGTCATCGCTATTGACGACTTTGGCACCGGTTACTCTTCGTTGACCTACTTGCGCCAATTGCCCATTGATACGCTTAAAATTGCCCAACCGTTTGTGCGTGAAATTGGGGTCAACCTTCACAATACCCCCAGCGACGAGGCGATCATCACCGCCATTACCAACCTGGCGCATGATTTGGGCATGTGCGTGGTCGCCGAAGGGGTTGAGACCGAGCAGCAGTTGGAATTTCTGCACCGGGTTGGCTGTGATGAGATGCAGGGTTTTCTCTTCAGCCGGCCCCTGCCCCCCCCTCAAGTTGAAGAGCTTCTCCGGTCAACCCTCGTTGATTAGACGATAAAGTGCGTTCCCGGAGATTCTGTGATATAATTCACTCAATCACCTTCCAAGCCTGCCATCTTCCCTCAATTCAAAGAAGTTTTACTCCGCACAGCACCAATACTCCGCCCCCCTTCTCCAAGCGTTTTGTCTGCATAGTGAGTTTGGAGAAATGAAAAGTGC
>CAZUNT010000092.1:0-26396 GCA_964622215.1 uncultured Caldilineaceae bacterium
TGGTGTTGCACTTCGCCGGCAACGAGTTTCTCTTTATGGAGTTGGACGAGGGTGGTGTAAATCTGGTTGTTGTTACCCGACCAGTAGAAAAACATGGAGTCGGCAAATATTTTTTTTAGATCGTATCCACTTAAAGGACGCCAACTTAAAAAACCCAGGATGGCATATTTGATGGTCATAAAATAAACCCCCGCAATAATCTATATTAAATGTAATATATGTTATTAATAACATATATTTGTCTAAATGTCAATAGCTTTCCAGGGCAATCTTCTGGTCAAAAATTTACCAACATACCAAACAGGGCAGCTTTTCCGGCCTGGACTACGCCGGCTCGTATACCCAATGGGTTGTAGTGACAAAGGGTTTCAAGTCCATTGCTTCAGCTAAACGAAGCGATGGATAATTATCCTCGCGCACTTGATAACGAGTCGCCAGGTGTCTTGAAATTAAACTGTTGAGGGCGCTGCTTACCACCGCCCGGCCGTGGCCTTGCCGCCGCTCGTCCGGTACGGTATAGACACTCGCAATTTCGTGGACTTCACCATAATTTTGATAAGTAAAGCAGCCGGCGATGGGCCGGTCTCCTTGAAAACGGGTAAAGGAGCGCGCCCGGCCGCCCGCAAAGTAGTGCGCCACTTCATCCTGCCCGTAACCCTGGGCCTGATACAACTCATAACACCGCTCATCGACTTGGTCCGAGACTACCACCCCGTCAGCCGGCGCCACGTGGTATCCGGCTGGAGTCGTGTAGGAGATATAGGCAGTCACCCGTCTGAGCATAAACCGTTCGGCCACCATCGCCTGGATATGGCTGTCGGTCAGCTTAAAGACCAGACGGCAGCCGGCTGGCACGTCGGCGAGTAAGGTTTGAGCCACTTCCCTGTCCGTCGCAGTCAGGAAAACGATATAATCCACGATTGGATATACCTGTCGATCGAAGGCAGATACCCAGACGGGTAGCAGCAACAAGACGCCGGTTGCCCCCGCGTGTTGGAGGTAGTAACACTGGCTGGCCTCGGCATAGGCGGCCAGCATTTTGAGCAGGAGAATATTCTTGAGGGAATCGTGTCGCAGGAAGGCAATAACTTCTTGTAGCTGGTCTGCGTTTTTTAGATCTGGATTCTCTGGCGGTTTCATTCCCTCATGGTATCATGTTTCTCCAGGCCGGACAAAGCCCTGGCAGGTCAATTGAGAAAATATCTTAAGAGGGTTAAAAATTGGGGTAAGACGCGAGAAGAGTTTACATTA
The DNA here is from genome assembly GCA_964622215.1 of uncultured Caldilineaceae bacterium. Taxonomy (GTDB): domain Bacteria; phylum Chloroflexota; class Anaerolineae; order 4572-78; family J111; genus DSQQ01. Next base: position 1,252 of record CAZUNT010000092.1, read on the forward strand.
GCGGTATCGCCACAACAATCCCCGTTGTGGGGCCAGCAAAAAGGCCAACAAAAAGAAGGTTGTTGCCACCAATACCACCGCTGCGCCTGAGGCTATATTAACATAAAAGCTCAGATATAACCCGGCTACACTGGAAAATGCGCCTATGGCCGCCGCCAGCAGCATCATCGGCGGCAGGCGGCGAGTCAACAGATAGGCGGTGGCGCTGGGCGTCACCAGCATAGCCGCCACCAGCCCCACCCCCACTGTTTGAATAGATACTACGATGGTCAGCGCCAGCAGGATAAGCATCACGTTACGCAGCAGTTCAATGGGCAGGCGTAAAGTCGCCGCCAGTACCGGGTCAAACGAAACGACCAGGAAGGGTTTATACAACAACCCAATACTAACCAACACACCTGCACCCACCAGGGCGGTAACCCACAAATCTGTCGTGCTCACCCCCAACACATTTCCAAAGAGGATATGGGTCAGGTCAACCGCGTAAGTTCGTACAGTGCTGATTAGGGCCACTCCCAGGGCCAAAGAAGCAGCAAAAAGAATGCCGATGGCTGTATCTTCCTTAATAGCGCCCTGCCGGGAGAAAAAGCCAATCCCCAGGGCTATCAGCACCGCTGCCGCCAGCGCCCCCATCATCAAATTGAACTGGAACAGGTAGGCCACCGCTACCCCCGGCAAAATAGCGTGGGCCAGGGCATCACCCAAAAAAGCCATCGAGCGTAAAATTACGTAGCAGCCCACAACCGCGCATAGCACCCCCACCATTACCGAGGCCAGCAGTCCGCGCTGCATAAATTCATAGGCTAAAGGAGTCATCAACCATTCAAGCATTGTTGCCTTCTTAATCGTTAGAACTTTGTTACTACTCAGGCTACCCCAAATTGAGTATTCCTGACCGCAGACCGCAGACTGCCGACCGCCATAATTCGCCCTGTACCCTGTCTTTTCGGCGGTCAGCGGTCAGCCGTCGGCGGTCGTGGGGGTAGGGCTGAGTAGTTACAGAACTTTTGTAACAACTAGCGCCGGATGCCGGCCAAAACATCATCCGGCGAACAGCATTCATCAACCACAACCGTCGGGCCGGATGAATTGAGTACCAACACATGCCCGCCAAAGGTTTCGGCGATGGTTTGCGTTGTGAACACTTCTGTGGCTGGCCCATAACCTACCAGGTGATGGTTCAACAGCAGCACCCGGTCAAAACGGCTGGCCGCCAGGTTCAAATCATGGGTCGAAATCATCACCGTCACTTGCTGCGCCTGCAAATCATCCAGTAAGGCCAGGGTGGCCTCCTGGGTAGACACGTCCACGCCGGTAAACGGCTCATCCATCAGCAAGATGTGCGGTTCCTGGGCCAGGGCACGGGCCAAAAAGACTCGCTGCTGCTGCCCCCCCGAAAGCTCGTCAATGGATTGGTCAGCCAGGTTGGCAATGCCCATCTGAGCCAGGCTGCGGGCCACCGCGGCCCGGTCTTCAGGGCCGGCCCGTTTCAGCCAGCCCAGGCGGCCAAAACGGCCCATCATGACCACATCGGTTACCGTCACCGGAAAACGCCAATCAACTTCTTCACGCTGCGGCACATAGGCCACACAATCCAGGTGCGCTCCCAGCGGCAGGCCGTGAATTAGAATTCGACCCCGGCGTAGCGGCAGCAGCCCCACCAGGGCCTTGAATAAGGTAGATTTGCCCGCCCCGTTCGGGCCGACTACCGCGACCCGTGCCCCGTGAGGAACTTGAAAAGTTAACTCACGCAGAACCGGCTGGCCGTTGTAAGCTACGGTTACATTTTCTAGTTCCAGCCGGGCTGGTTCGGGGGGGAATTTTTGATGCGACATAGTAACTCCTGAAGTAACTGGCAGGCTGGAGGATTGGAGGGGTGGATGTATCAAAAACTCATTCCTCCAATCCTCCATCTTCTTTATTTCAACGCCTCAACAATGGCCCTGGTATTATACCTCATCATGTCGATATATGTTGGCGCAGCCCCCCCCGGCTCGGTGATGGAGTGGCTGTACAAATTCGTTTCTACCTTAATGCCGGTTTCTTTAGCTATCTGGTTGGCTAACTGCGGATTGGTCCCGGTTTCCAAGAAGATGGCCGGTGCGCCGGTTGCTTTGATATGCGTAACTAATTCGGCCAACTGTCCGGCTGAAGGCGATGAGGTAGGGCTGACATTCGGTACAATTGTTCCAACCACTTTGAACCCGTAGCGGTCGGCAAAATAACCCAGGCTTTCGTGATTGGTCACCAGTAGACGACGTTCCTGTGGTACTTGCTTCACGTGTTCGGCTATCCATTGGTCCAGTTCTCTGAGTTGGGCTATATATTTGTCGGCGTTGGCAGCATAAACGGCTGCACCGTCGGGGTCGGCTTTGCTCAGACCAACGCGGATATTCTCAACATATTTTATGACCAGGGTGGGATCAAACCAGAAGTGCGGGTCGCCATCGTGGTGATGGTGTTCTTCTTTACGCTCGGCTTCAACGGCGTGCGCAGAGTCACTTTCGGCGGCATGTTCGTCTCCCTCTTCGTCGGCATGTTCCATAGCCTCACCTTCCTGGGGAGAGCGTTTGACCAGGCCTGCCGCCGCCTCGATGACCAGCCGTTCACCTCCGGCGTTTTGCAGCAGTTCATCTAAAAATTCTTCAAACCCGGCCCCATTTACAATTAGCACGTTGCTATCGGCTACCCTGGCGACCTCCGGCGGTGTAGGCTCAAAACCGTGCGGGTCTACGCCGATGGGCATCAGCGGCTCTACCTGGAGTCGCTCCCCGGCTACGTTCTGGGCGATGTCGGCCAGAAAGGTCTCGGCTGCCACCACTTTAAGCGGACTGCCGGCGGATTTTTCCGGCATTGGGGGAGCCATACTGCTGGCACAACCGGCAAGCAGGTAAAATAATAACGAAAAAAGCAGGATGGTTTTTAAGATCCTCATATATCCTCCTTGAGATTAGTAGATAGTAGCCGGTAGGCAGGGGAAACTTTTCATTCTCTTGATAGTACAATATTGTTTTTGCTATAAATGAGATAATATCTCATTTAACACAAAAATTAATTGATTTGGATGTGTTTCAAATCTCGGTTGAAGGAGTGCAGATTCATTCTGCTTCCTCTAAAAAGGCGGAATAAATTCCGCACTCCAGAGGTATTTTCAACTCAAATGAAACACACCCAATTGATTTATCTGTCGGCTTTGATCAGTTTGCCCTACCCTGGGAAAAACCGGCTAATTGAGATATAGTCTCATATTCTATGAGGAGTTGAGCTACTTGTCAAATTGAAGGGGCTGCGTTTAGAGTAAGAGATTCATTTTGGCGTAAGCAGTAGTTTAACCGAGGTTTTGACAACCCTATCTATTGGACATTGAAACGGAACAGGCCCAGCAGCTTGTCGCTTCCGGCAATCGACCTGCCTGGCTGCCCTAGACAAAGACCAAGCCCCTGGTAATTCTTTCGTAAAAAAACAACTATTTACCTCTCCATACAAATCCGCCTCTGGCTTTCTCACCAGAGGCTTTTTATTTATATAGGGATAGACCACATTTCTGGATAAATTATGGATAAATTGTAGAAAGAAGAAGCAAAAAAGGCTGGACGAATGGAATACTCAGCTATTCCTGGGCAAAAAGACAGGCCAAGCTAGATTATCACCACAAATGTATACAAAATCTATACAAATATGTGACAAAATATGAATTTTTTAATGTGGGATTAATGTAGATGGATATAATGAAGATACTAACCAGTTACTTATCAAAAACAAAACAAAAGGAGAAAGAAAAATGTTGAAGTCCGTGAAAAATTTAGTTCCAATGCTGCTGGTCATACTACTGCTCGTAACCGGTGTAACCCAAGCCTTGGCCGCACCGCCGATCCAGGCCCAGAAGGACATTGTTGATACAGCTGTAGCGGATGGCCGCTTCACCACCCTGGCGACCGCTCTGACTGCCGCCGGCCTGGTGGACACCTTGAAAGGGCCTGGCCCCTTCACCGTCTTCGCCCCGACCGATGAAGCTTTCGCCAAGCTGCCTGTCGGCACGCTGGACAGTTTGCTGGCCGACAAGGAAGCCTTAACCCAGGTGCTGACCTACCATGTGGTCAGTGGCAAAGTGATGGCGGCGGATGTAGTCAAGCTCAACTCGGCTGAAACGGTAGCCCAGTTGCCGGTTTCGATCAAAGTACAGGATGGCAATGTCTTCCTGAATGACAACTCCAAAGTGATCATTACTGATGTGGAGGCTTCCAATGGCGTCATTCACGTCATCGACACCGTGCTGCTGCCCCCGGCTGCCGAACCGGCTGACTCAGCTCCGGCTGCTCTGCCGGCAACGGGTGGGGAGATGCCGACCAATAGCTATCTCTTAATCGGTGTGGCGATATTGGGCCTGTCTCTGCTGGTCAGCGGGCTAGCGCTCCGCTTCCTGCCTGTGCGACGGTAAAATTTTAGCCAACTTAATACAAGGGACATAAATAATCGGGCGATGCTACTTGAGTGTAGCATCGCCTCTAATTACTTTTGAGACAAAAGTGATACTGGTCATTTCGACAAAAACAACCTTAAAAGCAAGTGGATTGTTAAGTAAGACTGCGGCCAAAAGTGTGTCAATATAAGGTAGTGATACTTGCGCCCATAAGATACCGGGTCACAATCTGGAAATTAGCGTCTGCTCTGGTACAAGGTAACATTATCGAATTGGGATAGGCTATTTCTATTTATGGGGGGGAACTATGGCTTCTTCAACACTTGATCAAATTACTATTCGTGATCTGTTGGTACGCGGAATTGTCGGCGTTAACCCGGACGAGCGGACCAATCGCCAGGATATCCTGGTTAATGTGACTTTGTGGGCTGACCTCCGCTCCGCTGCTGCCAGCGACGACATCGCCGACACGGTTAACTACCGGACCATTACCAAGGCCCTTATCCACCACATCGAACACAACGAACCGCAACTGGTCGAACGACTGGCTGCTGATTTGATCTACCTTTGCTTTGAGGTTGACCCCCGGGTGCAGGCGGTTGAACTGTCGGTGGAGAAACCGGGCGCACTGCGGTTTGCCCGTTCGGTGGGGGTGACGCTTTATCGCCAGCGCCAGGATGTGGAGCGGTGACAGAACTGCATACAGTGTTGATTAGCTTGGGCAGCAATATTGACCGGGAGCGCAATCTGCCCCAGGCCATTGCCCTGCTGCGTCGCTGTCCAAATATTAGGCTGGAGGCGATCAGTCCCATTTACGAAACTAAACCCGTTGGGGGCGACCCGGACCAGCCGGCCTACTTCAATGCGGCGGTACTGCTTAAAACCAGCCTGGGGCCGGCCGCTTTGAAAGGAACCCTGGGCAAAATTGAACAGGCGCTAGGGCGAGTGCGAACGGCGGACAAATATGCCCCGCGCCCCATTGACCTGGACATTGCCTTTTATGACGGACAAGTTTTTGACCTGGAAGGGCGGCACATTCCCGACCCTGACATTGTTAAATATGCGCATGTGGCCTGGCCTTTAGCAGACCTGGCCTCGGATTGGACTCATCCCGAACTGGGAGTAACCCTGTCCGAAATTGCCAAAAATATGATTTTTTTAGAGGAGGCTGATAAACCGATGCAAAGTCAATTGATAGTCTTGCCCACGAACGGCCATCACAACGGTCATTATGCGACTAATTTGGATGTGGCTGACCCGGGCGAGGTTTACGATCCTAAATTTGAGGCCCTGGTGCGGGAGATGCTGATCCACATGGGGGAAGATGCGGATCGGGAGGGGTTGAAGCGCACGCCGCTACGGGTAGCTAAGGCGATGGATTTCCTGACCGGTGGCTATACTATGCCCCTGGAAGAAATTGTCAACAACGCTATTTTTGAAGAAGCGGGCGAGGAGATGGTCATCGTCAAGGATATTGAATTCTACTCCTTGTGCGAGCACCACATGCTGCCCTTTTTTGGCAAAGCCCATATCGGCTATTTGCCCCAGGGCAAAATTATCGGTCTGAGCAAGCTGGCCCGCATTGTCGACCTGTATGCGCGGCGATTACAAGTCCAAGAACGTTTAACCAGCCAAATCGCGGACACGGTAGCGGAGATTTTGCACCCCCACGGCGTGGCTGTAGTGCTGGAAGCCAGTCACTTTTGCATGATGATGCGGGGGGTGCAGAAGCAGAATAGTTCGACCGTGACCAGCGCTATGCGCGGCTTGTTCCAAACCGACCCGCGCACTCGCCAGGAGTTTATGCAGTTGCTGCGGGGATGAGGTTTGGAGATTTAGTAGTAAACTGTTCACTATTCACGGACCACTGTTCACTAACAACGGTTTGACATCAACTCAAAAGCACAGTAGACTAATATTGTGTTATGTCACGTTGTTTCACCCGATTTTAGGGAGTATACCATAGGAGTATTCACGAGCCTATGGCATGCCACCGATAACGAAGAGGTCTTTCGGCGGTCCTCCGTCGGCGGTCTATTTTCTTAGGAGTGTTCATGAGCCAACGGTACGCCACCGATGATGAAAATGTCTTTCGGCGGTCGGCGGTCAGCCGTCAGCGGTCTATTTTCTAAGGAGAGCCTGGTGCGCACAGCGGCTAGCAAACAAAAAAATCGCCCTCTTGCCTGGCCCGATCAGGTTGTAACTCGCTTGCAGCCGTACCAGCGCGAAATAGCCGGCGCGGTGCTGCTAACCCTGGCGGCGCTGACTCTGCTCAGCCTCTTTGCCTTGACCGAAGGCAGTCTCAGCCAGTGGTGGGCCGGTCTGTTCAGGCAATTGTTCGGCTGGGGTGCTGTCCCGGCAGCCGTTGTCTTGGGGCTTTTGGGCCTGCTCCTGACCTTTGGTCGTTTGAAGGATGAAAATTATGTCTTGCCCCTTGATATTATCGTTGGGGTGGAACTGTTGTTTATCGTCGGATTAGTCTTAACTCATCTGATTGCAGCCCAAGACCAAGACTCGCTGCGCCTAGCCCGGACTGGAGCAGGGGGGGGCTTCATCGGCTGGGGGATCAGCAGCTTTCTGGTAGACCTGGCCGGGTTGTCATTGACCGGCGTAATCCTGGCGCTGTTGAGTATGGGCGCGCTGGCTTTGATTCTTCGCCTGACCACTAACGAGGTTATCAACCGGTTTATCCAGCTTGGTGGTGGGATGCCGAGCCGGCAGGATCAAGGCCAGCCTATCGAGAACAGAGCTACTGAGGCGAACAAAGTCAGGCCCAGCGCTGAGGCTCCCAAAAAGTCGCCCAAAACTTCTCCGCCTCCGCCGGGAGCCAAACCCCCGCCGGTCCCAGAAACGCCAGGAATCATTGAGCCGGCGGCGGTGAGCCTACCCAAAACCCGCTACAATCTGCCCCCATTTGACCTGCTGGCTCCGCCAACCAAAGACCCGGCCCATAATGCCAATGCCCGTTACCAGGCCCAAATCATCGAGGAGACCTTGTTCGGCTTTGGCGTGCCGGCCGAGGTGATTGAAATCAATCGCGGGCCGACCGTGACCCAATTCGGCCTTAAGCTGGGCAGCATCGAGCGCAAGCAGCCGGATGGCACGACCACCCAACAGCGCATCCGGGTCAATAAAGTCGTCGCCCTGGCCAACGACCTGGCTCTGGCTCTCTCTGCCGCGCCTATTCGGATTGAAGCGCCGGTACCCGGTCGCCCCCTGGTAGGGATCGAAGTGCCCAACAGTGACAAAACAATGGTCTCGTTGCGGGCTGTTATCGAAGAGGAGAGCTTCAAAAAAGGCAAAGGCGCGTTACGAGTGGCCCTGGGAAAGGGGGTGTCGGGCCAGGCCGCCTCGGCATCGCTGGCCGAAATGCCGCACCTGCTCATTGCCGGGGCAACCGGCTCCGGCAAATCGGTCTGTATCAACGCCATCATTTCCACGTTGCTGTTTACCCACGCGCCGGAGCAACTGCGTTTTTTAATGATCGATCCTAAAATGGTCGAATTGACCAGTTTTAACGGCATTCCTCACCTGCTTGCGCCGGTGGTGACCGATTTCGAACAGGTCGTTGGGGCGCTGGCCTGGATAACCCGTGAGATGGAACGGCGGTATAAGGTGTTTGCTGCCAGCGGGACGCGAAGCATCAGCAGTTACAATCACAAAGTGGGAGCTAAAGGGGAACAGTTGCCTTACCTGGTCGTCGTTATTGATGAACTGGCCGACCTGATGATGATGGCCCCCGACGAGGTAGAGCGCTACATCTGCCGCATTGCCCAAATGGCCCGGGCTACGGGCATCCACCTGGTAATAGCGACACAGCGGCCTTCGGTGGACGTAGTCACCGGGCTGATTAAGGCCAACTTCCCCACCCGGATTGCCTTTGCCGTCACCAGCCAGATCGACTCACGGGTTATTTTAGACACGCCCGGCGCGGAACGATTGTTAGGCCGGGGCGATATGCTTTACATGGCCCCTGACTCGCCCAAGCTGGCCCGCCTGCAAGGCTGCTTTGTCTCTGACCCGGAAATTCGCAATCTGGTTAATTTCTGGCGAGGAACAGTGGTGCAGCCGCCGCAGGCCGATGACCGGCAACCGGCGACCGGTGATGGCAAACCAGAAGAACAAGACGCCGTCAAAGGTACGCGAGCGACACGCAAGACGCAACACGAGAGCTTAGAAACCAATACTGTTAAGAGAAATGAACCGGCTTCCTCCCCCACCCCGCCATGGGCTGATCTCGTGGCCGAGGCGGAGAAAGATGACCTACTGCCGGAGGCAATCAAGTTAGTGACCGAGTCGGGCCGGGCCTCAACCAGCTTTTTACAGCGGCGGCTGGGCATTGGCTATCCTCGCGCAGCCCGGCTGATGGATTTGCTGGAAGATGAAGGAGTTATTGGGCCGGCGGAGGGCAGCAAACCGCGTGAAATTCTCTGGCGGGAGGAGCGCGATGAGGCTGATTATGACGAGTTCGAGGCCGATGTGGCCGGGGTTGAGAAAAATGTAAAACGTAAAACGTGAGGCGTAAGATACAAGACGCAAGATGTAGAAGGGGAATTAAGGTCGAGACCCAATCAAAACGATTGGGTTTTTTTATTGATTTGGCCCAAAACTCTGGCAGGATTCCGGGCTTAGTGATATAATCTCGGCAAAATAGATGATAAAACGTGAAACGTGAAACGTGATGCCCCATTGGATATTTAGGTAAGCCAATGAACTTGTCTTTAACGTTCACTCATCACGTTTCATGCATTACGTTATGAGGTGTTATTATGTCTGGACATAGCAAATGGAGTACCATCAAACGCAAAAAGGGCGCCGAAGACGCCAAACGTGGTAAAATCTTCACTCGATTGGCCCGTGATATTACGGTGGCCGCTCGCCACGGAGGCGATCCCAACAGCAATCCAGCCCTCCGCACGGCAGTTGATAAAGCCCGCGGAGCCAATATGCCCAAAGACAACATCGAGCGAGCCATCAAAAAGGGGACCGGCGAACTGGCCGGCGGCGACCTGGATGAAGTAACCTACGAGGCTTACGGCCCCCATGGCATCCCCTTGCTTATCAAATGCTTGACCGATAATCGTAATCGTACCCTGGCTGACGTGCGGCGTATCCTCAACCGACAGGGCGGCAGCATGGCCGAAGCAGGCGCGGTCAGTTGGATGTTTGATACCAAAGGTTATATTGCCATCGAGCGCAAGAACCAGGACCCCGACGAAGTTTTTATGATAGCAGTCGATGCCGGGGCAGATGATGTGCAGATTAGCGAGGAGTGGTTCGAAATTTATACCTCGGCGGATGAACTGCATGCTGTTCAAGTCGCCCTGGCTAAAAATCACTTGACTGCCGTCGAAGCAGAACTCTCCCAAATACCCAAAAACGAAATTGAGTTAGATCATAAAGATACCGTGCAGGTGATGGGATTGATCGAAGCGTTGGAAGAGTTGGACGATGTCGAGCAGGTCTATTCCGGTCTCGCCATCAGCGACGAAGCCATCGCCGAGCTTGAGGCAGCCTGATTCTGAATTGTGCGTATTATTGGAATTGACCCAGGCACAGCCATTACCGGCTGGGGTATTATCGAGGGCGATGGCGGCAACTTGCAGATGGTGGCGGCAGGCGTTATCACCACCCCGGCAGGAATGTCCTTGCCTAATCGCCTGCAAATTATCTACCGGGAGCTAACCGCCCTGGTCGAACAGTGGCAGCCGGAAACGGCGGCATTGGAGGAGTTGTTTTTTAGCAAAAATGCCAAAACCGCCCTGGCTGTGGGACACGGACGCGGAGTGGCTATGCTGGCCCTGGCTAATGCTAACCTGCCCATTGTGGAGTACAAACCTCTGGAAGTCAAGCAGGCCATTACGGGCTACGGCGGGGCCGATAAGCAGCAGATACAGCAGATGGTCAAACTGCTCCTGTCGCTCGACGACATTCCCCGCCCCGACGACGCCGCCGATGCCCTGGCCGTGGCTATTTGCCATCTACACTCAGCCCAATTGCGATTTTTAGAAGGGAGTGGATAAGAAGTAGGGAGTAGGCAGTAGGCAGTAGGCAGTAGGCAGTAGGGGAAAGAAAATTTTTCCTTACTCCCTACTTCTTACTTCTTACTTCTTACTCCCTACTCCCTAAAACATGATTGGTTCCCTGCGTGGTGAAATTATAGATAAGGATGGAAGTGGATTGTTGCTTGAGGTGAGTGGGGTTGGCTACTATGTCCAAACCACGACCACCCTGCTTGATATGCTGGAGGTGGGGGTCAAGACCCAACTTTTTACTCACATGCACGTGCGGGAGCAGGACATCACCCTATTTGGCTTTCCCGACAAAGAAGAACTGGACCTGTTTCGGACCCTGCTCAAGGTGCAAGGCATCGGTCCCAAAGTGGCCCTGGCGATCCTGTCCCATATCCCTGGTGAAACGCTGCGCCAGGCCATCGCCCGCGGCGAAGCGGCCCTGCTGTCTCGCGTTCCCGGCATCGGCCCCAAAAAGGCCAAGCAAATTGTCTTTGAACTCAAGGACGAGGTCGGCTACGAAGATATTTTTGTCTCCGCCATCCCCATCACCGACACCGACAGCGAAGTTATCGCCGCTCTGACCTCGCTGGGCTACAGCATCGTCGAGGCCCAGGCCGCACTGCAACAAATCCCCAAAGAAGCGCGAGAGGAAAGCGTGGAGGAAAAGGTTAGGTTAGCATTAAGTAGTCTAGCTAGGTTTTAGGTCGATACTTTACTTCCCAATACAAAATTTGCTAAAAATCGTATCCAACAAATCTTCAGTCGCCGTTTCGCCGGTGATTTCGCCCAAGGCGTCGACGGCGGCGCGGACGTCAATAGAAACCAAATCGGGGGATAGGTTGCTTTCCTGGGCCTCGATAGCCGTCTGGGTATGGCTTAAGGCTCGCTGTAACAGGGCCTTGTGGCGTGGATTGCTCACCAGGGGTGTATCGGCCAGGGTAACGCTGCCGCCGGTAATGAGTTCGATGATCGCCTCCTCCAACGCCTCGATACCCTCACCGGTCAAAGCTGAGAGAGGAATACGCCTGGCTCCGGGCAAAAAGTCAAGCGGTATTTTCTGATCTGATGGGGTGGGCAAATCATTCTTGTTGACCGCTACTAACACGGGTTTGCTCCCCACTAAATTACCAATCTCCCAATCCCCCGGCTCTAAGCTCTGACTGCCGTCAATCACCATCAAGGCGATGTCGGCTCGCGCCAGCGCCGCCCGGCTACGCTCGACGCCGAGACGCTCCACTTCGTCTGTTGTTTCGCGGCGAATGCCGGCGGTGTCTACCAGCACCAGCGGGATACCGCCAATGTTAGCCGTCTCTTCCAGGGTATCACGGGTGGTACCGGGAATGCTGGTGACAATGGCCCGGTCGCCGCGCAGCAGAGCGTTGAGCAGGCTACTTTTGCCCACGTTGGGCCGCCCGACAATGGCCGCTCGCACCCCCTGGCGATAAATCAAACCCTGGTCGGCGCTTTTAAGCAATTTTTCTAGCTGCCCGCATACGGCGGTCAAAGGTCCAACCACATCCTGGGTCGGAATCTCATCCTCGACAAAATCAATGCTGGCTTCCAGGAAAGCTAGGGTATCGAGCAACTCCCGCCGCACCTGGGAGACCTGGGCCGACAGAGAACCACTCAATTGTTCCGTAGCCACGCGCAGAGCAGCCTCGGTTTTGGCCTCGATCACGTCCAACACCGCTTCAGCCTGGGCCAAATCCAGCCGCCCATTGAGAAAAGCACGCAGGGTCATCTCCCCCGGCTCGGCAGGTCGAGCACCCAGGCTCAGGGTTAGTTGCAGAATCCGCCGCAAGGGCACACTGCCCCCATGCACCTGAATTTCAATCACATCTTGCCGGGTGTAACTGTATGGCTTGGGCATGTAGGCCACCAGAGTCTCGTCAACTATCGTGCCGGAGTCTGGCTCGATGATGTGACCGTAGTGGAGATGGTAGGGTTTGAAATCGGTTTTACCCCTGGCGGAATGGAATAGTTGGCGGGCGATGGGGTAGGCCTCGGGACCGCTCAATTTGATAATTCCTACCCCGCTTTGGCCTATTGACGTAGCAATAGCAGCTATGGTATCATCTAGACTGTACATAATTGGTAAAATCTCCGGCCAATTATTATACCATAAGCTTAATGGCGCGGAGAATTAGGTGGCTTTTTTCATGCCCGATCATCACCAGAATTTGTGTTCAGCCAAAATTGTGGCATGCTATCAGTGTTGACGAACATAACTTGGTTTACCCAGACGTGCTAAAGACGTCAGACCCGGAAGGGGATTTTGTTCGTTTGCCAGCCGAATAATGGATTGTCTGAACGATGAACCCCTCGACTGATTGGCTGCAAGCAGGATTAAAATATTTTTCATCTAGCATTAGGAATAAAATTATCATCCCCTATGCCTTGCTGACTTTGATGTTAGCGGTCTTGGGGGTTTTTATTGTCACCCGCCTGGTGGCCGGTTCGCTTGAGGATCGTTTAAAAAATCAGTTGTTAGAAGCCGGCAGTGTGGTCAGCGATGAAGTGGTTAATCATGAGCGGGTACGATTGGAAGTGCAGCGGGCCGTAGCCAATACCGAGGGAGTGGCCGACGCTCTGGTGGATCGAGATTTTGCGCAGCTTGACCAATTGATTTCCCCACTTGTTGCCAATTACCGAAATATGGATAGTGTTGTGCTGCTGGATACGCAGGGTAAGGAAGTTTTGCGTTTTCAACGTAAAGTGTCTGAAGCCGGTGCGCTGGCTCAAACTAACCGGGGGAGTGGGGCCGATTTTTTTAACTGGCCTACGGTAAAACGAGTTTTGTCAGGGACTAATCGAGGGGTTAAGGAAGTGCAAATAGCCCAAGACCCCACTTCAGGCGAGTTGATTATTTACACCATTGGCGCGGTAGAAACACCGGCCGGGGTTATCGGCGCGGCCCTGGTTGGCACGTACCTGAAAAAAGAAATTGAGGCCATCCACGCCCTGGCTCTGGCAGAGATCACTTTGTTTGACGAAGACGGGCAGGTCGTCTATTCAACGTTGGTGCGGGATCAGGCCGAGGCGCAGGACATATTTAAGGTTTTTACCGCCGAACGTTATCGGCAGGTGCTTAAGCAGAACAAGGTTACCCTGCTGGACGAAATTCAAGGACCTGATGAGACCGGCAACAATGATATCACCGTGCGTGACCGGGTTTATCGTTTAGCCTACGCTCCCTTTGTGCTGCGAAATCGCATCTTTGGGGTGTATGCCGTAGCCCTGCCTACCAATTTTATCACTGAGACGAATGACCAGAGCCGTAATCTCCTGGCCCTGGTCTTCTCGCTCGGAGTGGTGATGGTTTTTGGCGTTGGTTTTCTGGTGTCTCAGCGAATTATTCAACCGATCATCCGGCTGGTCCAAACTTCGCAAGCTATTGCCCAGGGAGACTTGGACCAGAGAACGGGTCTCAAGCAGGGAGACGAAATCGGCATTCTGGCCACGACATTTGATACGATGACGACCGAGTTGCAGCGGCTCTTGAAGTTGCAGCGGGAGGAAGCCGGCAAACTCAACGCCATTTTAAGCAGTATCGCCGACGGCGTCATTGTCCAGGATCTAGAGGGTAATACGCTGATCATGAATCCGGCCGCTGAGAACATCTTGCGAGCGATGGAAGACGATTTTACCTACTCTCAACTGCACCCTGATCCGGCTAACGCTCAAAATCAAATCGAAACAGCGGGCCTGGCTCTTATGAACCATCTCACCGGCCTTGAATTTCACGAAGTGCGCCGTTTTGAGGTGGGGCAGCGAACCCTGAGCGCTCTCTCGGCGCCGGTGCTGACCTCGGACAGAGAGGAGTTAGGGGTGGTGGTGGTTCTGCGCGACATCACCCGCGAGGTCGAGTCGGAGAAGTTGAAGGACGATTTTATTACCAGTGTTTCTCACGAACTCAGAACGCCGTTAACGGCCATTAAAGGTTACAATGATTTACTGCGGATGACCGCCGGCAACAAGTTAGACCAACGCCAGTTAGGTTTTATTGAGACGGTCGATAAAAATGTAGGTGATTTACTCCAGTTGATCCAGGAAATGCTCGATCTATCGCAAATCACCGCCGGTACCCTGGGCATCGACCAGGAGCCGCTCGACTTCTCCGAACTGCTTGAGAGTGAAGTCGAAAAATGGACCGATAAGATGGCGGAAAAGGAACTGACCTTGACCGTCCATCTACCTGAGCAAGCCATCTGGGTAGAGGGCGACTGGAATCGCCTGGCCCGCGTGGTAAATAATCTGATTAGAAACGCATGTGATTACACCTTGCCCGGAGGCCAGGTTGAGGTCCGGCTCAAGCAGGAAAATGGCCGGCTGCAGGCAGACATTGAGGATACCGGGGTAGGCATTACGCTTGAAGACCAACGTTTTTTATTTACCCGCTTTTTCAGGGCCATTCACGACGAAAGCACTTATGAGGTCAGCGGGGCCGGCCTGGGTTTGTATATCAGCAAGGCCATTATCGAAGCTCACCACGGGCAAATCTGGATGCAGAGCGAACTTAATCGGGGCAGTACCTTTAGTTTTTCCCTGCCGACCATAGAACCCGAGCCGGTCGAACCGGAGGATGAAACTGTAGTTTCCTCGCTCAAACCTGTTTCAAACCTTGATAGGTTATAATTGGAAGGGCTAATTTAACTTCTTGGATAAATTAGTAATCTGGGGTAAACTTAGAGGGTCAGGCAGCCATGTCACCAGAAATCACACCCTCAGAAACCGAATTAAGTTTAGAAAGACCTGAAAAAGATAGGGAGGGGCGGCGTAGGATTATTATTGCGCTGCTTTTTTTGTTGCTGAGTTTTGGCTGCATTTTTTGCTCTTCTCAAAGCGCCTTATGGTTCATTGACCGGTCGCGCATTGAAGCCAGCATGTTGTCTTCCCTCCGAGCCGACTACGGCGAGGATATTTCTCTGGACCTGGCCCCGCTGGAGGGAGATATTGCGGCTGAAGCTGAACATGATGAAGCGCTTTTATTAGCCCGGCAAACCCCTATCGCCGGAGGGCTAGGCGTCGTTATCCTGCCCAATCCTATCCCGACCCCCGCTGCGCCTACGGTGATTGCCCTGCTGCCCACGCCCATCCCGACCGCTTCTACCCCGCCTGACTCCGGACCTTCGACCCCACCAACCCATGTGGCCCCACCTCCTACGTCATCCCCTGCGCTGCCTACGTCGCCGCCACCAACCGGGGTATCGCCAACTTCACCCCCCCCGACTGTGCCAACAACGGCGGTACCACCTACAGATACTCCGCCACCTGTGTCAACAACGGCAGTACCACCTACAGATACCCCGCCACCTGTGCCAACAACGGCGGTACCACCTACAGATACCCCGACGGCTACCCCAACTCCGCTTACGGTAGCCTTTAGCGCTGCTACTTTCAGCGCTAACGAGAATGGGGGGGATGCGGTGATTACAGTGGTGCTTAGCGAAACCTCCGCCCAAACCGTCACGGTCAATTATGCCACCACTTCCGGAGGCACCGCCACCGGGAGTGACTACACACCGGTCAATGGGCTAATAACCTTTGCCCCGGGGCAGACCAATCGCACCTTTAATATCCCTATCACCAATGACATTATCGCCGGCGAAGGCAATGAGACTGTCTTACTGCAACTCAGTGGTCCCACTAATGCTCTCCTCGGTTTGAGTAATGCCACCCTGACCATAATAGACGACGATACTCTCCCGCTGGTGCAGTTCAGTAGCCTTACCTATAGTGTAGGCGAGGGTGATGGTAGTGCTACAATTACCGTCATTCTTGTTAACACCACGTCAGCCCTGCCGGTGACGGTGAATTACGCTACGACTGACGGCACCGCTACCAGTGGTAGTGATTACACGGGCGTAAGTAATACGCTCACTTTTGCTCCGGGAGAAACCACCCAGACTTTTACCGTGCCAATTCTTGAGGACGCGCTTTATGAGGCCGCCGAGACCGTCACCCTGACTTTGAGCGGGCCTACCAATGCCACCCTCGGCCCAAACAACCCGGCCGTCTTGACCATCACAGACAACGACCCTATACCAACCGTAGCCTTCAGCGCCGCAGATTATAATGTGAATGAAGCTGATACTACTGACACCATTGCCACAATTACCGTTAACCTCAGCGCTGCGGCAGGAGTGGCCGTCACGGTGGATTATGCCACCACTGATCAGACGGCTACAGCCGGCGACGATTACACCGCCGCAAATGGCACGTTGACCTTTCCTCCTGAAGTCACCAGCCAAACTTTCCCGGTCACAATTCTGGGCGATACCATTGATGAGCCTGACGAAAATATTGAGTTGAGCTTGAGTAACCCAAATAATGCCACGCTCGGCACACCCAACCCGGCCACACTAACCATCGTGGACAATGATACCTCAGCCACGTGTCCCGGTCTTTACCCTGTGGGTGAGCCAAATATAGGCGCGCCCAATGGCGCTTTTGCCAGGATTGCTTGTGATGTGGGGATGATTATTGACTTGGGCACACCAATCACTATGGGCGACTTGGGCAACTATGACTTGGTCTACTATGAAATACAGGGCGCCGATCCGGTTCCAACCCCACCCGAACAAATCTATATGGACTCGGTCATCATTTATGTGGGCCAAACCCCCGGCGGGCCGTGGTATGAGGTTTTTAATTGGGGTGCTGGTGGCCCTGATGCCAACACAAGTATCGGTCCGTACGTTCCCACCCCCTACCCCGAGAATGACAACATCCTTATCCCGATGACCGTCCCCCCACTCTACGGCACCGCTCCCTATACAACAGGTATAGCCATAGATATTGATGGAGAGGCGCCATCCGGTACATACCAGTACGTCCGTATTTATTCACCCATTGATACGGATGGCCCAGAGGTTGATGCGCTTGAAGTGCTTCCTTAACTTGGTGGTAACTAACTACTCAGCCGACCCTATATCTCAGTAATCCTGACCGCCGACCGCAGATCGCCGAAAAGGCGAATTATGGCGGTCAGCGGTCAACCGTCGGCGGTCGTGGGGGTAGGGCTGAGTAGTTACAAATCGATTTTATATTTAAGGCGGGGCCGGCAGGGTAATACGTCGCTGGACAAATTGGCCGTCGGGGTTGATAACCCGCATATCGTAATCGCCGCCGGGCACAGTGGACGGTATTTTGGCCTCAAAGCTCGTGCTTGACCGTAATTGGCCCAATTCAAGGGCAGGCAAGGTTCCGGAAAGTCCGATCAATTCAACCCGAAAGCCAAAGCTGTTTGGGTCAAAGTAGCGGCCTCGAATCGTAATCGTATCCCTGGCCAAGGAAACACTCCAATCGAAAATTTCGGGCGGGCGCGGTGTGGGTGTGTTGGTGGGAGTAACCGACGCCGTAGGCGAGGGGGTCACCGGGGTTGTGGTCGCGGTTGCGGTGGGGCTGGGCGGATTAAAGGGCAGGTAGATCACCTGGCCCGGCTGAATAGTGAAGGTGGACAGGCAATTGACCTGCTGCAAGTCGTACACGCTGACCCCGGTGCGGGCGGACAGCGAGTTTAAGGTATCACCCGCCTGCACGGTATAAGCGGCCCAGCTTGGCGGCGGCTGGCAAACGCCCAGAGTTTCAACCGGCGCCGGCCCTGGGGTCGGCGGCGTTTGGGGCAGGGGCGTTGGGGTGACAATGATGACCATAGGGGTCGAAGTGGAGGTGGGGGGTTGCGGCACAGGCGTATTTGTCGCCGGTGGAGGGACCGGGGTGTTGGTCGGCGCTTCGGTCGGCCCGGAGGTGGGCGAGGGACTGGGCGCAACTGAGGGTGTATCGGTAGGCCGGGGCGCCGAGGTAAACGTAGCCGTAGGCAACACGGCTACGACAGTCTGGGGAGGCCCAACCGGCGTGGCCGTTGCACTCGCCTGAGGTTGTACCGCCAGGAGGATGGCGGCCACGACCGTCAAAGTGATGACGATCAGGGCCCCTACGGCAATCACCAGGCGTTGAGCCGGTGAAGAAGAGACATTTCCATTAAAAGGTTCTGGCGAGGACACTGTGTTTTACCTCTCTAAAATGGATCTGGCGAGTCGGAGTTCAGGTCAAGCGGTGGAATATCCACCTCCAGCCAGGGGTCGCTAAAGTGGTCGCTAATCGGCAAAAGGAAATGGAAGGTTGAACCTTCGCCCATTTCACTTTCAACCCAAACCCTTCCGCCATGCGCCTCGACCAGCGACTTGACAATTGACAACCCTACCCCGGTTTCACCCAGGCCTTCAATCAGCGGGCGTTCGGCCCGATAGAATCTTTCAAAAACCCGCTCCAGGTCTTTGGCGGCAATTCCGCCGCCGGAGTCGCGAATAGATACCTTCAGGAACGTGGGCGACTCTTCCTCTGCGGCTGAGTTTTTGTTAGCACTTTCGATAGCGGTGGCAACTTCAATCACCCCTCCGGCCGGCGTCGATTTGATGGCGTTGCCTAACAAATTACTCATAATCTGGCGAACCGAGTCCGGGTCGGCCGCCACCGGCGGCATATCTTCCAGCAGGTTCATATTGAGGGTGATTTCGTTCTCCTCCAACTGCGCCCTGGCCCCAATGAGGGTATCTTCGATCACCTCGGCCATATCAACCACCGCCGGACGGATTTCGAGTTGGCCGGCATCGATAGCGGTGACGCCAATCAAATCGTTCAACATACTGCCCATCCGCTCGATATTGGCTTTGATCCGCTGCAAAAATTTGCGCTGCATTTCACCGATCATACCTACCGACTCGCCCAATAGTAAATCCGTGTAGCCGGTGATCGAAGTCATAGGTGTGCGCAACTCCTGAGACAGGGAAGCGACAAATTCATCCCTGGCCCGCTGGCTCTCCGTTTCAGTGGTGATGTCGTAGAGAATAGTCACCGTACCTTCTTTACCATTGCCGTCAGAGGCAGCCATCGGGCTGATGGTGGCCCGCAGCACACTCTCGCCGACTTTGAGGGTAGTAGAAACCAGCGGCTCGTTTTTGGCTCTGAAGCGTTCCAGCGCCTTTTGCCAACGTTCGTCTTCCGAGAGGGACTTTAAATCACTGCCCACCAGATTATGGTTGCGCCGGAATAACAACTGGCACGCGGCGGCATTGACTCGATTGATCCGGTCGTGGGCATCGCCAATGATAACCCCGCAGCTCAAATTTTCTAACTCCGTGCTTGCTTCGGCGCTGGATAAAGCCGCCGGGACAGGCGCCGCCTGTTGGGTGACATCTCGAGAATGTTTCAGGGCCCGCGCCAGTTTACGCGCCCGCTCGTTGGCAGCAGTTAACGCCTCGCCTAACTGTTTGGCCTCGGCCGCCTCTTGCTCCAACTGCTCGATTTTTTCCCGTAAGGGCTGCTGTTCGACCGACAAATCGGCCAGGCGTTTCTGGTAAGTTTCAACCTCCGTATTGAGCGCCGTAATCTGCTTCTCTTTTTGGGTTAACTTCTCAAGTTCCGCTTTGGCCCGCTCGATGGCTTTTTCTAACTTGGCGGTGCGCTCGCGGGCCTGCCGCAAGGCATCTTCGTTAATTTTCTCCGCCTTCTCATACTCATACAGGCGTTGGGCAAAGAGGGCGACTTCCTCCCGGCTCTTTTTTAACTCGGTTTCCATAGCCGCCCGACGTTTGGCCGTCTCAAGCTCCTGATTGCGCAAGGTCCAAGATAACTGCTGGGCCTTGGCCGATACCGCCGCGTGTTCTTTGGCGTGACCGATTGAGACAGAAACCTGATCGGCCAATGTCTTGCACAATTGCGTCTCGGTGGTGGTAAAAACTCGCTTGGAATTGGCATTGCCCAGAATCAGCACCCCTAACGGTTCACTATTCTGTTGTAAGAGGGGTTGGATAATCAAGGGACCAACATCTTGCGCCCCCATCAGGGTAAACAGCAGCCGGATTTGGCTGTTATCCTGGTACTCATCAATTTGCACCTGGTACTTGCGCTTGACGGCATGTTTAATGACCTGCTGGTCATTGAGCGGAAAGCTGACCGACTCACCCCGGCCTTTGCGGCTTGGATTGTAGATAGAGACGAGGCGCAGTTGGGAGAGATCGTCGTTATCTTCGGGCAGGGCGATGGCGCATTGATCGGCCCCGATGGCGTTAGCCACGCTGCGGGTAGCTCCATCCAGGAGGTTAGACAGGTCAAGCGAAGAGGTGATTTGGCGGGTCGCTTCAAAGAGGCTAATCAGTCCCTTGATCTGATCCAGCGAGATTTGGCTTAGATTTTGAAATTCCAGGGTGCGGGCGCTGAGCGATTGAATCGCCCCCTGATAAACCGCCACCGCAAACACCGGATAGGCAATCATTTCAACCAGGCGAACCAGGCTGGGTACATCCGGGGCCGGATAGTTGGAATTAAAAAATAAGTGCAGGAGCGAGCCTATGGCGAGGGTTGCCAGCCCGGAGAAGGCAAAGGTGCGCTCGTCATCCAGCTTGGAGGCGCAGTTGACCGCGCCAAAAAGGGCCAGGGCCAGTTGCCAGCATACGAAGAAGATGTCCCAGCCGGTCCCGTTGAAATTGGCGCTGAAACCCCGGTAGACCGCCAGGAAAAAGAAGATAAAAACAAAAACCGTATTGACGACGAGCAGAATGGTTCCGGCGAAACTTTTTTTCCGGAAGAGCGGTGTAAAACCCCACACCAAAAAACCCAGGCTGGCTACACTGACGACCCGTTCAAAAGGCGGCAGCCAGGTCTCGGCAATCTCCGGCGAATTTCGCCCGATCAGCGCCAGCAAAATCAGGGTGATCCGTAAGATGGTCAAGCTGCCGAAAACAACCATAAGCCGGCGCGCCCTGAACGAGTCGCTGCGCTGCCATTGCCCCCAGGCAATCCACAAGGCCGCTTCGATAGCGAAGAAGGTGAATATGTAATAGGCTAAAGTTATCGCCGGGCTGCCAAAAGCTTCCAGTAGAGAGTTGAACACGGTGGGTTATTCCGTTAAAAACGAATATTATTCAAGCTATTAGGCCAGATTCAATTATACCACGATTGGAAGGGATGAGACAATAAGATATTGAGACCATGATGGATTTACGATTTTGGATTTACGATTTACGATTTTGGAAAAGTGGGGATTACTATTCCACCACGGCCTCGGTGGCGACGCCATAAAGCCGGCGATAGGCCGCCAGGTTGACGTAAATATTCCTGATATAAACCCTGGACTCGCGGTAAGGGATCGACTCGACAAATATATCCAGATCGGCGGAGGTTTTAACCCATTCCAGCACGTTGCCCGGCCCGGCGTTGTAAGCGGCCAGGGCGGCAAACTGGTTGCCGTCGAAGATGCCCAACTGCTGGCTAATGTACCAGGCCCCAAAATTGACGCTGAGGTAAGGCAGCCAGAGTTGATCGGGGTTAAAGTCGCCGGCAAAATCGCTTCGTTCCGCCACGTAGTCGCCGGTGGCCGGCATGACCTGCATCAACCCGCGCGCCCCGGCCGGGGACTCAGCCGTCTGCTCGAATAGGCTCTCCTGGCGCATAATTGACAGCAGCAGGGCCGGATCGATCTCGTGCTTGTCGGCCTCGGTAAAGATCAAGTCGGCGAAAAAAATGGGATAAAACAGGCGCTGCACAAAAATGGGGGCCTTATCCGGGCCGGCTGCCGGCGACAGGAAAACCAGCCGCGCTGCCGTGACCAGGCTCAAACGGCCCAACAGCTTATCCCTAAAATAGAGGGACAGTTGGTACATAGCCAGGGGATTGTCCCACCAATTATCCTTGACCTGCTCAAACTCGGCCAGGGCTTCGGCCCGCAGCCCCAGCTTCAACAAGGCATCGCCCCGCTGAAAAACCGGGTCGGCCCGCACCTCGGCGCTGAGAGCGGATAGATGGGTGGCCTGGGGCAGCTTCAACCACTTGGCCAGCCAGGCTTCGGCTTTGGCCTGCTCCCGGCTCAATTCCGCCCTGGCCGGCAGGAGGAGGGGGACCGAATGAGGCGGTGTCCCGTTCAGTAAATCGTGGGCGCGCAGGCTGTAATAATCCAGGCTGTTTTCGGTAATACGCTTCAATACGGCTTTGGCTTCGTCATCTCGCCCCAACAGCAGCAGCGATTTGGCCTGCCAGTAACCGCCAAAATTGGCCAGGTCGCTGTCGGGGTAGGTGTTGAACAGCGCCGCCCAAGGCATAAGCGCCTGTTCGTAATTGCCCTCCTTGAAGGCGGCATACCCGGCCCAATAAAGGGCGTCGTCGGCGTAGTCGTCGGTGGGGTAGGTCTGGGCTAACTCGCGCAGGCTGGTGTAGGCTTCGGCCAGCAGGTCGCCGTCTAACTCCATGCGCGCCGCCCGCCACAGGGCCTCCGGGGCGAGGGCATGCTGCGGGTTTTGGCGGGCAAATGCCCGGAAGGCCGCCTTGGCCTGGGCCACTTGATTTTGACCGGCCAGGCTTTGGGCAATTTCAAGCTGAGCCTGGCCCCAATTTGTGTTGGCCGGATAGTCATCGATCAGCTTTTGAAAGACGCCGATGGCCTCGCCGTAGCGGCCCAGGTTTTGTAATGACAGGCCCAGCAGCCACAGGGCCTCGGCGGCCCTGGGGGGCGTTTTTGGTTTCGCACCGGCGCCGGTGGATGGGGTGGGGTTGGTGATAGGCTGGGTTTTTGTTATCCGGGGCGTGGCAGTAACCGGCAAGGTGGGCCTGGCCGAGGCCGCCGGGTCAGGGGTTGGCTCCGGTGGATTCAGGTAACGTTCAAAGACAAAGACGGCCGGCTCGTAAGCCCCGGCGTAATAATCCACCAGGCCGCGCTGAAAATCGTCGACCTCTACCTGGGCGTTGACCAACTCGACCAGGGCCAGATAACTATCCTTGGCCTGGGGGTAGTTGTTGACCGCCTCCAGGTAACGCTCGTGGGCGGCCTGGGTATCCCCGGCGGCCAGATAGGCTTCGCCCAGCAGCCGCAAAATTTTGGCCCGGTAAGCTTCGATTTTGGAGACGGCCAGAATAGCCTCATACTGGGCAATCGCCCCGGCCGGATTGTTGCGCCCCAGTTCAGCCTGGGCTATCCCTTCGCGCAGATGGACCTTAAAGCTCACTTCCTGGGTGGATTTGAGGCCCTCCTGGTAGGCGGTGATGGTGTCGGTGTAGGCGTTGGTCAGCAGCCCTACCTCGCCGATACGTTGGTAAATATAAACGTTGATGGGATCGTCGGGGATGATGCTGCCGCGATAGGCCGCGCTAGCTTCATCATACCGGCCGGCCTGCTGGTAAGCCGCGCCCAGGTTAAATTGGGCCGCCCGGGTTAGTTCGTCGCTGGGGTGCTGCTCCACAAACAGCTTGAGGCTGGCAATGGCCGCCGTGACCTGGCCGGTCAGCAGCTCGCTCCGGCCCCGGCCATGCAGGGCCAGCCGCCGTTCGTGGGCGTCCGCGCCGGGGTCTTTCAAGAGAGCGTCAAACTCGGCCCGAGCGGTTTCGTAATCGCCGTTGGTGTAGGCGCGTTGGGCCGTGTCCAGGCGGTCGCCGGGAATGGGCGTCGCGGTTGGGGTGGGCGTATTCGTTGGGGTCGGGGTGACGGTCGGGGTGTTGGTGGGGGTTGGGGTGGCGGTTGAGGTGGGCTTGGGGGTGATGGTCGGCGTGGGCGTGTCGGTTTGCCAGGCTACGAGCGGCCAGCGATGTTCCGCGTCCAGCTCGCACCCGGACAGCATACCGGCGGCGAGCAGGAGCATAACCAGGATTAAATATCGCCACATAAGGCAGGTATTATGCCATAACATAGGCGATGCGCCAAAGAGAACAAGAGGGCGCGAAGATAGTTTATTTAATGGCGTAGTTTCTTTCTTGTTCAGAAAAACCGATAAATCTAATCGAATCTATGCTGTTGACAGGATGTTTCCGATTGATTTATAATACAACCTGATTAAATGTGGGTAAGATCGCCGGAGTGCAGAATTAATTCTGCACTCCACAAAATTATTTTTAGAGGAAATATAATGGATAAAATCGAAGAAATCAACCAAAAAAGAAAACGGGCGCACACCAAACTTCTCTCGCTCAAATCCAAAGTTTATGCAGCTTTTTTGGAGATGGAAAAAGTTGCCTATTCTGACGGAGCCTTACCTAAAAAAAGCAAGGAACTTATCGCCGTTGGCATCTCGGTGACCATAGGGTGTGAATCCTGCATGCAGTGGCACATTGAACAAGCTGCCCAGGCCGGCGCCTCGCTCCAAGAGGTTTTGGAAGCCGTAGAAGTAGGGATCGAAATGGGCGGCGGGCAGGCGACGGTATCGGCCAGGTTTGCCCTGGATGTAATGGAAAGGGTTTATAAGAGTTGAGAACGTTCGGTAATTCAATGTCTGCGAAAGATGGATTTTAAGAAAATAATCCGGTAATGAGGAGTGCGGAATTCATTCCGCTCCTCCCGAAAAAGCAGACTAAAGTCTGCACTCCTTTACCGAATTAAATTTTTAATCTTCATAATTCGCAGCCTGAGACGAGAAACGTGTTAGAAACACGTTGGGCAGGGCCAAATCAACCTGTTTCAACAGGTTTTTTATATCAGCAACCGAATTCATTCGGTTGCCTGGGCTGGCACGGATTGGGCAAAATGCGGTAAAAAATCCGTTAATTTTGTCCTGTTCCCTAACAAGTTGAACTTTGTCACCTGGGCTAAGGCGCGAGGCTGAAGCCGCCGCGCTGAGAGAGCAAAGCTCTACGAGCTAAATTAGCCTAACGGGCTTCGCTCTCGCTTGCGTGCCTGATGGCTTTAGCCTCAGGCTTTTAGTGTCTGGGTGGTTTGTTTAACCTCTTAG
>CAZUNT010000093.1:0-26368 GCA_964622215.1 uncultured Caldilineaceae bacterium
CTGGTCCCAGGCTTCTTCATACACACCCACCGCCAGGGTGAATCCCAGGCCCAAATCCCAGGGCAAGGTCCGGGTCAAGATAATTTCATCAGGCGACCAGCGCGTGGTGGGATACCAGAGGGTGGTAACGAGGGGGCGCTCGCCGGGGTCTTCGATACGTTGGCCGCTGCGGTCAATGGAAAAGGGCCACAAATTGTAATTTTTTTCCAGCGGTTGGAGCGCCTGCCAGTACAGGGTAATGACCGGCAGCTTGTCTTCGTGAGCGCCGTAGCTCAGATCATAGCCCAGCAATTTCAGCTTATCGTCAAAGGTGACGGAAACGGGAAACTGGGGTCGAAAAGTTGCCGGGTTGGGCGCCCGGGCAAAGTCAAAAAATTCATCCGGCAAGGCAGAGGCAGGGTCTGCCCACCCTGTCTTTTTGGCCAATAACAAGTAGCCGTCAAAGGCAGCCACTACCCCAAAATCCCCTTCTAAAAATTCGTCAACTTTATGGCGCAGTTCAACCGGGTGAAGCGGCCAGGAGTCCTCGGTCACGTCCAGGGCGATGTGATCGGCATCGTCAAGGCGGTCAAAGATATAGAGCGTTTCCCGCTGGCTGAGGTGAGGGGTGAGCCGGTCCTGAGCCGAAAGGGCGGCATCCGGTGGAATCTGAGCAAAGAGTCGCTCCGCCCGGCGATGGTGGGCGGTGATTTCCTCCCAGCCCCGAAACTGGCCGCCCCAGGGAAAGTAGCCGTAGTGGAGGTGGTAGGCGAAGGCAGCGGTGAGGATAACCCCGCCAATAAGAGTGTTAAAAAGTTGCGTGAAACGTGAAACTGCCTGTCCTGAGCTTGTCGAAGGGTGAAACGGGGAGGGGGGCACGTCATTCGTCTGGCGTGTTGCGTCTTGCGTAAGGTTTGAGGCGTAAAATTTACTACGCCAGACGTATGATGTAAGACGTTTAAGGTTGGCGACGCCGTAAATACTGCTGATGACAACCGCCGGTACAATGGGGGCGGCGTAAATCAGGCTGTTGGCGCGCTGCATGGGGGGAAAGTCGCTGAGTAAATTAATGCCCAGGGAGGGGAGGGCCAGGCAGAGGGTGAGGGGGTTAAGGAGAGCGGTGAAAGCGGTGGGGGTCAGCAAGAGCCGCAGATAATCCAACGCCTGCACTTTTTGGAGATGGGTCAGGACGAACTGAGGCTGAATGAAGAGGTTTAAGACAATGTTGAGGGGACTGCCGCCCAGGTGGCCGTAGCGATTCCAATGAATATTTCCCGTTCCGGCAAAGGCCGGGGGGATGACGAAGACGGCCAGGTAGGCCCATATTACGCAGAGAGCAACTGTGATAATACCTAGATGGCGCTGGCGATTGACGAAGAAGGCATAAAAACCCATCATCAACACCAGCAGGGTGATGTCCTCCTTGCAGGCGGCAGCCAGCACGGCAAACAGGGTAAACCATTTAGAATTACGAGTTTCAAGAAAGTAAAAGGCCGCCAACAGAAAGGTAGGAGCGAGGGTGATAGCGTGAAAATCGAGTAAGGTGGCGCCCTGGATAGCCGGGAACATCAAGTATACCCCGGCAAAGATAAGGGCGAGACCGTCGTTTTTGAGCTTGAACCGGGCCAGGGCGAAAACAGGCACAGCGCCGAGGGCTACGACGATACTCTGAAAAATAAAGAGGATTTCCGGGCCGCTGTAGAAGAGATAAAGCAGCGAAATAGGCGCTAAAATCGGTTCGACGTGCAGGCTGAGCCGGTTAGTTATACCCGGTTGATTGGTTTGATGGAAGGGGCGACCGTGCAGCGTATTCCAGATAGCCTGATTCATGTTGCCCAGGTCCAGGGCGCGTGAACCGAAAGAGTAGTAATGTAATAAGAGTTGGACGCTGAAAAAGACGGCGTAGCCCACCATCAGCAGGGCGAGTAGAGAAATAATGAGGCGCGAGGGGCGTTTGGTCATCATAAAACGCGAAACGTAAAACGTAATGATTTAGCCATAAAGTAATCACTCCTTCATGCATTACGCCTTACGCATTACGCTTTCAATAGCTTGACCAATTGGGTCAGGAGATAGCTGTAAAACCCAATAGCCCCAATTAACAACAGCACGCTGCTGAGGCTCAAGCTAAACCAATTGGGGCGGGGTTTCGTATCGGTCCAGGGTGTGCCGCCCATTTCAGCCATATTTGCCCGGGCGACCTCCTCATTTAACGGGGATACCTGGCTAAGCTGGTGAAGCTGCTGCCAGGCTTCTACCTGGGATTTTTGGTCGTTGGCATATTGAGTGGCCCCCCGAAAAGCCTGGATCGCTTTTTTTCGATCACCCTTGGCCAGGTAAACCAGGCCCATGTTGACATAGGCCGGGCCAAAATGTTCGTCGTTACGGATTGCCTGTTGGTAACGGGCAATGGCATCCTCATAGCGGCTGGCCTGGTGGAATTGCGCCCCGGCCTTGAAGTGAATCTCAGCAGCGCGGTTATGCCGCTTGAAGAGAGCCGTCGGTGAGGCCAATCCATTGAGCGGTATCGGTTTCTGGAGGGGTTGCTGCCCTTTCTGGCGCTGGCGAAAAAAAGCAACCAAACAGATGATGGCGGCAAATCCATCCAGACCCGGCAAAGGCATAAGACTCACAAAGGTGAGGGCCAGGCTGGCTATGGCCATATAACCGGTAAAGGCGATGGAAATAGCTTGTAGATTCAAGGTCTGGGGCAGGTGAGGGCCTAGCCTGAACAGATAGGGAAACACCTCGTCGGTGCTGACGCCGCTAAAGTAGATCAAGGCCGCGGCAATGACCAGGGTCAGCAAAAGTCCGGCCAGGCCAAAGGTCAAACTGGCGCAGGGGCCGGCCAGGGCGACCAGGCATAGGTCCAGATAGCCCCGCTTGAAGTTGGTAGGATTCGCACGCATCGGTTTGGGCCAGCCCAGGCCAAAGAATAAAAAAAAGATAAAACCAAACCAGGAAATATGCTTGAAGGGATTCAGGGTGATTTCACCCCGTTCCACCTGAGAGGTGTCGCCCAGCCAGTAGGCTATTAAGGCATGTCCCAGTTCGTGGATAGTATATCCAATCAATAAACCAGGGATGATGAGCAAATTTGTCCAGTGGAAGAAGGGGAATAGCTTTTCCATAACTTAAGGCGCCTGATTGAGGGTAAAAGGTATCTCGACGACATCGATGATCTCGTCCTGGTAGGTCATCTCAGCCCTGGCGCTATAACGTTCCTGGGGGTCGGGGGCAGACAGGTGCAAGGTCAGCGCGGTAAATTTTTCTTTATGTTCCACAATAAAGAGGCTGGCGATTTGCCGGCGGCCGCTGTTCAGAATACTGAGTTCGACGTTGGGGTAAGGGCTGGGGGCAGCGGCGGCCGGTTGAGGCGGGCGGGTTGAGGTGGGGTCAAATGTATCAGGCATGGTAAAGGCGACATTGGCAAAAACGGCCGGTAAATCCTCAACTACCAGCTCCAATGTCACCCGGCGATTGTCGGCCAGGACAACAGGCTTTAGTGAAACGATACGCGGCTTTGGGGCGGTCATGCTTTCTCCTTCGAGTTCTTCCGGGCTGATTATACCATCATCAATTCTTAATTCCCAATAGCGCTTCGCATCCCGTAGGGGACCTCTAATCTCCAACCCCAACCGGTCCCAGCGGCACCACCGGGTCGGCTTCGTCGAGGCGGGGCAAGGGTAACCCGGTTTCGGGGTGATACAATTCGACATTGAGCCAGTACTGGCCGGGAGAGAGGTCAGGGGGGAGAACCAGGGAAGCGCCCTGGTAGACAATCTGGTTCACCGGCCAGGCAGTCGCCCGGTACAGCCGGCCCACCGGCCAGGCGTCCTGTCCCTGGGCGGCCAATTCGGCGGCCGGCGTCCACAACTTTAAGGACATTTTGTAGTCAACGCCGGGAGGGCGAGTCACAAACCACCACAGCTTGATGCGAATGATCTGGCCGGCTCGCCAGGTTTGGCTGGGCAGTGACCAGCCGGCCAGGGCCATACCATCTTCAAACCTGATCGCTTCATCCCGACGAAAATTTTTGACTTGGGGGGCGGTGGATGCGCCCGTTAAAAGAAATCCCTGCGCTCGGATGTTGCTCTCGCCGGAGAAAGGTTCATCTTCCAGGGGGATCGTATGCTCGGCCAGCCAGGCGCGGATGAGGCCGGTCGGGTCGGTGACGGTGTCGTAGGCGCGGAGCAGCCACAGCCGGGAGAAATCTTTTGAAACAGCTTCAAGCGCGGTGAGGGTGTCTGGAGCGCTCATAGCGTAAAAATCGGAGCGAGGGTCGCCCCAGCCCAACTGCGGGCTGCCGTCAACCACCCCGGTTTGGAGCAGGAGCGGCTGGGGGAGGCCGGCCGGCGGTTGGTAAGGAACCAGCCGCCGGCGCTGAAGATCGGGCCAAGCACTATAATAAAAAAAAACGGGATAAACATAACCGGCGTTGACCATCATCACGTCGCCGGGCTGCCAATGGCGCTGGATAAAATCAACCGCCGCCCGGTAATCGTCAGGCCGGTAACGCGGGTCGAAATGGTATTGGTAGAGTGAAAAGAGGCCGGCTGCAAAAAATAGCCCGGCTGCGGCTACACCGATCCAGACCCACCGCCGTCTCATCAGCCAAACGAAGCCCGCCGCCAGAATAACGTAAAAAGCAGGGGAATAGGTGAACAGGTAGCGCACGTGGTAGAGGGGGGTGAGGAAGGAGAACAGGTAGATAAGAAGGAACGGGCCAAAGGTGCAGGCAAGGAGAAAGAGAGCAGGGGAGCGGAGGAGCGAGGGGGCAGAAGGGCGAAGGAGGTAGAGAAGTCCCAAAACAAAAAGAACCAGGGTGAGGAGCAGGATAGGCCACACGTTCTGGGGTTCAACCGACTGGCCCAGGGAAAGGGCCGACCAGCTTTCGAGCAAGGCCGGCCACAAAGCGAGGCTGTCAAAAGTGCGCCAGGATGGCACCGGCGGATAGGTAATCTGCCGCCAGGCGGTAGGCAGCCAGGGTATGTAAGCAATGAGGATGAGAAAGTTGGCCGAAAAAATGGGGAAATTATTTCGGGCACTAAAAGAGTTGACCTCTGGCGGTTTGCCCCGACGGATAAAGAAGGGCAAAAACATGGGCAACAAAATATTGACGGTCAGGAGTAAAAAAGCAAAGTAGTACAGTATATACAAACCCAGGGTGGCCGATAATACATACCCCAACCAGAAAAGGGAAATCTTTTTAGAGGGGGGATGAGCAAATATAACTTCCCAGAAACAATAGACAGTGACCAGGCCCAGAGCCGCCCCCAGGGTATACATCCGCACCTCTTGGGAGTACCAGGCATGATAGGGTGACAGAGCGACCAGCAGGGCAGACCATACCGCCGTAGGGGTATCGACCAGCCGCCGGGCCAACCCGTAGGTCAGGGGGATCAACAGCACCCCCCAGATCAGCGAAAAAAAGGCCAGGGCAAATTCGCTGTGACCGGCGGCGACCGTCCAGAAATGGAGGAGGAGATAATAACCCGGCGGATGGATGTCCCTGGCCGTGTGGTCGATGAGATCAGAGACCGGCTCGGCGGCTAAAAAGGCGCTGACCGTCTCGTCGTACCAGAGGCTGTCAACCCCCAGGCGGTACAGCCGCAGGGCCAAGCCGACGAGAAGGATGAATAGCAGGAGGGTATGTCTTTTTTTGAGGACACTGAAAAGATTGGGGGTTAACTGAATCATCAAATATGGCTCACTCAGTACGCTATCTTAGCATAAGGGCGTGGGGCGGGCAATAAAATCGTCGGCAAAGTGTGGGGTAAAAGCTCCGCAAACAACTTGACATATTCTATCAATTCGGGTATTATGTATACTACTATGCGATAATCCGTCTATATGTTGTAGGCCAGTTATCTACATCAACTAGATGTAGGGGCAGGAGGAAATCGTGAAAAAATCTGTTTTAGTATTTGCGCTTGTAATGGTCTTAGTCCTGCTAACCAGCCAGGGGGCTTTGGCTGCTCCGCCACAACAAGGCGGAGGTTTGGTTCACTACGTTCGGCTGGGTGAGAGCCTTTATGGCATCGCGGCTCAATATGGGGTCGGCGTCGAGGCGATTCTGGCGCAAAACGGCCTGGTGAACCCCGACATGATTTTTGTCGGTCAAGCCCTGGTCATCCCCACCCGAGGTTATGGTCCCTCACCGGTCTATCCTGGCCAAAGGTATGGCTGTATCGGTTCTCATACGGTGCAAATGGGTGAGACGCTGTCCAGTATCGCCTGGACCTACGGGACTACCATCGAGGCCTTGCTGCGGCTGAACAACCTGGCTAATGCCGATTTTGTCTACGTGGGACAACAACTCTGTGTACCTATGACGGGTGGTTCTGCGCCACAGCCGGCCTATAGTAATTACGGGCCTGCCCCGGCGGCCTATTATCATACGGTCGCTACGGGTGAAACGTTAGATGGAATTTGTGCTCGTTATGGCATCGATCCGTGGCAGGTAGTGCGGGCCAATAATCTGAACAATGCCTCCTTCATTTGGGCCGGCCAGCGCCTGACTATTCCCGGCTATCAACCAACGCTGACATCTCCGCCTCCTACCCTTGGCTACGCCAGACCGCCGTACAGCCCACCACCCGCGGCTCCTGACAGTTCTAATTACACGCCCGCTCCGCCTCCTTACAAAGAGCCGCAAAAAGAGCCGGTTAATGCTCTGCCGCCGGCCCCCAGCTATCAGAAAGGGATGGCCAAACCGCTGTTACCTATGGCTGAACACCCGGTAGAAGTGGTCATCAACGGCGGTGAAACCTGGGCTGATGAAGTCTTCTCCGCACCTGATCTCAACGGCATTACGACGGTAGTGGTGCAGACCGACACCGAATTTGGCAAACTCATCCGCCTGCGCAGTGGCGACTACGAGGTGAAGGCGGAAACGCAGTATCTCAGCGGTGAGTTTGGACCGTCCAGCGTGGCTTTCCGCTACCTGCCTCCCGGTGATTACGATGTTTGGGTGGATGATGAGAAGACCCCTTCCGAGAAGGTACCGATTAGCCTGGACGCGGGTCAGCGCGTCAACGTGGCCTTCAGCAAACAGGTGCGCTTCCAGGGCCAGACCTATGCTTCGCCTGACGGTTGGGTGCTATCAGGGTGGGAGAATCCCAGCAAGCCTAAACAAAACATCGGCGGCTGGTCGAATATCCTGATCAAGACGTCAGCCACCGGTTTGACCATCCTGGCCGAGAGCGAGGGTGGCGGCTACAAAGCCTCCTGCCTAACCGGCAGCAAAGGTCCCGGCTCCTGCGATTTTGCCGGGCTTATGGCGGGCTTCTACTTCATCAAGATTGACGGCACCCAATTGACGGTGAAGATTTACATGGATGGCAACGCTTACGCCACCCTTGAATTCGCCCGCCAGCCGGTCCAAGGCGAGGAGAACAAGGTCGGGCCGGTGAATTACGATTAAGCCTGAATATTTTGTAAACCAAAACGCCGAGCCAGAACTCGGCGTTTTTTTTTGCCGGGGCGTAGATTATATCAGAGCTTCACTCTGTCGTAGGCTGGAGGTCTTTACGGCGCCAGTGCCGTGTTTCGATGTCGGCTTGCTTGGGGGCTTCGCGTGGCTCCACCCGCCGAATCGGAATAAGAAAGAAGAATTTACTGCCGGGGAGGTTAACCTCGTCGTGACCCAAACTTTCCACCCAAGCCTGACCGCCATGGGCTTCAGCGATACCTTTGACCAGGGTCAAGCCCAAACCGGGGCCGGCGCCCTTGAACTTGGTCTTGCCGGTGCTGTGGTGCAGGGTGTCATCAATCCGGAAGAACTTTTCAAAGATGCGCTCGTGAAATTCGGGGTCAATGCCAATGCCGGTATCGGCCACCATAATTTCGACTGCCGGTCCGAGGTTATCCACATCCAGCGTGCGTCCTTCAATCTTGATCATCCCACCATCGGGGGTGAATTTGATGGCATTGCCAATCAGGTTTTCAAAGGCTTGCACCAGGCGGGTACCATCAGCCTCGACAATGGGCAACTCTTTGATGCCGGTTTTGCTGTAGGCCATTCGTCGCTGGTCAAGCGAAGCAATAAAAGGGCGTTCCGCCTGGGCCAACACTTCGTCCAGGCTGACCGGTCCCAAGAAGAGGTTCATCTCGCCGATGTCGGCTTCGCTCACGTCAAACATCAGGTCTACCACATCCTTCATCCGTTCGCTGCCTTTGGCGATGCCCTGGATGATCGTTTTAACGTAAGCCGGGTCTTTTAGCTCGTCTTCGGTTAAATCGAGCAGCATGCGGGAATAACCGTGAATATGGGTCAACGGTGTACGCAGCTCGTGGGAAGCAATCGACAGGAAATCGGCTTTATCCTGGTCCAATCCGGCCAGTTCGTTCGTCAGTAAGCCGACTTCCTGGTTGATGACGGCCAGTTGTTCAAACAGCCGGGCATTATCAATAGCCGGGGCCACACGGTCGGCCAGGGCGGTCATCAACTCCAAATCTTCCTCGTAATAAGCTGTACCTTGAGGTTGCGGGCCAAAAGCGAGCAAACCAACCAATTCGTGCTGCAACAGGATGGCTACATACAACTCCATTCCCAGGTTGGAGAGCCATTCACGCTCGCTGTCAAGCATTGAGCGGAAACGCGGCAGAACGTCAATATCGTACTGGCTTACGATTTTGTGGCCTTCACGAAAATAGGCAATATAAGGGCTGTCAAGAGTAAATTGGGCAGTTTTTAACTCACCTATGCCAATAGAAGAAATCGGACGTAAGGAGACGCCTACCACATCGGCTCGCTCCCGCACAAACACAACCCCTTGTTCAATGCCTAAGGTTTCAATCATCAAATTGATGACGATATCGCCCAACCGATTCAGGTCGAGAGCGCTACTGATACGCTGGCTATAATGTTTGATGACCTGGCTTTGATCGCGATAATTTTTGCCAAAGATGATAACGCTCAAGAGGCGATGGGAAAAACGCCAGAGTGGCGGAAAGATTACCGCTAAACAGATGGCCAAGATAACCGTCCAAAACAAAACATACAGGTCATTAGGTCGCGGATTACGGCTGATGATAATGACTGTGGCCAAACCCAGTGTAAACACCGCCGCCAGGATAGCGGTCACGCTCAGATAGAACAAAGCGCGTCCAATCAGGAGCTTAACGTCAGGGGTATGATAACTCAAGACATTGTAGCCGGCCAGAATACTACCGAGGGTCAACAGTATTAAACCGGCTGTGTTGAAGAGGAAGGGGCTAATAAAAAGAACCAAACCGCTTACACTCAACAGAGAGGTGGCAATCAGCCAATAGCGCAGCTTGTTAAGATACTGGGTAGGTTGACGTTTTCTAAAATCTAAACTTAAAGCCACCAGGGTGGTACCAAGCGCTGCCAACCACCCTAAACCGGCGATTACCAGGGCAAGTTGTCCTACCTGGTTAAGGCCAAGACCCATATTCGCCAGAAAAGCGGCTGTGGCAACACCCCAACCTTGAAAATTAAAGGCCACCATGCCCCACAACAGCAGGATGACTAACCCGGCGCCCCAATAACTGGTAATTGTATTCTGCTCTTTTTTGAGAAAATTAAGGGTCAGTCCGCCAAAGACCAAAATAAGCGCTAACAAGGCAAACTGAGTAATAAAAACCTGGGTCTCGGCGGGTAAGTTCGTAACTTGTAGTAATCCCGCTAACAGGGATAAGCTCAAAAATACGCCCACGACTGAATAAAGCCCCAGGTGAAACAGAATGATTTCTCTGGAGCGCAGCCGGAAGATTGTTATCACCAACAATAGCCCAAAAACCAGCAGAGCTATTGCCACAGCGATGATTTCAGAGATTATGGGCATAGTTACAAAACCTGGCCATTTATTTCGGTGGATTGTAACACATTTGATAGAAAGTTGACAATGATGGCTTCTGGTCTACTCGTCGAGTTCACGCGGCAAGAGGATAAACCTATCATACTTCATCTAACCCGGTTTACCAAATCGGATGGTATTTTTTCACTTCTAATTAAGCAGCCAAAGCTACCCGCACCAGACCGCGCTCGACATCAACCTTGACGGGATAAGTAGGTAGGGTATCTTCGTCGTCTGGTTCAACTGCCTCGCCCGTGCAAACATTCCACCTATAAAAATGCAAGGCGCAGATAATTTGCCGCCCGTGCATTCTGCCCCTGAGGAGAGGGCTGGTTCCATGCGGACAAGTAGCGGCAAAAGCCACAATTTCCTGACCGGTGTTAGCGACGACAATCTGCTGTCCGAAAAGTTCTACCTGCTTCATCCCATTCTTGGGCAGTTCATCCAGAGTCGCCACGGTTACAAACTCGCCTGCGTGTGGCTGTGGTGCAGGCGGAGCTTTAACAGCCCCGACAATATAATAAATAGGATGGCTCTGTAAAATTCGGACAATCCCAAAGCCTAACCCCCGCAACAGACGGCACAGTTTACCTCGTTTAAAACGCCGTTCCAGTTCAGGGCCGTAATCAAGAGGGCCGTCACCTTGCCACTCGACCACGGCCAGGGTAACTCCTTTTTTTAAAGGTTCCGTAATTTGTTGGAGCCAGGCTACAGCATTTACCTCAACCGTGAGGGCCCCAGCCAAGAGCAGTCCATCAAGTTCGGGGGCAGTAGATTGTGAATAGGAAGCAAGATTATTCTGGGTCAGGCGGAATTTAGCCGCAAATTCGCTGGCTTCCGGGCCGAGAATGGCCCACCGCTGATCAGGTTGAGGTTGAATAGGTAGGGTGTTGACGAGTTCAGAAAGATTCATAGGTTACATTCACTTGGGTGGATTTGCGGCTGTTCCTTGGGGTACTAAGCGAGTGATGCCCAAAATGGGCCGTCCGCTGCGTTCATAAAAGGCGGCCTCAATCGTTTCTTCTAGACCACGCGGGCGATATAATATCTTAAATTCCGGACTACGATCAAAAATAATTTCATCCGGCGCCCGCCATAGGTAGAGGGCTTCTGGCTGAACAATAAACTTATTCAGCCGGGTCGTCAATTCGGTGTCCGGATTCCAGACATAACCAAACACTTCTGTCGGTGTAACCTGCCCACCGGTTAAGTAAGTCACCGGGGCGGCTAAGCCCCAATCCATGGCTATGACCGGGCCGTGGGCGTGTTGAGCCAGCCAATCACTCATGTCATAAATAGCAGTGGAATGGGCGCTGAGTCCTCCGCTTTCGGCCAGAGCCAGGTGATAGCGGATGACAACCGCCAGGTTGGTTACAACCAGTAATCCCAGACCTGCGGCAAAAATGAAACGGGAAATGGGAAACGGGAAACGGGATGGGGGATATGGGATGGGGGATGTAACACCTGTAACCTGCCATGCGCGACTTGCTACCTGCGACCTGATGAACGCTCCCCCCACGGCCAGAGCAAGCGACGGCCAGGGCATTAAGATAGCGAAATGGGTAATCCATAGGGCAGAAACGGTGCCAATACTGGCAACAATAACCAGGCCAATGACTAAAAAAGGGAACAGCGCTTGCTGCACCGGCGAATAAGAGGTGAGGTTATCTTCTGAGGGCGGAGCCGGCTTGAAACCTATCCCTATGACAACAATCAAGCTC
The DNA here is from genome assembly GCA_964622215.1 of uncultured Caldilineaceae bacterium. Classification (GTDB taxonomy): domain Bacteria; phylum Chloroflexota; class Anaerolineae; order 4572-78; family J111; genus DSQQ01. The sequence goes on from CAZUNT010000093.1 coordinate 11,525, forward strand.
AATCCAAAAGCCAACACCGGTAGAGAATTGCTAATTACGCTGCCCAGATACCATAAATGGCTACTACTAAGCAGAGTCACAAATTGCCCGATTCTTTGGAGTAAATTTGGGCCAAAGGCCAGATTATTGACCCCGTAGTAAGAGGTAGCCGCATTCTGGAAAATGTTCAGGAAAGTTCCACCGGTTTGGAAGTTGTAAGCCAACAAAGGCCAGCAACCGCCGCTAAAAGCCAGCAGAGCCACCAGAATTTCAATCCCCAGGTTGCCAGACAACCTGTCTCCAACGCCTGGATAAGAACGGTGCTTCAGCCAATCGGGCAACTTGATCAAGAGGATGGCTCCGATCAAAGCGGCAATAAGCCACAAAAAAAGCAGCTTGGCGTATACTCCCAGGCCAAAAAAAAACGCTCCGGCGGCTGTCCAGCCGCGTGAACCGCCTTGCAATCGACGCAGCCAGCACAACGTGGCAGCCAAGCCAATGGGGGCGGTCACAGCCGTCACAAAAATCCCCTGGCGATTCCAAAAAATAAAAGTTGGGTCAACCGAGAGAAGGAGCGCCGCAGCCAGGCCGGCCCCACGGCTGCCGGAAAGTTGAACGGCCAACAAATAGGTCAGCCCCAAAGTAACCGCTCCCATCAAAATCGACATCACCCGCAACGCCAGGGGAGTGGGGCCAAATACGGCAATAAAAGGCAGGACGATATAGGTGTTAATCGCGCCGATATAATCCTGGGTCATAAACGGAAAAATTTGGCCGTTGAGCGCCAGACCGCTATTGCGGAAAGCCGCCACGGGCTGCCCTTGCAGTAATTGCAAGGCCGGCACAGCCTCAAAGGCTTCGTCGTAGTGTAATCCCGGCAGGTTAAGCTGATAGAAGCTAAGGCTAACATAGATGATAAAAATTCCGCTTAGTAGAAATACCCAGGCGAATCGTGAACCGTGAAGCATTGACTATTCCTGGGCCAACAGCGAGATATTGGCGACCATAGCTTCATAAAGCCAGCCGGAGGCATAGATCGTAACGGATTTTACAAACACAGGTCGGGCCGGGCCAAGACTGGTCAGTAAATTTTCCGACTCGTAAGGATACCAGATAAAACGAGCAATCCGCTCGTTAGAGTTATCGACCTGATTGTAAAGACGGTAATTATCCGGGGGCGGGGCATAATAAAAACCGTGATACCACTGGCGGTCGTTATTTTCGGCGTCTTTGTAATCCAGACGCAGCATAATTGGAAATTCTGAACCCTGATACCCACCGCCGGGCAGGGATTGCCGCACCAGCCGCACTTCGGCCAACAGGCGCAGCGATTGGAAGTCGCGCACATCCTTATTTATCTGCTGGGTGACTCCGACGGCGGTATGCACATTGTCTTCCCCTTCACTGCGTAAGGACAACACGGTCCGATCCTGGAAAGTAATTATCTGGACGGTGGGGGTAACGACATTGGACTCATCCTTAAAAGGTTCCCAGGAATTACTAAGTGAAGTGAGACTAAAGGTACTGTCCTTGAGCAGATTTTGCGCGGCCGGCAGCGGCGGTGAAGGTGAACCATCTTCATTAACCAGAACACGTTCACCCTGATTGAGGGTTAACTGTTGCCCCTCGGCCATAAGAGTAGCTTGCCCCAGGCGGGTTGTGATCTGCGTTTCGGTCTCATTCACCTCGATGGAAAAGCTACCCTCACTTAGAGCAATTGAGGTTTGTGGGGTGATAATATCAAAGTTCAAAGCCTCACGGCTGAGGGAGGAGGTTGCTCGAACCCGACCCTTTTGCACTTCAATCACAATCTTAGTGGGGTTGGGACTGAGGCCAAAACGCGAATCTCGCGTCTCGCGTAAAACAATAGTAGTCTCACTGTACATAGTCAGACTGCTCTCATCGGAAAAAATCAAGATGGCCTGTGAGGTATTATCCGTGGAAACCACAAAGTTCTCTTCAATGGACATTGTGTTTCCATCGGTTAGCGAGGAAGACAGTTCGGCCGTCGGGTTGCCGATGACTACCGTACCCCGTACCGAAGTGACCTCGGTCATAAAAGGCACGGTGGCATTCATAATATACCACCGGATTGAGGCCGGAATGGTTATGGATAACAGGCAAAAGATACTGAAGGCCGTCAGCAGAATGACCCAGGCAGTACGTTCAATATTGCTGCTCATTTTATCAGGTCAGAAGCACTTTTCAGAGTGTAGCGGGTAATCACGCCCGATCCAATAAACCTCTTCAGAAAATAACGGGGTGTTATTTTACCATACGATGTCAGTCAACGCACAAACAGCAGGGTGAGAAAATAGTAGTCAGTAGACAGTAGTCAGAGGGCCTTATGTAATCTTGTGACTTTGCTATCCCCGACGGGATGCGAAGCGCTATCCGCTGCCTTTTTTCCAGTCTTCCACTTCTCCGGTCTTCCAATCCTCCCTTACGGCTTAATAGTCACTGAACCAATCTCTATTCCATTGCCCATCCCGACAATCGCCCCTGACTCGGTTAGATAGTACATCCCAACACGTAGCTGGTACACCCCTTCTGGCAGGTTGGCTGGAATGTTTAAACTATGCCGGTCGTGCAGAATCTCGTCAACTTGCCAATAATGGCTGGGATAAAAATCACCGCCGGGCCGGTGGTCGCTCTGGGTAATACCCTGACCGTCCTTATTAACCAGGTGGACGTAGCTGGTGTAATCCACCGACAGCGGCTGAATTGCCCGCCACTGCAAAGTTATGGTGATGGGAGCGCCTGACCGGATTTGAGCCGGAGACAAATCATACCCCACTAAATTAATTGTTTCGCTGCTAGCTCGGCTTGAGCTGGAGTTGAAAGTCACAGGGGGTAGGGCTTTGTTAACCAAGTACGCCGGTGAGGTCGGGTAAGCCCTCGCCTGGAATAGAGTCCCGGCCGGGAGAAGGTCGGCTTTGATCTCCAATCCGGTCATAGGCTTGATCAGGTAAACGGGCCGCCCAGAGGCCAGGGCCTGATCCAATACTCGCCCTACGTTGGCATAAGCCGGGTCGGAGACAATGAGAGGAAACAATCCCAGCAGGTCGGGGCGGAGGCCCTCGACATATTGATAATACCACATGGGCATGATCTCATTACGATCATTACTTACGAGCACCGCGCCGGTAGGGATGGATTCGGTCGTCAAGGTGGTCTGCCAACGCTCACGGGCGGCAAAGTTGTGGCTCTGATTGACCATGTTATAGTTTGACGCCAGCAAAACCATGGGTAAAAGTAGTCCGGGCACGACGAATAAAAGATTAAGGAAGTTATAAATTTTTCGGCCCAGGCGCTGTTCCATCGGCCCAAAGGCCAAATTGGCGCCCGCGGAGCCAATCCGGCGCTGTACAAAACTGCGAGCCAGCCAGTGAGCCACTCCCAGGCAGCCCAGGCCAAGCCACAGTGAAACAAGCAGCCAGGCCGGGATGAACAGCACAAACACATCGCCGATAAAATAGATCAGGTTAAAAGCGACAAAAGCTAAAAAACCGAGACCGGTCAGCAGCAATAAATCTGTTTTACGGCGCCACCACAGGCTGATCAAACCGTTTATAGCCAGGCCCACACCTACCCAACCAAATTGCCGGTGCAGGAGTTGCCAGGCGAGCCAGAGGCGATCCCACCCGGCAGCAGCAGGTCTTAATTCACCCGTGAAGACGCTGCCTGTCACATAGCTCCAAAATCCGACCGGTGAGTTATCATAAAGGATTAGCGTTTGTGTCTCGCTCAACCTTAGCGTCGCATAAGAGGTGAAAGGGGCAATGAGGGGTAGGTACAGATAGAGGAGGAGAGGGGCGATCAGCAGGAGGCCGTAAGTCAGCCAACGACGGGAGACAGGAGACCCCCACCCTAGCCCCCCCCCTTCGAGGGGGAGGGCTGTCGAGGCTTGAGCCGGTTCTAGCCGTGTTGGCTCGGCTGAAGCCTTGACTTCGTAATGATGGCGATGCCATAAAAACACAACCAGGGCGGGTAAAAGCAACACAATGGCGCGGTGATGGGTGAGGCTCAGGCCGACCGTAAAGGCCAACCAACTGATAGACCGCCGACAGCGGACTACTGACCGCTGCGCATTTTCGTCATCGGAGGCGGAGCGCAGGCCCGTGAAGACTCCTCTTAAAGAAAGGGAATTCGCCAACCACAAAATAGCAGCCACAAACAGGGCGTGCAGAGCGTAAACTTCGGCAATAATCGCCTGGCTCCAGAACGTTTGGCTGACGGCAAAGGTAGTCCCGGCTATCATGGCGGCGATGATTCTGGCCCCCCAGGAGGTATCAGGAAACACGACGTCGAGCATCTGCCGGGCGACGGTATAGGTAAAACCCACAGCCACCGCCGCCAGCACCGCCGAAAGGAGATTCATGCGCCAAGCGACTTCGCCCAGCGGCAGGAGGTGCGTCCACAGCCAGCCGAGCAAGACGTAAAGTGGATAACCGGTTGGGTGGGCAATGCCGGGCAACCAGGGCACAAATTGAAATTCGCCCCCGTCGGCTTCCAGTACCGTCGGAGCGAGCGTGGTCAGATACAGACCAAAGGCAGCCAGGGTCAGTCCACCGCCAACAATCTTATCCAGAAGGCGCTGGTGAAACTGGTTACCGGTTTTGAGGGCGCTTACCATAAGGAGCAATTATAACACGAAAATCGCGAAAGGAGCGAAAAGTAAGAAAAGGTAGGGCCAATTTCACCAGGCTTTACAGTTTGGCTTGAAGGATTTATAATCACCAAAATCGTGCCTATAAATTCGCAACCCAAAGTTTGCAATCCAAAATCCAAAAACACCTTGTGGTTGGCTTTCATTGCTGTCACCCTCATCGCCGCCTTCTTCCGCTTTTATCGCCTGGCCGACCACCCGTTGGGTCTTTTTTTTGACCCTGCCATCAACGGCCTGGATGCTATCCGCCTGATGCAGCGCGGCGGCCCTGCCCTGTTCTTCCCTACCAACGGCGGACGCGAGGCCCTGCTGATTTACCTGCTTACCCCTTTCCTCTGGCTTTTTGGCACGACCCCTTTCAGTTTTCGCCTCCAACTCGCCCTCATCAGTTTGCTCAACGTCGTTTTCCTCTTCGCCTTCCTCTCTGACTCACACTTAACCACTTACCTACAACCTCAAAATGGCAAAAACACCAAAAATTCTCTTCACCATTCACAATTCACAATTCACAATTCACAATTCACAATTTGGTTCTCTGCCCTCGCCGGCCTCAGCCTGGCCGTCTCCTACTGGCACATCAGTATCAGTCGCCTGGATCAGCGCCCCCTGACCGTGCCCTTGCTGTCGGTGCCGGTCTTTTGGTTTTTTCTCAAGGGCTGGACAAGCGGCCAACGGCGCTGGTTTGTCCTCTCCGGTCTGGCGATGGGACTGGGCTTTCACGCTTACTCTGCCGCCCGGCTGCTCCCGGTTATTCTCATCCTGGCCCTGCTGCCGGAATTGCTCCAATTCAGACCCCGTTTCAGGTTTGACGTTTCACCTATCACCCACCACCTCTCCGGCCTTATCCTTTTTATCGGCGCCACCCTCCTCGTCGCCGCGCCAATGTTCTGGTACTTCGCCACTCACCCGGCCCAATTCACCGCCCGCGCCGCCTCGGTGATGGTCTGGCATTATCTCGATACACCTGCCGACATCCTGGCTGAACTTGGACGCAATACCTGGCGAGTTTTGGGGTTCTTCTGCTGCACCGGCAGCCCTAACGCCATTTTTGGCCTGCCAGACTATCCCGGCCTCTCTCCCCTGCTAGCACCTTTTCTGGTCATCGGTCTCTTTATCGCCATCAAGAACTGGCGCAGCTTGTTCTGGCGACTGATTGCTCTATGGTGGCTTATCGGCATCTCTCCTTCAATCATCGCCATTGAAGCCCCCCATCCCCTACGTTTGATTGTCGCCATCGTCCCCACCGCCATCCTCGTCGCCCTTGGGTTGCAGGTAGCAGGTAGCAAGGTAGCAGATAATTTCACATCTCACATCTCACGTCTCGCCTCTCTCTTGCCTTTCGTTCTTGTCCTGGCCACCATTCCTGCTACCTTCTCTGCTTACTTTGTCCAGTGGCCGAAGTTGCAAGTTACCCAGGGGATTTACGACTACGGGGCTATCGCCATTCGAGACACCGTGCTTAAACATGCCAACATAGTTAGGCCCATTTATCTGCCCCTGGCCCGTTTCAACGATGCCCCGTTGCTTTACTATTTGAGCGGAGTTTACCGGCGACAGGCGATGCTCTCGGTCCCATCCGCCGCCAGCGCCCTGGTCATCTCGCCGGAGGAAAATGAGCAAACGACCGTTTGGGTACGATTGTGGGGTGACACGGCCACTATTCTCCCACCCTTAACTGCCGCCGGACAGGAGTTGCTCCAGACCGCCTTATCTAAGAACGATACCCAAACCATCCGCACCACCAGCGGTGAGACGGCGGCTCGTCTGGCCGTTCTCGCCACTGATCCAGCCCATCGGGTGCAGGCAATCACCAACCCTGTGAACGCCACCTTCGGTCCGGCCCATCTGCTGGGCGCAACCTATCCAACAACGATTATCCCTGGTTCTGGCAAACTGCCGGTCACGCTCTTCTGGCAAGCCACAGCCCAGATGGTTGACGAATATGAGGTACTACTGCAACTGGTTGACGACCAGCGCCGGGTCTGGGGCGATGGGACGGCTCGCCCCAACGACTGGGCCTACCCCACGACTTTCTGGCGGCCCGGTCTGGATACCATCGCCGCCCAGCAAACAGTGACCCTGACGTCCAATACCCTCCTACCGGGGCGTTACTGGTTGGCCGTCTCCGTTTACCACCCGGCCCTGGCCCAACGTCTCCCTCTCACCGAGGAGGCCGGCGACTCACCCGATACCATCTTTATTGGCCCGCTCAAAGTTCCGTTACCTCCCCCTTCCTCGGAAGGAGGGGGTCAGGCGGAGATTGTCACTTTTGGTAACATCGCCAAACTTTTAGCCGCCAAGATTGAAAAGCCACAGCTTACCGCCGGAGAGCCGGTGCAGGTCAGTTTACTTTGGGAAGCTCTTGAGCCAGCTCCAGCAGATTACACTGTCTTTGTCCATTTACTCGACCCAGAGAATAAACTTATCGCCGGCAATGACTCCCAACCACTCAACAACAGCTATCCCACCACCCTCTGGGGTCGCGGAGAGCGCATCCTCGATCCTCACACTCTACCCACGCCCAACAGCCTATCCCCCGGCCAATATCGCCTGGCGATTGGCTTGTACTACCAGCCCACCGGCGAGCGTTTACCTCTTTATTACCCCGATGGCCGCCAGAACGTGCAAGGGATACTGATTCTTGAGCAGCTTATCACTGTGACCAATGTTGGACAATAAGCCGGTCCGGGTGAGTTTGTCCGCCCGGCTGGAATTGTAAACCACAAAGGGTAGTAGGTTTAAATTGGCGTCACACTACATCTTGACAAGTAGAATATAATTTGATATACTATACTAGAGTTAATTATAGTCGCCCGGTATTCACCGTCGTGAACAGTGGGTGAGTGTGATTAACTACCGACAAAGTTTCTCACCTTACTAAACTGCAAGCGTCTAATTTTAGCCGCTCTTCATTCGAGATAAAGGAGGCCAAAGGTGTGTTTTCATACACTCCTCGTTATCCTTTATTTTGTGAAGGTGGCTTTTTTTGTTAACTCACAGAAAGGATGAACGATGATAACCAAGCCGATCATTAACGAAAAAAATATTTTTGTTAATTCGGTCGTGCCTCGTGAGCTTGACGACCGCGCCCGGTTGCGAGTGACACGTTCAAAACTCATAGCAAAAGCGCTCGAGGAATTTGTCACGAAAATGGAGCAGGGGGCAAAAACGGAGGTGAAACGTGAACGCCAGGCTGCTTAATATCCGCCGTAACCGCCTGGCCGATGCGCTAATTTTACTCATCGAAGCCGGGAAACAAAAAGCCGCGCCGGGTGTGAGTTTGACGACCGACCCCGACGCGGCAACCGAGGCTCGCAAAAGCGCCCGGCAGCGACAGCATACCATGCTGCACCGCACCGGGCAAAAAACGGAGGTTGTGAGATGAGCAAAAAAAAAGCCGCTCGCGGGGCAAACGAGAGCGGCGGGAACGGTCACAACGGCGGGACAGCCATTGCTGCTTACAATATAGCACAAAATCAACCTCGCTGTCAACTCCCTCATTTTTGTGACAACCTGTTACGCCAATCCGAGCAGCGGATGGCCATGGATCCGTCGCGTTACGCCGTGCATTTTGCGATCTGGACATCGCTCTATTTTCTCAAAAATCACTGGCCCTGGCCGGAGGTGCGCGATGCTAACTAGCATTTTTGAACGCGCCGCCGCGCAACGCGGGTCACTCAGCCAGCAGCAGGAAACCGCGCTACTCCGTTATGCCGCCGACCTGGGCCGGGCTAAATTTGCCGAGTATCGCCGCCGCGCCGGGGTTGGCAGTACGACGATCACGCGCCTCAGCCGGGGTGAGGCTTGGCGGTTGCTGAATTGCATCATCAGTGACCAGGAGGCGGGGAAATGAAACCAGCCTTAGATTTCCTGAAACAATATCCCCATTGGGTTGGTTGGAAATATGAGCCTGATGAAAACGGCAAGCCCACGAAGAGGCCCAAAAACCCCGCAACCGGGGGTAATGCAATGAGTAACAACCCGGCCACTTGGGGCAGCTTTGAGCAGGCCAACACCGCCAAAGAGCGTTATGGTTTTGATGGTATCGGCTTTATGCTCAAGCCTGATGTTATATCCCTCGTAGCCTTTGACCTCGATCATTGCCTCGTTGACGGCCAGTTATCACCCGTCGCCAGCGAGATTGTCAACGAACTGTCAACCTACTGTGAAATTACCCCCAGCGGGGGAGGGCTTAGGCTCTTCGCCCTGGGCAGCTTGCCACCTGGCCGCCGAAAAAACACCAAACTACAAATTGAATGTTACGACCGGGGCCGTTTTCTGACCGTAACCGGGAACCATTTACCGGGAACGCCGGAAACAATTAACCGGCTAAATGGTGAGATAACCGAAGCGCATACCCGCTTTTGGGGCAGCGATGACCGGCCAGAAACGAGCCACAAAGGTAACAAAACGGGTATTATCCTGGGTGACACCGAACTACTCACCAAAGCACGAGCCGCCGCCAATGGTGACAAGTTCAGCCGGCTTTTTGACCGGGGTGACACTTCCGACTATGGCGGCGACGACTCCAGCGCCGACATTGCCCTTTGTTGTATGCTGGCTTTTTGGACAAGAGACACCCAACAGATTGACCGCCTCTTCAGGCAATCGAAGTTATACCGGCCTAAGTGGGATAAAAAGCACAATGGAGACGGTCAGACCTATGGGCAAATGACCATTGACAAGGCCCTGGCTAACACTACGGAACATTACACCCCAAAAGCGCAACCAACCAAGCAGGCAGCGCCGCAGGCCAACCCAGCGCCGGCCGTGACTACTGTCGAACATTTAACCGACCTGGGCAATGCTAGGCGACTTGTGAGCCAATATGGGCAGGACTTACGCTATTGTTACGACTGGCGTAAATGGCTTGTTTGGGACGGCCAACGCTGGCGACGTGATACGCCGTGGGAAGTCAACCGGAAAGTAAAGGCGACGGTCAAGACAATCTATGGTGAGGCCGCCGCCGTAGAGGATGACGAAAGACGCAAAGCCATAGCCAAACACGCTACACGGTCCGAGGCGAGCGAACGCCTTAAGGTAATGGTTGAACAGGCTCAAAGCGAACTGCCTATAACCACCGCCGAACTGGACGCGGACCCATGGCTACTCAATTGCCCCAACGGGACACTCGATTTAAGAACGGGCGAGCTGCACCCGCACACCCGCACCGATATGCTCACCAAAATGACTACGATCCCCTATAAACCCGGCGACAATTGTCCTTTGTGGCTTGAGTTTCTTGAAACAGTCTTCAACGGCAATCAAGACCTGATCCATTTCATCCAAAAGGCCGTAGGTTACACCTTGACCGGCGATTGTAGCGAGCAGGTTCTTTTTATCCTCTACGGGACCGGGGCCAATGGCAAGAGCGTTTTTCTTGAGACAATCCAGGCTATTCTAGGCGAGGATTACGCCCGGTCAACGCCGACCGATACGATTATGGTCAAGGATGGAAGTAGCATTAACAACGACATAGCCAGGCTCACCGGCGCGCGCCTCGTGACGGTCAATGAAGTAGAAGACGGTCAACGGCTGGCCGAAAGCCTGGTCAAGCAGTTGACCGGACAGGATACGGTTACGGCCCGTTTTTTGCACGCTGAGTTTTTCGACTTCAAGCCACAATTCAAGCTATTCATCCGGGCGAACCATAAGCCGGTTATCCGGGGAACGGATGAGGGAATTTGGCGACGGTTGCGGCTGATCCCGTTCACCGTCACTATTCCCGAAGGGCAACGGGACCCGCGTCTACTTGAAAAACTACAGGCAGAATTGCCCGGTATCCTCGCCTGGGTCGCTAGAGGCTGCCAGTACTGGCAAAACGAAAGCTTGGGACTTCCCAGCGAGGTTAAGGCCGCCGTTGACGCTTATAGAAATGAGATGGATGTCATCGGCCAATTTTTGGAAGATAGGACCGTTGAAGTATCCGACGTACCCGATCTGCTCAAGGTAAAAGCTGGCGACCTGTACAAAGCTTATAGCGCCTGGTGTGAAGAAAACGGACTAAAAACGGTCAATTCAACCCGTTTTGGGCGACTGATGACCGAAAGGGGTTATCAGAAGAAGAAGTTAAGTACCCACGTTTTTTACCTGGGTTTAGGGTTACTCAATGAGTAATCTCACACAAAAAATAAGACAGTTTGGCAAAATAAGACAGTTTAAGACACTTTTTCACCATTTTTTTACCTCTTTCTCTCATGGGCGAAAAAACCGGGAAAACTGTCTTAAACTGTCTTAACTGTCTTATTTTTTGTGGCCTAAACCGTTGTCTGCACGTGCAGACTAAAACAGACATTCACCACCCCGTTACCTCTCCAAACGCCCCGGAGCCACCGCGCTCCGGGGCCGGGGGGCCAGGGGCGAGGTTACTCACGGAGGATACAGATGGATAACTCATTAAAAATCATCTCACTCAGACCCGACAGTATCACGGTTGCCAACCACATCTTGACATCTGCCAACGGCTGGCGACCGGGCAAGGCCCTGACTACTCTCACCGAGGCGACGCCGGTCACATTGCCCACCGGCCAACCTGTAGGAATTGTTGACTGGTCAACGGCCAAAGCCGATGACGCCGGCCTTTGGGTTAAGCGCATCCTGGCCCGCCGCTCGCAGTACGTCAAAATGTTGGAGCGCCTACTTGAACGGGGACTTGTGACCACCCGGCCCATTTGCGAGGCTGGTAAGGCTGCCGGCAACATCGCAATTTGCAAAGATGTTTTGATAACGCCGGCGGAGGCGACAAAAGCCATTGACTGGCAAACGTCGCTCATAGCCCGCGCTTTGGGTCTTTCAAGGCCGCAAACATCCCCGCAGGCGCTCATGCTCCAGCGGTTGCAGTTAAAACTAAAGGTGACTGAACTGGCAATGCCAGAGTTATTTTAAGGAGAGGTGAAAACGATGGGACAGCTCGAAAATTTACTTGCAGAACGTGACAAGGCGCAGGCCGCCTATGAGGAAGGTGTCAAGCGGATGACCGCCGCAGAGCGTGAACTGAAGGAGGTTCAAGCCCAACGCGCCAAAGCCAAAAAGAGCAACAATTTTGATGAATACATCAGCCTGGGTGAAGATGAACAGCGGCTGAACCAAAAGTTTCAACTGCTCGCCGGCGAAGAGAAACGGCGGGGGATGGAGTTTGCCGAAATTGATAAGCGTCATAATGACCTTCGCCAAGAAATTTTGGGCTTACACTCTTCGCTCAAGCGTTATGACCTGCAAGTTTTTCCATCTATCGAGGCTCGTATCAAAAAATTAGAGAACCAGATCAAGCAGGAGCAAGGTCAGCTTGAGGGTGAAAAACGCAAGCGGCAGGCCCTATTAGACAAAATTGCAACCCTAACCGACCTGACCGAAGATGACTTGAAGAAGCCTAACCCGATACACCCGATGATTGGAAAGTACAACCGTCGTGGCACGATTATCGCCAGGATGTGAGATGCTGAACGCCTTTCACGAAGCCGGGCACGCCGTAACCGCCGCCGTTTTGGGCCTGGAAATAAAACACGTCTCCCGGTCGGAGTGTTTTTTAAGCCTGCGTGAAACCGACAGTTTAGAGGACTTCCTTGCAGCCGCTTGTGCCGGGGGAGTAGCAGCGCACCTGTTCAACCCGGCAATACCGCCGGATCCGTCGCCCGGCGATATGGCCCTCGTCTGGCGATACAAAAGCCGGTTGACTGACCCGCTTTGGTTGTTTATGGTTGGCAGGGAGGGGTTATGGTCTAGCCGGTTGCTCGTGGCCCAAGACAAAGCCGCCATTCTCTTGCAGCAACACTGGCCCGTCGTCGAGACCCTGGCCCGCGAACTGGACCGACGAGGGTATATTCCGGGTGAGCAGGCCGTGAAGATCATCCAGGCTATCAGATATTGATATGAACCGACAGAACACGCCAAAAACAGCCAAACTGACCAACAAGCAGACCAGGGCAGTAGCCGCCCTTCTCGCTAACTCTACCCGGGCCCAAGCTGCTGAGGCGAGCGGATTATCTGAGAGGACTTTGCAGCGATATATGGCCTTGCCTCACTTCCGGCAGGCCCTGACCGAAGCCGAAGCCGAGGCGATGGCCGAAGCCGCTAGGCGCTTGGCCGTTGACGCCGGGGAAGCTACCAGGACCCTCAAAGAAATTATGGGTGACAAAACCGCGCCGGCGGCTGCTCGTGTTCGCGCCGCGTTGGGTTGGTTAAGTTTGACACCCGGCTTTCGTGAGCACGTTGTTTTAGAGGCTCGTCTCGAAGACCTTGAAGCCGAATTACTGAAACGCGAGGACAAATGAGCGCCAAACACCGGATTAAAGCTCTTGAGTGTCGTGTCAAGGAAATTTACCAAGCTGAACAAACACACCCGCCCGATGACGATGATTTGATGCTATTCCTCGCCTTCGATAGCACGTCTTTACGTTTTGACGGAACGGGCAGGGTCGTTGCCGGGGATGAAAATTACCAGGACCTAGCCGACTGGCTGAACGAAACGCTGGCCGAGATGGGGGGTATCTACCTCCCTATTCGACCACAAACCATAGAGCGGGCACTTAGACACATTGGGTGTAGCCTGGTAGCCGTTGACCCCACTACCGGTTTTTTTCACTCACGCCGGCAGGGGATCGGGATGGACGCTGGCATAGTTCTGGATTGTGGCGAGGTCAACGGGGCCACAATTGCCCTACACGCTCAAACCGGACTTGAGCGCCCCCGGACGGTCGAAGGCGTGAGGGAGTTTCTAACCTGGCTGGCCGGTTTTGGGCAAACCGCACCGGGCTATCTACTTGCGAGGGAGTTGTAGCGAGCAATGGAGGGGACTATGCAGACAACACAAATGATGCTTCCAACCTTTAGGCCGGCCAAGCCTAAGCCCAAACCGGCAAGGTACGTTGAGGGGATGACGACCGGGGAAGCCCTAACTCTTGCTCTATTTTTCTTTGATTGCGAATTAGAGGAAGCTAATTCAGGGGAATGGAGAGCAGAGGTATTCACGGCCCGGCAGTTACTAACCCGGCTGAAGCAGGAGTTACAAGCAGCGTAGTCTGCGCGTGCAACAATTGAATATGAATAACCCGTGATGTCCCTGAGAAGGCAAGCGCACGGGTGGTAAGTCCCAGACACGTAAGAGAGTAGCCCTTTTATTTTTGGAGGAAAAATGGAAGAAATTGGCCTACGGGCTATTTTAGACCTAAAAAGCTTCGATGTGAATGCCTACTTGCGCGGCGTAAATGAAATGTCCAAACGCACCGCATCGGCCACAAGTGGGATGTCGTCCCAGTTTGCTGCATTGGGGCAGAGCATCCAAAAACTGGCAGGCTTCGCCGGTAAAGTTGCCCTGGTTGGGTTGGGTGGGTTGACCGCCGCCGCAACTGGGGCAGCCTATAGCGGTCTGCGGTTGAACAACGAAATGGAGCAAACTTCGGCCAAGTTGATGGCTGTCACTAAATCGGCGACAGAGACGGCCAAAATTCTTGAGATGATCCGCGAGCGAGCTGCAAAAACCCCGTTCCTTTTTGAAGAAATGAGCAGCGCCGCCGCGAGCCTGCTACCCGCCGCCAAGCAAAGCGGTATGGCCCTGGAGGATTTAATTGCCCAAGCCGAAATTCTGGCCGCATCTAACCCCGCTGAGGGTCTTGAGGGGGCCGCTTTCGCTTTGCGTGAGGCTTTATCGGGCGATTTTGTCAGCGTCATCGAGAGGTTCAGCTTGCCTCGCCAATACCTGAATGAATTAAAGAAGCAAGGTGTACCCGCTGTCCAGGCGGTGTCTATGGCTCTGGCCCAAATGGGCCTTGACGCCGACGTTGTGTCCAACCTGGCCGAAACCGCCGAGGGGAGATGGAGCACCTTCTCCGACACGTTACAAACACTCGCGGCAACCGTCACCAAACCTCTGTTTGATAAGTTTTCCAAAGGGTTAGGGAATGTCAACGAGTTGCTAGAAAAGAATGGTAAGTACTTGGAGAGCGTTGCCACTGCTCTGGCCGGTAAGTTGAGCCAGGCCATTGATGAAATTTTTAGTGAGATCATTAGCCTGGTCAGGGTGTTCCAGGGAGGTGGGGCAAAGATTGGTTTCCAGTATTTGCTGCAAAAGTTGGGGGTTGGCCCTGGTACGGTCAGGGTTATTTTTGACTTTGTGACCGAAGTGGAAGGGGCCATTAACAAGGTCAAGGGACTATTTTGCTCTTTTCAAACCGGGGGTCTATTCGGTACGGTTGGGGCTG
>CAZUNT010000094.1:0-26287 GCA_964622215.1 uncultured Caldilineaceae bacterium
ACTGTTCAAAAATGGGGGTGCGTCCAATTTTTTGGTAACAGACCCTAAAGGTTTTGAAAACCTTTAGGGTCTCCTAAAACCTGGACAGACCCCAAAAATGGTGATTATTAGCCGAAAGGATACACAGAAGGTATAATTCATCAAATGCCTCAGCCTTCTCTCTTTGACTTCGCCCCGCGTGTGCTCACTGTGAGCGCCATCACTGCCTATATCCGGCAAAAATTCGAGGCCGACCTGACCCTGCAAGACCTGTGGCTGGAAGGGGAGGTGTCCAACTGGAAACCGGCCAGTTCCGGCCATATTTACTTTACGCTTAAAGATGCCGGGGCCAGCCTGCGCTGCGTTATCTGGCGCTCCCAGGCCGGCCGGTTGATTTATTTGCCGCAGCGCGAGGGTGAGGCGGTGTTGGCGCATGGCCATATATCGGTTTACGAAGTTGGCGGCAATTACCAATTTTACGTGGATAATTTGGAGCCGGTGGGGCAGGGTGCGCTGTACGCTCAATTTGAACGTATTAAAGCCCGTCTGGCCGCCGAAGGACTATTTGATTCGGGGTTAAAAAAAACCCTCCCTCCATTTCCGCAAAAAATCGGCCTGGTCACCTCGCCCACCGGGGCGGCGCTGCGGGATATACTCAATGTTTTGCGCCGTCGTTATCCTATTGCTCAGGTTATTCTTGCGCCGGCCCAGGTGCAGGGCGACATGGCCGCCCCGCAACTCATCGCCGCTCTCCAAGCTGTGGTTCGGCAATCGGTTGAGGTGATCATTTTAGGGCGGGGTGGCGGCAGCCTGGAGGATTTGTGGGCCTTCAACGACGAGCGCCTGGCCCGGGCGATAGTGGCCTGCCCTGTTCCCATTATTACCGGCATTGGTCACGAAGTTGATTTCACCATCGCCGATTTTGTGGCCGACGTGCGCGCTCCCACCCCCTCGGCCGCCGCCGAACTGGCTGTGCCCGATAGAGTGGAGTTGAAGCGACTGGTCTACGACCAGCAATTGGCCTTGTTCGACAGTGTCCAACAGCGAGTCTCGACGGCGCGGGTGAATTTGCAGGGGCGGCAGTGGGCTTTGGAACATCTTTCCCCACAGGCGGTTATCAATAATCAGCGGCAGCGCATTGATGCCCAAATCGGCGGGATGCAACGGACGTTGCAGCACCGCCTGGCTCTACAACGGGAGCGAATCAACACCCTGGCCTCGCGCCTGGAAACCCTCAACCCCCAGGCTACTCTGACCAGAGGGTATGCTATTGTCCAAAAGGGTCAGACTGTCATCACTCGAACCGGCCAGGTTAACCAGGGGGATGAACTGGTGGTGAAGGTCAGCGATGGGGAGTTTAAGACGGTGGCGCGGGATAGGTCTTTATTTAAAACAACTTCTCTTGGAGATAAATCACCTTGAAAATTCTAGTTACCGGCAGTAGCGGGCAGGTAGGCACCAATTTATGCCTGGCCCTGATGCAAAAAGGCATCTCTGTGCTAGGCATCGATAAGCGCGAAAATACCTGGACCAACCAAATTCCTTTTATTCGGCGTGATCTGGCTCAAGAAGGTATGCCTGCGCCCGCAGAGATAGCGGCTTTTGGCGGCTTCGGACAACCTGATCTGGTGGTGCAATTGGCGGCTAATGCCAAGGTGCATGAGCTGGTTAAAGAGCCTCGCCGTGCCCACGAAAATGCGACCATTACCTTTAATGTCCTGGAGTTCTGTCGTCAGCAGAAGCTGCCCATTATCTTCTCCAGTTCCCGAGAGGTGTATGGCCGGCCCATCCCGCCTACCGTAGCCGAAGATACGACGGATGTTTTTCACATCCTCAGCCCTTACGCAGCCTACAAAATGGCCGACGAGATGTTGATTTATGCCTATGCCAACTGTTATGACCTCAAGTATCTGGTCTTTCGCCTGAGCAATGTTTATGGTCGCTATGATAACGATCTGGAACGGATGACCCGGGTGCTGCATATTTTTATCAGCCAGATACGGCGCGGTGAGCCGGTGACAATTTTTGACCGGACGAAAATCATCGATTTTACCTACGTTGACGACTGTATCGACGGGTTGCTGTTGGGGATCGAAAAGTTGGGCCGGGGCGAGGTGGTCAACGAAACGTTCAACCTCAGTTCGGGTAGCCCGGCCACATTGGTGCAACTGGCCGAAACGATCGCCGCCCACCTGGGCGTCACCCCCACGATTATTGACCGGCCCATTCAACCGGGCGAAATCAACTTTTATGTGGCCGATTTGAGCAAGGCCAGAAACTTGCTGGGCTACGAGCCAAAGGTGTCCTTTGAGGAAGGGATTAAGCGGGCGATCCAGTGGGTACTGGAGTGGGAAAAACGACCATGAGCAACAACCAAATTGCTATCGAAACAATGACTTTTGAACAAGCCTACCGGGAATTGGACGAAACGGTGCAGCAGTTAGAGGCGGGCAACTTGCCCCTGGAAGAGGCTATCGCCTTGTACCAGCGGGGAATGGCCCTGGCCAAACACTGCAACCAACAACTGGATAAGGCCGAACTGCGCATCAAGATGCTGGCCCCGACAGGGGAATTGGTGGATTTTGACGAGATTTAATAGTCCGTTGTTACTTTGACAGTCGCTTTAACCCCACGTATACTTCCTTTTTGGTTTTAATGCTTTTACTTTTTTCAGGATGATATTTGTGAAGTCAAAAATGCGGGTAGTAACCCGTTATTGGTTTGTTGTCCCCCTGCTCATTGCCATCGTCGGTTTGCAGGTGGGGCTGGGCTTGATTGCCTTGAGCAATGATAACGTAGCTCTGGCAACTTCTAATCTATTGGCCTCCTCTAACCCGACGGTGGAACGGAGTCAGGCTGAAGTTTCGTCTGCCCATCTCCCTGCCTCCTCGCCCGCTTCGTCTCGCCTCCTCGCCTCTCCGTCTCCTCGCCTCTCCACCTCAACTCCTGCTCCAACATCTACCCCTACTTTTACACCCAGCCCGACCTCTACTTTCGAACCTGAGCCGGCGACTCCCTCCGAACAGCATAAAGTTGAGACCAGCACCCCTTTACCCTCGCCTACGCCAACTAACACCTCAACCCCTATTCCACAGCCAACCCGTAATCTCCAGGGTTTGGCCCTGGACTTGCCCATTTTGATGTACCATTATCTGTCGGCGCCCCCGCCCGACGCCGATGTTGTTCGCCGGGATTTATCCATTGCGCCCGACCAGTTTGAGGCCCATCTGGCTTATCTGCGCCAGGCCGGATATGAAACTATTTCACTCGGAGAACTGGCCGATGCAGCCGAAGGAAAAATTACGCTGCCGCCCAAACCCATTATCCTGACGTTTGATGATGGTTACCGCGACAATTACGAAAATGCTTTCCCTATTCTCAAAAAGTATGGTTACAAGGCCACCTTCTTTATCTTCACCCAACCCATTGACGCCAACAATGTTGATTATCTCTCCTGGGATATGGTTAAGGAAATGCACCGGGCCGGCATGGAATTCGGCTCGCACAGTTATCGCCACTACGATTTGAGTGGTAAAAATGTTGACTTTTTAGTATACGAGATTCTTGGCTCTAAAGAAGCTATCGAGCAGCGGATTGGCGAACCGGTCCGCTTTTTCTCCTATCCGGCCGGTCGCTATGATGACCTGACCATCCAGGTGTTGGAGTCGGCCCATTTTTGGGGCGCGGTTACAACCCAATGGGGTATCAGGCAAGCCTACAATGATCGCTTTGAGCTGGAACGTCTCCGTATCCGTGGCAGTGACACCGCCAAAAACCTGGCCGCCAAATTAACGGGCTGGTAATCCCTTCTCCACAAAGCCTCCATCGTGCCTTCACAATCTGTTCACAATCAAGCCCTATACTCCTGTTCATAAATATGTTATCACCAAAGTAACTGTCACTGTGAAAGGAGAAACAAACGTGAACAGGAGAATTATCCTTGGGATTTTGTTGGCGCTGGTGCTAATTGCCGGTATGGTGAGTTTCGGTATCTACATCTACAATGTCGGGGTGGCTCAAGGTTTGGCCGCGAGTGGAAAGCTGGCCGATCTTCCACCCGACGCAGGAGTTAGACCATACCCCTACTATGGTGGACCGTTCTGGTTTCATCGGCCATTCGGCTTTGGTTTCCTGGGCTGTTTCGGACCGTTGTTATTCTTCCTGCTGGTTTTTGCCTTGCTACGTGGGCTGTGGTGGGCTGGACCAGGGCGTTGTGGACCTCTGGGGTGGCATCATGCCCACTGGGCTAAAGGAGGCGTCCCACCCATGTTTGAAGAATGGCATCGCCAGGCCCACAGCCGGGACGCAGAGCAGAATCCGCCCTCGTCGGTAGAGGGCTAAGGAGTTTTGGCCTTCAAAATTGGTCACACCCTGGAGGTATGGAGGGTTGGAGGGTTGAATAAAAAAACCTCCAATCCTCCAGCCTGCCAGTCTATTACTGAATTTGGTTGTCAAAGTCCACAATTTGGGTCAGGCAAAGGATGAAAACTATCCTGGTCGTTGATGATGAAGTAAAAATTCTCCGGCTAGCTCGTGATTACCTGGAACACGGAGGTTTTAGCGTGTTGACCGCCGATGCCGGTAAAGTCGCCCTGGCAATAGTCCGTTCAGCCAAACCGGATTTAATTGTCTTGGACCTGGGCCTGCCCGATTTGGATGGTCTTGACGTGACCCGCGCGCTGCGTAAAGAGTCAAATATACCCATTATCATGCTTACCGCGCGGGGTGAAGAATCAGATAAGCTCATTGGGTTGGAGTTGGGCGCGGATGACTATCTGACCAAACCCTTCAGCCCCAAGGAACTGGTAGCGCGGGTCCGGGCGGTGCTTCGCCGCAGCGAAACGAGGCCCGTGGACGAAACACTCATCCGGGTTGGCGAGATGACGCTTGACGTACCTCGCATGCGCGTAACCCTGAGCGGGCAGCCTATCGAGTTGACCCCGACAGAATTTGAACTATTAGCCGCCCTGGCCCGCCAGCCAGGGCGAATCTTTACCCGCGCCCAATTGCTCGATGCGGTGCATGGCGTCGCCTTTGAGTCGTATGAGCGGGCCATTGACGCACATATCAAAAATATTCGCCGTAAGTTGGAGCCGGATCCGCGCGAACCGCGTTATGTGTTGACAGTGTATGGAGTTGGGTATAAATTTGGGGATGAGTAATTTATGTAGATGAAACCACCTTGTTTTCCCCATCACCGCCCGCGCTGGTGGCCCGAAGATGAACCCTGGCCTCCGCACGGGCCGCCCGAAATGCGGCAGTGGCATAAAATGCGCCGGTTTTTCTTCATGCGGGTGGTCGGCCTGTTTGTGATCTTGGCGCTGCTCGCTATCGGCGTTTGCAGATTAGCCTTCTGGCTCACCTTTGGCAGCTTGGAGAAACCGGATTTCCCTCATGGTGGTCCGCCATTTCTTTTTTTCTTCGGCGCTTTTGTGTTTGGCCTGGTAGGTATTATGCTGATGGCGCGGCTGCTGCTGCGGGTAACCACGCCGGTTGGGGAGTTAATGGAAGCGGTTGGACGGGTGGAGAGTGGAGATTACTCGGCTCATGTAGCCGAACGAGGGCCGCGAGAAGTGCGCGCCTTGATCCGGGCTTTTAACGCTATGACTGCACGCTTGCAACTGAATGAAACCCAACGCCGTAACCTCCTGGCCGATGTTACCCACGAATTGCGCACCCCCCTAACCGTCATCCAGGGCAATCTCGAAGGGCTGCTCGACGGCGTCTATCCCCGGGATGATGCCCATTTAGGACCGATTCTGGAGGATACGCACGTACTGGCCCGGCTCATCGACGATCTGCGGACATTGGCCCTGGCGGAAAGCGGCGCGCTCCAACTTCGCCGCGAACCGACCGATTTGAGTGTCCTTGTTGGCGAAACGGCGGCCTCGTTTCGCGCTCGGGCTGAAGCGGGAGGTGTGCAATTGGAGGTCGTTATGGCCGAGGAACTGCCCCTGCTGGAGATAGACCCGGTGCGTATCCGGGAGGTGTTGGTTAATTTGATAGCGAATGCCTTGCATTATACACCTGCGGGCGGGAAAGTGGAGGTTACGGCTCAATTTAAACAGGCTGATCGGCATGTGATTGTTTCTGTCAGCGATACAGGGACGGGTATTGCCCCGGAAATCCTCCCCCACATCTTTGATCGCTTTTACAAATCGGGTAATTCACACGGGACTGGCTTGGGATTGGCTATTGCCAAGAATCTCGTCAGTATCCACGGCGGCGAAATTTCAGCTCACAGTGATGGTCTGCCCGGTCACGGTGCTACCATTCGTTTCACCCTGCCGTTAATTTTTGAACTATGACCTTCGACACTTTCTCTCTGGCCGCAATAGCGAGCGAACTGCGCCATACGATAGGGGGAGGCCGAGTCCAACGGGTCATCCAAATCAACTCCCTGACCTACGGCTTTGAAATTTATATTCATCCCATTCGCCACTACCTGATTCTTTCCGCCGAACCCCAGGCCCCTCGCCTGCATTTGACCAGCCAGAAGGTTCGGCGCGGCCGGGGCAACGACACCCCCCTGACGTTGGTCTTACGCAAGTACATGCGCGGAGCCAGGCTGACCGCTATCGAACAGCCGCCCTATGAGCGCCTCCTCTTTTTCAACTTTGCCGGCCCGGTTGGCCCGACGATCCTGGCAGTTGAGTTATTAGGTACACGTAGCAACCTGGTTCTACTGGAACCGGATCAAACGATTCTGGGCGTAGCCCGTCTTACTAAAATCGCTTCTCCAACCCCCCAACCTTCCAACCCCCCAACCCCCCAATCTTCCACCTTTCCAGCCCCTCCACCCCGCCTCCTTCTCCCCGGCGAGCTTTACCAGCCCCCACCGCCTCAACCCAAACTGGCTCCCACCGAATTGAACGAACTCACGCTACGCCAGGAACTTGACGAAGCCTCGCCTCAACTGAGCCTGGCCCGTCTGCTGACCGAAACCGTTACCGGGGTCAGCCCCCTCCTGGCCCGCGAGATCGTTTACCGGGCTACCGGCAGCGCCGAAACCACCGTCAGCCAACTCTCGACCCCGGTTTCCCTGTTGCTCATCTTCCGCCAACTGTTTGAGCATCTCTGGGAAGATCGCTGGCAGCCTATCCTGGCTGTGGACGAGGAAGGCAGCCCGGCGGCTTTTGCTCCTTATCCGCTTTCTCACCTGCCGCACTTTCAGCCCTACGACACCTTCTCGGCGGCAGTGGAAACCTATTTTGCCGACGCGGCTTCCGGCTATACTGCCGCCAAAACACCCCTGGCCCAGGCCATCGCCGACGCCCGTCAAAAGTTAGCTCGTCGCCGGGAGCGTCTGGCCGAAGATGCCACGGCCCAGGCTGACCCGGTGGTGCTCAAGGAAAAAGGGGAAGCAATTTTGGCCTTTGCTTTTCAAATCAAACCCGGTCAAAAGCAACTGAGCGTACCTTGGGGAACGAGCCATCTATCCCTGAAAATTGCTCTTGACCCCGCTCTATCGGCCAGCGAAAATGCCCAGGAATATTTTAGCCGCTATCGTAAAGCTCAACGCGCCGGCGACGAAATTCCGGCTCAATTGGAAAAAGTAACCCTGGCCGAGCAATATCTGGACCAATTGGAGCAAGATTTGGCTATGGCCGAAGACCGCCCGGAAATTGACGCCGTGGCTGAAGAGTTGGCCACAGCCGGTTATTATTCACCCAAACGGCGCGGCCAGCCACACCACAAGAGCCACACCCGCTACCTTCGGCTGGCTGCTCCCGGTGGAGCCACGGTGCTGGTCGGCAAAAATGCGCTGCAAAATGCTCATCTCACTTTTAACCGAGCCACCCCCGATGACCTATGGCTGCACGCCCGTAATGTGCCGGGCGCGCACGTCGTTATCCCCACTGCCGAGGGGCTACCGCGAGAGGAGGATGTCTTTTGGGCCGCCCGCGTGGCGGCTTATTACTCCCGCGCCCGCCACGATACTGCTGTGGAAGTAGATGTTACCCTGAAAAAGTATGTCCGAGCTATCAAAGGATCAGCGCCTGGCCTGGCGACTTACCGCAACGAGTCCACTTTTCGGGTTGCGCCCGAAGCGCCGGACCCGGACGAGGATGAGGGGTGAGGCGAGGAGAAGAGGCAAGAAGGCGAGGAAGTGAGATCGAGATATACTACCTCTTTTGCTGGAGTCGTTCCAGGTGATCCGGCATATCCGGGGCAAAATAGGTAATGGTGGGTTTGGTCAGCTTGGGGGTTTGATGAAAGCCAAGCCGGATTAAGCCATCCGAGACAATGGCCCAGGGATAAGGTTGGTGGCCCTCAGCGATACACTCAAAGCCCAGTTGCTTCCAGTAGGTCACTGCTGCCTTCACATCTTCTGTTTTGAGGCTCACCGGTACACCCGTCGAATACTGGTCATTAACTCATCGCTGGAAAAAGGTTTGATCAGGAATTCTTTGGCCCCGGCTAGCATGGCCCGGCGCAGATAATCAGTCTCACCATGTACGGACATCATAATTACCTGGGCGGTAGGAACTTGTTGGGAAATTATTTCGGTGGCCCTGATGCCGTCAAGGCCGGGTAAGATCATATCCATCAGGATCACATCAGGGTTTAACTCGACCGCCAATTGAACGGCCTCTTCACCGTTTGTCGCCGCTCCAACAACCCTTATATCCGATTCAAAATAGAGTAGTTTACGCAGATTTTCTCGCGTTTCAACCAAATCGTCCACAATGAGCAGGCGAATTCTTTTTTGACGTGCTTGTCTTAAAAGATCTCCGAGTTCCGTTCTATAGACATCGTATTGACATTCCACCCTAATTTTTTCCGGGTGCGCCAGGGGTGCGCCGGTAGGGTCCGTTGATGTCCCTTCGTAGGGAGTGGATAAGGATTCTTCCGGCTCTTCCTCCAACCGGTATCGCCCCGGCTGCTGTTTGGGCGTAATCTCCAGAATAAGAATGGTCAGGCGCTCCTGGGCGATGGCGTAAGTAAGGCGCCACTCCTCTATGGGCAAGCGATACAGATCGTTGTAGCTGGCTAACCGGTGACTTTCAGGGGGACAAGGTTTCTCCGCCAAGGCTAAAAGAGCATGGTCGATCTGTTGGAGCAGAGGTTTGGGAAGCCGATACAGCGTTTTCTCAGCCTGCCGAGTCAATATGACCTGCCAGCGGCGTTCCTCTTCATTCATCGAGCAGCCCTTTATGCTTTAATTCTGCTCGAATTTCCTCATAAGAGCGCCCCCTTTGTTGTGAGGTTTTGTAAGCAGCGGAGACCCGCCGGGCCGCTCGCAAGTCATCCAGGACTTCACTGAGGGCCAGATAATCTTCGTAGGGAATTAAGGCGGCAATGGGTTTACCGCTCCGTTCGATCACAATATCGGCGCTACCCGTGTGGACAGCATCCAGCAAATCCCGCCATTTTTGCCTTGCTTCTCGACTACCCAGCGTTGTTATCATTATAGAATTCCTTCTTTTTTGCGTAAATTGTGTACGCATTGTACATTATATAATCTGGGCTGTCAACTTATCTCCGCTCGCTTCATGTCTTCTCCTTCCCTCACTTTTTGTAACTTTGCCAGTTAACGTTATACTTGATAGGCAAATATTAATAAATTGGGGGATACCATGGCTGTAGATTTCTTCATTCCCAAGCTGGGGGACAATGTTAAAGAGGCGACTATCGTCAATTGGCTGGTCGAGGACGGCGTACAAGTCAACGAAGGCGACGAGATTCTGGAAGTAGAAACCGATAAAGCGGTAGTGCCGATACCGGCCAATGCGAGTGGCTATTTGCACATCGGCCCTTACAAGGCCGGCGATGTGGTAGCGGTGTCGGCAGTGGTGGCGACGATTGGCCAGCCGGATAAGGCTTTTGCACCGGATCAGGGGGAGGCAGCAGGTGCGAATGTAACCCAGGCAAAAATCTCGCCTCCTGCCGTCGTGGAGAAAGCAGAATCGAGGCCGGAAGGGACACCTACGAATGGGGCGGGCAGATCTGTCACTGCGTCGGAGCCTAATAAGGTCACCCCGGTGGCCCAAAAAATGGCCGTCGAAATGGGGGTTGATTTGCGTACCATTACCGGCAGCGGCGAACACGACCGTATCACCAAAGAAGATGTTGTCAAAGCTGCCACGCCATCAGCCCAACCGGTGGCCCAAGTGTCTGCCCCTGAGCCGATTTCTGCGCCTGCCCCGTCTGCTCAACCTCAGCCTCAACCTACACCACCGCCTCAACTACTCGCCCCCCAACCTGAGGCCGATGTGTTGGAGCACGTCCCGCTCAAAGGTATTCGCGCTACTATCGCCCGGCGAATGGCCGAAAGTGTGCAGACGACAGCCCGCGTCACCCTGGTGACAGAAGTGGATGCCACCGAATTTGTGGCCCTCCGGGAAAAGCTCAAGGCCAGGTTTAGCGAGACCTGGGGGTTTACCCTCGGATATAATGATTTACTGGCCCTCATTGTCGCCAACGCCCTGCGCAAATTTCCCTATATGAATGCGCGCCTGTCCGCCGCAGGAGATACCATTGAGCACTTGGCGGCGGTCAACATGGGCATGGCCGTAGATACCGACCGTGGCCTGCTGGTCACGGTTATCCGTAATGCCGATACCAAAGGTTTGCAGCAGTTTGGGGTGGAGTTCCGAGCTATGGTGGAGCGGGCCAGGGTGGGCAAGAGCACGCCCGATGATCTGAGTGGCGGGACTTTTACCATCACCAACCTGGGCATGTACCGGGTGGATGCCTTTACCCCGGTTATCAATTTGCCGGAGGCAGCCATTTTGGGAGTAGGCCGGATTACCCCTAAGCCGGTGGTCAAAGGGGGGGAGATTGTCGCCCGCCAGACGATGACTCTCAGCCTGGTCTTCGACCACCGCCTGGCCGACGGCGCTCCGGCTGCTCGGTTCCTGGATCACATTTGCGAGTTGATCGAGGAACCGTATCTGTTATTTTTGACGACAAGGTAAAATTTTGGTAACTACTCAGCCAATCTTATGTCTCAGCAACCCTGACCGCCGACCGTTGACCGCTGACCGCCGAAAAGACGGATTACAGGGCGAATTATGGCGGTCGGCGATCTGCCGTCAGCGGTCATGTAGCTCATTGGGGCTGATGGCTGAGTAGTTACAAATTTTGTTAGAGATCCGTCCATTCTGCTGGGCGCAGAAGACGTTAAAACACAACGGCATCCTTTTCAAGAGGCCGTTGTGTTTTTCTCTGGGGTGACTAGACGTTCGGCCCAAAATCAGACTCAAAGGCTTCGGCCAGCTTGGTGTTCCAATCCTCAAGCGGTTTGAGGCGGCCAAAGAAGAACCGCAGCACGGGCGGCTCCTGGACGAATTTGAGACCTTTAACCAAATCACGATGCTCGTAAAGCCAGACGAGGCGATCAACGGCATACTCAATGTGCGACATAGTATAGACGCGGCGCGGCACAGCCAGCCGGGCCAGCTCCAGGTCGGAAGCTACTTCGTTGCCATCTTTATCGCGGTCGGTTGAAATGGTGCCGCGTTCCATGCTGCGGATGCCCGAGGCGAGGTAAATGGCCGCAGCCAGCGCCCCGGCTGGATATTCCAGGGATGGGATGTGCGGGAGAAAACGTCTGGCGTCAACATGGCAAGCCAGGCCGCCCGCCGGAGTGACCACGGGTACCCCGCTCGCATCAAGGCGCTCGACAAAATATTTCACAAAGTCGGCGGCGGAGCTGGCTACCGCGTTGTCGGTCATTTCGCGTAAGCCCACAGCCATCGCTTCAACTTCTTTGGTCGACATACCGCCGTAGGTGGCGAAGCCTTCATAAACGGGCAACCACTCGAGCAATCGGGTGTAATATTTCTCGTTGTTGGTAGCGATCAAACCGCCGCGTACGCCGGCACATTTGCGCCCGGACATGTAAAAAATGTCGACCAGGCTGAGAACTTCATGCAGGATTTGCTGGATAGATTTGTCCGCGTAACCCGGCTCACGTTGTTGGATGAAGTAGGCATTCTCGGCGATCAGGCTGCCATCGTAAACCAACGGAATCTTGTGCGCCTCCGCAATCTCTTTGACCTGGTGGAGGTTGGCCAGGGAGAAGGGCTGGCCGCCAATCAAGTTAGTGGTAGCCTCCATGCGGACAAAGGAGATCTTCTCTGCACCATATTGAGCAATTACATCCTTAAATTTCTGCGGGTCAATATTGCCTTTAAAGGGATCCGTACTTTTGGTTTGCATGGCCTCATCGCCATAAATTTCAAGTACGGTGCCGCCGGCCAGTTCAAAGTGGGCGCGGGTAGTGGTGAAATGATAGTTCATGGGCACCACATCGCCGGGTTTAACGAATACCTTGGCTAGTAAATGTTCGGCGGCGCGGCCCTGATGCACCGGCAGGGTGTATTCAAAACCGAACACCTCACGCACCGCGTCGGCCAGTTTGTAGAAACTCTCGCTGCCGGCATAAGCGTCGTCGGCCACCATCATAGCGGCGAGTTGGTTGTCACTCATCGCATTGGTTCCGCTGTCGGTCAGCATGTCCAGGAAAACGTCGCGGGTGCGGAGCAGGAAGGTATTGTAGCCTGCGCTTGCCAGCGCCGTTTTTCGCTGCCCGATAGGCGGCAGAGCGGTCTTCTGCACAATTTTGACCTTGTGCATTTCAATCGGAATTTCTTGGCCGTTTGATAGTTTAATAAGCATGATGTACAGGATCTCCTTAAGGATGAATAATGTTTTGACGTCACAAACTAAAAAGAGCGCATTATTGTAACTTGAGAGTAGTTAAGTGGCAAACAAAAAAGTGACCATTTCAGTGGCGCCGACTTTGGCGACTTTGACCACTGTTTTTTGACGGTTCGCGACGACGACAGTAATATTCACGATTATTTTACCTGTTGGCTGCCCCGGCCTGGCGGGCCATACGCCCGCCCAATTATTACCGGCCGCACCTTCTGGCCGGGGCAGCTGCCCTTGACCTGATAGGGAGAGAGAGGAGCGGCCGCGAAAGGAGGTGGAGTACCAAGAAGTCAATGCCCAGCGCTCAACTAATCGGTCGAATTGTCTGACCCGGACATCGTCTGGGTTATACATCTCTGGGGAAAGACCACGATATTTTATAAGAAAAGTAAAATTTGGAGGGATAAAAAATGAAATTTAAGCTCGTGCTATTGCTTGTGGTGATGATGATCGCCGCCGTAATCGCCGGCTGTACACCGGCTGCCACTCAGTCTCCTGCTGAACAGACCGAGGCTCCTGCCGCCGCTGAACCGACCGAGGCTCCTGCCGCTGCTGAACCGACCGAGGCTCCTGCTGCCGCTGAACCGACCGAAACTTCCACTGAGCCGATCAAAATCGGTTTGCAAGGACCAATGACGGGGGATTACGCGCTCGAGGGCAAGGGATTTAAGAACGCCATGCAGATGATGGTCGATCAGACCAACGCCAATGGCGGCATTCTCGGACGCCAGGTCGAGTTGATCGTCGAGGATGATGCCGGCGACCCGACGCAGTCTGCCCTGGTGGCCCAGCGCCTGATTGATGCGAAGGCGGTGGCGGTCATCGGCGCATATAACTCAACCGCCACCGAGCCAGCATCCGCCCTCTACGACGAGGCTGGTATTTTGCATATTACCCCGGCCTCTACCAGGGTTAGCCTGACCGAAAAAGGTTACCAACGTTTCTTCCGGACGTGCTTCCTGGACGACCGCCAAGGCCTGTTCGCGGCTAAATTTATGAAAGAAGTGCTGGGTGCCACCAATATCGGCATCCTGCACGACAACTCCACCTATGCCCAGGGGCTGGCCGAAGAGACCAAGAAGTTCTCCGAAGAAGCGGGCTTGACCGTGGCCTTCTATGATGCCATCAACCCCGCCGACAAGGACTTTAGCCCCATTCTTACCAAGATCAAAGATGCCAACCTGGACATAGTTTACTTCACCGGCTACTTCTCGCAGTTCGGCTTGATACTCAAGCAATCCAAAGACCTGGGGCTGACAAACAAGTGGATGGGCGGCGACGCCACCAACAACTCCGACACGGTGACGATTGCGGGGGTGGATGCCGCCAAGGGTGTGTATGTGACCACCGCACCGCTGCCGAAGGATATTAATTACCCTGAGGCCCAGCAGTTCGTGACCGATTACATTGCCAAGTACAATGAAGACCCGGTCAGCGTATATACAATCTTCACGGCTGAGGCGTTCAACGTCATCAAGATTGCCATGGAGCAAACCAAGTCCACCGATCCGAAAGTGTTGGCGGAGTATATGCACACTCAGATGAAGGACATCAAGGGGCTTTCCGGCCCGCTCCTCGGCTTCGACGAGAAGGGCGACCGGAACGGGACCATTCACGTCGCGTACGTTATCGACGATAAGGGCGAATTCGTCCTGAATCCAGAGCAGCCTAAACCGTAGCTCTGATTTCGATTGAATGGTAATCAAGGGGCGAGTCGAGGCTCGCCCCTTCACTCGGTTCAAATGGATAGGTGACTATGCAGTTCTTACAACAGCTTATTAATGGGATCACTATCGGTTCATTTTATGCCCTGGTGGCGCTGGGATACACCATGGTTTATGGCGTGCTGAAAATGATTAACTTCGCGCACGGGGATCTGTTTATGTGGGGCGCCTATATTGGCCTGACCTTCTTTTCTATGCTTGTGTCCTGGATGGTCCAGGGCAGCCCCTGGATGATCCTGCCGGTCGTGGTCATGGTTGTGGTGACGGTGGCGCTGGCGGGTGTTTTGGTGGAACGGATTGCCTATCGCCCGCTGCGTTCGGCGGGCCGGTTGGCCCCCATTATTTCTGCGTTGGGGGCGGCCTTTATCCTGGAGAGCCTGGCCCGTAACCTCTATGGAGCCAACTGGCAAACCTATCCCACCGGAGTCGCTCCGGCTGGGGCCATCCTTCTTTTTGACACGGTACGGATCAGTATCATGCAAATTCTGGTGCTGATCATCTCCTTCCTGTTGATGTTGGGCTTGTATCTGTTCATCCAGCGGACCCGCATCGGAACGGCCATGCGGGCGGTATCCATCGACCATGAGGTTTCCCAGTTGATGGGAATTAATGTCAACGGGATTATCGCGACCGTATTTTTCATTGGTCCCGGCCTGGGCAGCATCGCGGGTTTGATCGTCGCGCTCTATTATGGCTCTTTTGATTTCACTTTAGGCTGGACATTCGGTCTAAAGGCGTTTATTGCGGCCATTCTGGGCGGCATCGGGAATATCCCCGGAGCCATGCTGGGGGGAATGCTGCTTGGGATCATCGAGACCCTGGCTTCAGGCTATATCTCTCCCCAGTGGAAAGATGTGATTGCCTACCTGATCTTAATTCTCATCCTGATCTTCCGGCCTACCGGTTTGCTGGGTGAGCGGGTGGCCGAAAAGGTGTAGGTACAGATGCAAACACTGTTGACTCGTATTCAGAAACAACCCCTGCTCTGGCAAGCCGGCCTGATCCTTTTGGCGGTGCTCCTGCCGCTCCCGCTGGGAGATTATTACCGGACCGTTGCCTGGCGTACCGGTCTGTACATCATCCTGGGGTTGAGTTTAAATATCATCGTGGGGTACGCCGGCCTCTTTCAGCTTGGGCACGCAGCCTTCTTTGCCATTGGGGCATACACGGCGGCCCTCCTTAACCTGCGGTTTGGCGTGCCATTACTGCTGACGTTCCCGGTCAGCATACTGGCCTCGAGTCTCCTGGGATTCCTGATTACCAGGCCAATCCTGCACCTGCGCGGCGATTATCTGTGTATTGTCACGATCGCGTTCGGAGAGGTGGTGCGGTTGGCGCTGACGAACAACCTGTTTGGAATTACCGGCGGCGCGAATGGCCTATCGGGGATTGACCGGCCGGTGCTGTTTGGGCTAGAGCTGCGGTCACCCATCTCCCACTACTACCTGATGCTGTTTTTCCTGGCGATAACCATCTTTGGCGTGCAGCGATTGCAAAACTCGCGCCTGGGGCGATCCTGGATGTATGTACGGGAAGATGAAGCGGCCGCGGAGGCCATGGGTATCGACACAACCACGGTGAAACTGCTGGCCTTTGTCATCGGCTCCGGGTGGGCCGGCCTGGCCGGAGCGCTGTATGCCGGGAAACTGACGGTCATCTCGCCAGACCTATCGAAATTTATGGAATCGGTCGTCATGTTTTCGATCGTTGTGCTAGGCGGCGCTGGTTCTATCCCCGGGGTGTTTGTGGGTGCATTGGGCATGGTGACTTTGCCCGAGCTTTTCCGGCCGTTGAAAGAGTGGCGTGACGCATGGATGGGGATCGCCATGGTGGTGATGATGATTGCTCGTCCCCAAGGCCTGTGGCCAAGCCAGCAGGTGCGGCGGGAGTTGGAAACTGAGCGGGAAGAGGCCGGGGCGGCGCCTGCCGTCCAGGTATAAAGCTAGGGAGCGAATATGGCAGTACTTCTGAGTGTCCGAGAGCTAACAAAGCGGTTCGGCGGGTTGACCGCGGTGGACCAGGTAAATTTCGACCAGGAGGAGGGACAGATTTTGGGCCTGATCGGGCCGAATGGAGCCGGAAAAACCACCATTTTTAACATGATCACCGGCTTCTACAGCCCAACCCAGGGAGAGATTTTCTTCAAGGGCAGCCAGATCGCCCACCCTGAGCCAAACAGCCTGGAAAAGCTGGACAGCCCCTCCTGGTGGCTGCACTGGATTCCAGGCACGCCGATGCAGAGACAATGGGCCGAACTTCGCCCCCTCCAGCCGCATGAGATTACTCGCCGGGGTATCGCCCGCACCTTTCAAACCATTCGCTTATTCAAGAATCTGACGGTTTTGGAAAATGTCATGTCGGGCCTACACCACCGGACGAAAGCTGGCGTGTGGGCGGCGCTTGCTCGGCCGGTGGGGCAGCGGCAGGAAGAGGCGTACATCGCCGCGGAAGCCGAGCGATTGCTAAAGCTGGTGGCGCTTGAAGAGTACCGGCACGACCTGGCCAAGAACCTGCCTTACGGCGACCAACGGCGGCTGGAAATTGCCCGCGCCCTGGCCACAAACCCGGCCCTGCTCACCTTAGACGAGCCAGCGGCCGGCCTGAACGAACAGGAGACGAGCGAATTACAGGCGCTTGTCCGGCGGATCCGGGATACGGGGGTGACGATTTTGTTGATCGAGCATGATATGAGGATGGTGATGAATGTGTGTGAACGTATTATCGTTGTGGAATACGGCCGAAAGATTGCCGAAGGCACACCGGCGGAAATTCAGCGCAACCCGGAAGTGATCCGGGCATATCTTGGAGAAGAGGAGAATTAGCCGTGGCGCTGCTCGAGATCGATAACCTGCATACTTACTACGGCCACGTCCATGCGCTCAAAGGGCTTGATTTGAAAGTGGAAGAAGGAGAAATCGTTACCCTTATTGGCGCCAATGGGGCGGGCAAGTCAACCACGCTGCGGACAATTTCGGGATTAGTCCGGCCGCGCGAGGGCAAGATCACTTTTGCCGGGCAGTCGATCAACCAGGTGCCGGCATATAAAATTGTAGAGAGGGGCATCTCTCAGGCCCCAGAGGGCCGGCAGATCTTCTCGACACTGACGGTGACCGAAAATTTGAACATGGGCGCTTACACGCTGGGTAACGACCGGCAGGCGGTGGAAGATAACCGTAAGCATGTTTTTGGACTGTTTCCCCGGTTGGAAGAACGGAAAGACCAGCTTGGCGGCACGCTATCGGGCGGCGAGCAGCAAATGCTCTCGATTGGACGGGCATTGATGGCGCGGACCAAGCTGCTCCTGCTCGATGAGCCTTCGCTAGGGCTTGCGCCGAAACTCGTCCGGCTGATCTTTGACACGGTCCGCGAAATTAATGCGCGTGGGGTCACTATTTTGCTGGTCGAGCAAAACGCCCGGGCGGCCCTTAAGATTGCTCACCGCGCCTACGTGTTGGAAACAGGGCAGTGCGTGCTCACTGGTCCGGCGGCAGAGTTGCTGGCCGATGAGCGTGTTCGGAAGGCCTACCTGGGCGAGCAGTAGGCGGTCAAAGACACCGTATCCCATTTACCATAGAACGGATTTCACAAGAAATAACTTCGGGAGGCTTATTATGAATGTAGGCAGACGAATGTCTTACCCGGTGATTACGGTTCAGTTCGATCTACAGATCACAAAGGCGCACAAGCTAATGGCTGATGAAAAAATCCGGCAAATGCCCGTGATCAAGAACGGCAAGCTGGTAGGCATTGTTTCAGAAAACGATATCCTCAAAGCCTATCCATCTTCAGTGACTACGTTGGCTGTCTGGGAAATCGCCTCCCTGCTTGAAGAGATCAAGGTCAAAGATGTCATGGTTAAGAATGTCCGGACAGTTCAAGAAAATACGCCCATCGAGGAGGCTGCCCGGATTTTGGTTGATAACAAGATCAGCTCATTGCCGGTAATGCGTGGAGACGAACTGGTTGGAATTATTACCGAAACGGATCTCTTCAATATTATGTTGGAAATGTTGGGAGCGCGCCGGCCGGGGGTACGCTTTAGCGTCCTGATGCCTTACCAACCCGGGCAAATTGCCAAAATTACCCAGGCAATCTACGAGAAGGGAGGCGATATCGCTGCCTTGAGCACTTTCGAAGGCGATTCAAGTGCGACCTTTATGATTAGCGCCAAAGTAAATGGGATTGAACAGCAGGCGCTCCAGCAGCTTGTCGAACCGATGGTAATTAAACTTCTGGAAATCGGCACAAGCTAGTGGAGCGTTTCATAGGCATAGCAGGCTTGACTACTACTTTATATGATGTTTGCGGCTTTTAGCCTATTTAACTCTTGGGTCAAAGCCTTCTTTCAAATCTTTGATTCGCTCGTACCTGAGGCGCCGCTGTTCCCGAACATTAAAAATTGGCTACAAGTTTTCTAACTCCGGCAATCTCTCCATGCCCGCCTCTCGGGCCAGGTGGGCCACCATCTGACGCAGTTCGTGCTCTTGTTCGGTTGGAAGAGCCGGGCGACGATAGGCGGCCAGTAACTCGGTTACCCGTGCTCTGGCCCGGGCGAAGGTGTCCTGGCTGCCTCCGGCTTGCCAGGATCGGATTGAGCCGCGATCAATCACCGCCGAGGGCAGGTATTGCTCTTTGGCAAAGAGCCGGCGGGTGATTTTTTGTTCCAGAAAGCTGCCCTTGAAGTTAATGCCTTCGAACATAGCCGTGGCCAGGGTTTCGGTGCGGACCTGCACTCCGGCCAGCAGGCGCTGGGCCATGGCAATCGCTTCAGCGTCAATGACCAACTTTTCGGCGCTCTGGCAGGCCAGGAAATCCAGCATCCCTGCGCCGGAGATCATATTGATCCCGGCTAAGGCGCCCACTACAGCGGTGATGCCGCTTTCCAATCCGGCCTGGGCGTCAACGAGTTTAGCGTCGCTGGCTCCCAGGTAGGTATGAGTCGGCAAGCCCAACGATTTACCAACCTGGGCGTAGGAGGCGTCAATCATGGCCGTCTCGATCGCGCCCATCGGCGTCGTACCCTGGCGCATATCAAAGATGGCCGGCGCGCCGCCCCAGATAATCGGTGCGCCAGGCCGAGCTAACTGGTGGATGGTGATGCCACTGAGACACTCGGCGGCATGCTGCACGACTGAGCCGAGGAGCGTAACCGGTGCGGCCGCCCCGGCTAGAGGCATCGACACAATTTGGGCCGGTACACCGGCCCGGGCCAGGTCTATCAGGTTTTGAGCGCCAAACTCGCTCCAGATCAACGGTGGTGAGGGGCAAACATCAAACACGGCCAGGGGCTGCCGCGCCAGCGCCTCACGCCCACCGGCAATAATCGCCAATATGTCAAACATTATCATCGTAGTGCGGGTCGAGAAGGCCCCGGTGACGATCGGTTTGGTCGAGTGCAACAGCACCAGGTATAGCCGGTACAAATCCCCTATCTCCTCCGGGACTTCCTGGCAAACCACCGCCGTCGCTTGAGCGGCGTATTGCGGCAGTTGCTCGGCCACTTTGACCAACCGGACCAGGTCAGGCGTCGTCGAGGACCGGTGTTCCAATGTCTCTGGGTCAAGGATATGCACCCCGGATGAACCGGGGTCAAAATGGACGGCGTCGCCGCCGTAGCGCACCATCGCCTCACCCAGGCGATTGTACAGGTAGAACTCGCGCGGCGCGGTTTCAAGCGCCCGGCGGACAATGGCTTCGGGGAGATGGACCACCTCGTTGGTTTCGTCCACCCGTGCGCCGGCCTCGGCCAGCAGTTGGCGCGCCTCCGGCACTTTTACCTTGATCCCCGGCGATTGCAGTAACTGGAAGGCTTCGGCGAGGATACGTTCGATTAACTCTGAAGACAATAATTCAAGTTTTGGTTGCATAATTCACCGTAATTGAGAAGATTTTGAAGGAATAACGGAAGACGCAACACACAAGAGGGATCGTCGAGCGTGTTGCGTCTTTCGTTAAGTAAAATTGCGCCGGTTGATGTTACCCGTTTTCAACGGCAGCGATGATACGTTGCAATTCCGTCGTCAGCTTGGGATCGAGCGGTTCGGGCCGGTGGTCAGATAGGATACGCTGCGCTTCGATCCTGGCCCAGTCTCGCGCCCCATCTTGTTTTTCAAGCCAGGTATCATAGGGCCGGCGATCAAACAACTTGGGCAGCCATAACTCACGCATGTGTTTGCGGGTGTGTTTGTGAGCCAGGAAATTTCCGCCCGGTCCCACCGTGCGAATAGCCTCCATAGCCAGCGTTTCCTCGTCAACCACAATCCCCCGGCTCATGCCTCGTACGATACTCCAGATTTCCGCGTCCATGACCAGCTCCTCGAAAGAGAAGATGCGCGAGCCGTGCAACAGGCCCGCGCCCAGCAGCATATCGGATCCGGTTGACACCGCCATAAACGACGAGAATGAGTTATCCACCGCACTCTGCCAACCGGGTTCCTTGGCTCCGGTGGCAAAGGCCCCCATTGACAGCGGCACGCGGTAAAAGTCGGCCAGAACATTGGTAGCTGCGCCAAAGAGGTAATCCTCCGGGCCGCCGCCGGTGTACGCGCCGGTGCGGATATCCATCGCCGTCTGCGCGGCGGCATAATAGACGGGGCAGCCGGGGTGAGCCAGTTGCATCAAAGCCAGGGCTGCGATCACTTCGGCGTTGCCGACGACAAGATTCCCGGCCAACGTCGCCGGGCCGGTGGAGGCGCAGGAGGCCATCGTCATGTAACCCACCGGCAGGCCGGCCTCGGCGGCGATCAGTCCAGCCTCGATGCTGCCACCATCCTGTCCCAGAGGGGACAAGGTACACTGCATAATCGAGAGGACAGGCCGCCGACGCAATTCATCCCGGCCACCGGAAATGGCCGCGGCCATTTCCACAGCAGCCAACGCTTCACGTTCGGTCACAATGGTTTCGGTTTGGACGTGTTTGCGGCTGACATTCCAGATTGCCAACAACTCATGCAAGCTGCGGCTCTCCGGGGGGCAGTCCTGGGCCGAAACCGGCGTCCAGTGGAAGGCAATGGCATCCAGGCAATCGGCCACGCGGGCAATATCGGCCACATCTTGCAGAGTCGAGCGATGCCGCTCGCCGGTGAAAGCATCGAGCACCTCGACGCCGCAGCCATCGGTGCCCAGATAGGAATGTTTCCCGTCAAGAGGCAAATCGAGGGCTGGGTCACAGGCAGCCAGGGTGTAAGTGGGCGGGGCCTGGGCCAGCGCCTCCTCCACCACGGCGCCGGGAATTTTGGCAACCCAGGCATTCCGATCTACGGTTGCGCCATGGGCTTCCAAAATATCCAGGGCTTTGGTCGAGGGAAAACGTATCCCCACCGACTCAATCACGTCGAGGGTAGCCGTGTGGATCTGGCGGACTTCGGTCTCGTTCAAGATGTTCAAACTGATTTTGGGATTTTCAATCGCGGCGATGGTCATGTTAGCCCCAACAACGTTTTAGCCACATTGACCGCGCCGATCGCGTCTTCGGCATAGCCATCGGCTCCAATCTCGCCGGCCCAGCCGCGGGTAACGGGCGCGCCGCCGACGAGCACTTTCACTTTAGGGCGCAAACCATTTTGGGTCAGCGATTCAATCACCTGGCGCTGCTGGACCATTGTCGTGGTCAGCAGGGCGGAGATACCGACCAGGGTGGCATTCACCTCTTCGGCTTTAGTGGCAAAGGCAGCCGCCGGGACATCCACGCCAAGATCGTGGACTTGAAATCCGTTGGCGATGAACATTGTCCCTACCAAATTTTTGCCAATTTCGTGAATGTCGCCTTTGACGGTACCCAGGACGACCACGCCTGCCGATTGGCGGGTTGTGCCGCGCCGTAACATCTCGGGTTCAAGGACGCGGGTGGCCGCTTTCATGGCTTGGCCCGCCCGCACCAGGTCGGGCAGAAAAGCTTCACCGCAGCCAAATTGTCGTCCAATCTCATTGACGCCGGGGAGAAAACCTCGATTGATGGCCTCTAGTGGATCAATACCTTGGGCCAGCGCTTCACGAGCCAGAGCTTCGGCGTCTTCTGGTTCATCTTCGAGGATGCTGTGGTACATGTTTTGGAATAGGATTTCTGGAGTCATTGTTATTCAACCTACAATTCAATCTTTGTGCCTAATACAGTGAGGAATTTAGCCAACCACACCGGGTGCGCCGGCCAGGCTGGCGCTGTGACCAGGTTGCCATCCACATGAGCCTGGTTAACCGGAATATCCACATACTTGCCGCCGGCGCGATCCACATCCGGGCCAACCGCCGGATAGGCCGAGCAACTGCGGCCCTCTACAACGCCGGCCGCGGCCAAAACTTGAGCACCGTGGCAGATAGCCGCAATGGGCTTGTTGGCGCTGGCGAAATGGCGGACAATTTCCAGCACTTTTTGATTCAGGCGGATATACTCCGGCGCGCGGCCCCCAGGGATAACCAGGGCATCATACTCTTTGGGATCAATCTCCGCAAAGGTAGCGTTCAGTTGGAAGTTATGGCCCGGCTTTTCACTATAAGTCTGGTCACCCTCAAAGTCGTGGACGGCTGTTCTAACTATATCTCCGGCCTTCTTGTCCGGGCAGACGGCATGAACGGTATGCCCCACCATCAGCAGGGCCTGAAAAGGCACCATCACCTCATAATCTTCGACAAAATCGCCGACCAGCATCAAAAGCTTCTTCGCACTCATGTAAACCTCCTTCACAAATATAAAAATATGCAGGGCATTATCTGCCCTGGTCTCGCCCACCCAGGCTGCGAGACTGGCCTATTTTAGTAACTCGCTTTATGGAGAAATTGCTATGGCAGATAGCCAACTGCCTTAACAATGAGCTGTACCGCTCCCTCGATACCTAACTTGTGCGTGTTAAGCACCAGATCGTAGTGGGCGGGATTGGCCCAGTCAATGTCATAAAAACGCTTCAAATAGTCCGCTGCCGCCCGATCGTGGTTAAGCCCAATGTCCTGGGCCGTCCCCAGGCTGACCTTTTGCTTCTCGTGAACCCGCAGGTTTCGATCATCTAAAGGCGCCTCGATCCGTACATGGAGTACATCATGTTTACCTTTGAGAATAGCTTGTCCGCCCCGGCCCGCAATGACAATGTTACCCATCTTGTGGGCGGCTCGGATTATCCCTTCAACCAGGGCCACACTCTTGGCTTCATCCAGTTCCACGATCGCTTCTTTTTTGGTGCCATCAGAGTCTGTGGCCCAGTTACTGGTGTGAGCTACCACGCGCGAACCACGCCACTTGAATAGGCGTTCCAGGAAGCCACGCACTTTGTGATCGGCCTCTGAAAAATCCACGATCTCATCCGGCGACAGGCCCTCTTCTGCGGCCAATTGGACCATCAATTGCTTGTCGAAGTAACGATACTCTAGCATCTCGCACACACGGCCGGCGATCTCGTTGCCCCCACTGCCGTACTGCCGGGAAATGGTTATAACTGCCATAGTACATCCCCTTTCATGAGTCTAAATTTTGACTATTTATACCGATCGGCTAAGAACCCCCATTTATTAAACTTTTAGGAGTAAAAGCCACTGGCGGAATTGGGGAGGAGAAACAGATAGAGTGAAATGGATTCAAATAATACAAAAACCCAATTTTAATATATAGCCATTTCTGGCTACCGCAAAGTGAATTTTGTCCTGATAATTGATGACAAACGTCACCGATGTGCTTATTAAAGTGACAAATGTCACTATCTATACCTCCTCTTTTTGCGCTATACTGTTTATAGTTCCTACTCCTGCTTCCAACCCAACTTTCAAGTCTTTAATCATCGCTCGACGTGTTTGCCTCTCAACCAACACGGTTGAAACCTTGACCAGTCTCCTTCAACAAGTGGGTGAATAAATTGAATCATGGACATACTCGAGCAAATTGCTCCTCTCTATGAACGCTTTGGTCCGCCGGTCCTCACCAATTTCCGGCTTGAGGAGGTGGCAGAATATGAGTCTTATCGAGCCGGTGTGTTCACCCTGGCCGATATCGAAGGTCGAGTAGTTATGATCAGGCGGAAGCCTCAAGACGATCATCCTGGCCTTGAAGTCTACTGGTGGCTTCCTGGAGGTGGGCATGAGCCTGGTGAGTGGCTGCATGAAACGGCTGTGCGCGAATTTCGGGAAGAAACCGGGTTAGATATTCAGCTTGAGCGGCTTCTTGCAGCCATATTGGGCCAGAGCAAAGACTTTTTCTTCTTTTTCTTCAGAGGACATGTGATTGGTGGCATCGCTTCCCACAAGGATGATCCTGACCACACTACGGCCGAAGTCCGTTACTTTGCTTCAACAGAAATACCGGTCGAGGTGGTGCGGAGCGGTATCGACAAAATTCTGTTAGCCCAGGAGGGATTCATTGACTATCCGGCTGATGACGTCCTGGTAAAATATAATTTACAAAAACTCGGTTGATCCAAATTTACGTAGGGTAGCATCCCTATGCGTCAGTTACGGTGGAAAATTGGATCTACTGAGTTTTAATGATGAAAGGAGGTATATGGAGGTCAAATAGGAACTGATACATTTCTGTCAAGGAGTCCTGACTTCATGGGATTGCCCAGGCTGGAATCTGGACTCCCGGTTAAGGTAAAACCTCAACATTTAAGACAAAGGAGCACACTCATGACTGAACATAGCATTTACAAAGTTATTGAAATTGTCGGCACCAGCAAGGAGTCCTGGGAAGATGCGGCCAAAGCAGCCGTGTTAGCTGCCTCCAAAACCCTGCGTGACCTGCGGGTGGCCGAGGCAAAACAGTTTGACCTGAAGATCGAGAATGACGAGGTGGTTTATCGGGTCAAGCTGGATGTCTCTTTCAAATTAGAAGCGTAAGACATGTAATCGGCCAAGGGCCGGCTCTTGGCCAGGATTTCCAGGATCAGCTACTTCACTGTGACCCAGAGCCGGATAATCGGTTCCAGGGCCGGTGCGGACCTTCAAGCCCCGGGTAATAATCTCAGCTTGCCCGACGGTGGTCACTTTCGGCGGTGGGGTGGATGCTGTTGGAAATACCAGTACCCTCCCCCGACAGCGCTGAGCAACAAAAGAACGACGCTGAGACGAATGAGATGGAAGAATTCTTTGTGGATTAAACTAGAAACTCGGCAAAACATAGCTCAATTACCTTGAGCTGCCGGTTGGTTATCATCTACATGTTCTGGATTTAAAAGCATGCCCCTAAAGAGGGAAGCTAACTCCTCAATTAGTGCGTCGGGCGAGATATCTTTATACCTGGGGTCAAGGTTAGCCAGTTTCATGGTAAAATTTACGACGATAGCGCCGATAAACATGCGGGTTACAATCACCGGGTTGACCGGACGAAACAGGCCGGAGTCGATGTGGTTCTGGATGTATTGTTCCAGCAAAGCTGCTACAGGCATGGCCAGCTTGCGATAAGCCTCCTGGCGCAGTTCGGCATCTGTAAACATTTCGGCCAGGATGGGCATAACCAAGTAGCCGCGTTCCTGCGCCAGTTGGTAACGATCACGCAAAATCATGGTTATAAATTCTTTGGGGTCGGTCGGTGGTTGATTGGCAATGATGCTCTTGAGAGATTGTAGAGCCAGCAGTTCGATCATCGCCAGCAGCAATTCCCGTTTGTTGTCAAAGTAGTTGTAGATGGTGCCCTCGGATACACCCGCCGCCTGGGCAATTTCTTTGGTGGTAGCTTTGTGATACCCTTTTTCAGTGAAAACCCTGGCCGCCCCCATCAGGATTTGGGTGCGCCGGGCTTCAACCATTTGTTCTCTGAAGTCAAGGGCTGGATTCAACATTTGGATAACCTTTCATTTATCGAAGTGGACGCATGAAGTGGATATAGTCCCACTCAATCAAGACCCAAAGTTACTATCCGGCTCGATTGAGGGGATTACTCCTAATTTTTGCGCTTGCAGGGTAGCCTGGGTCCGGTTATGGACATTCAGCTTGCCAAAGATATTATA
>CAZUNT010000095.1:0-26170 GCA_964622215.1 uncultured Caldilineaceae bacterium
TAAAACAATGATTATTACCACTTTTGCTGCCGAAATAACTGTAGATGATATTCTCGATGCTCTACAGCGGGTTCCGTCAGGACGCCTGCCCGACATCCTGCAATTTATCGAATTTATCGAATACCAAACTACTCTTGCGGCAGATGATTCTTCAGAAGATGAGGCGTTATGGGCAGCGGTTGAAGCGAATCAAACTTACAAGCAACACCATTTGAAAGAAGAACCTGAAAGATATAGTTCTGGGACCGATTTTCTAAAAGCAGTGAATGACCTCTGAAAATGCCCTACGAAATTATTTATAAACCACCTGATTTGTATGATCGGCTGGGTTTAGCCCGGCCGGGATCCTGAACCAATGAGTAAAGGAGAATACCGATGAAAGCTATTCGTATCCATGAATTTGGCGGCCCTGAAGTGCTGCGCTGTGAAGATGTGCCCAGGCCCGAACCGGGTGCTGGCGAAGTACTGGTCAAGATTGCCGCCGCCGGGGTCAATTTTATTGACATTTATCACCGCATTGGCTTATACCCGTTGTCGCTGCCCCTTATGCTGGGCCTGGAAGCGGCCGGCGTAGTGGAGGCCATCGGCCCAGGTGTAACCGAATTTAAGCCAGGCGACCCGGTCGCCTGTAGCAGCCAGCAGGGTGCTTACGCCGAGTATATCGTCGTTCCCGCCGCTAAACTCGTGCCCGTGCCCCCCGAACTTAATTTGGCCGAGGCCGCCGGCGCCCTCATCCAGGGCATGACGGCTCACTTTTTATCCCACAGCACCTACCCGCTCAAAAACGGAGATACAGCCCTGATCCACGCCGCCGCGGGTGGGGTGGGCCTGCTGCTGGTCCAAATGGCCAAAAAGCAAGGAGCTACGGTCATCGGCACCACTTCGACCGAAGAAAAAGCCCAATTGGTGCGCCAGGCCGGAGCCGATCACGTCATCCTCTACACCCAAGACGATTTTGAGGCGGAGACCAAACGCCTGACCGAGGGGCGCGGGGTTGATGTAGTCTACGATTCGGTCGGCCAGACCACTTTTGAGAAAAGCCTCAACGTGCTGCGGCTGCGAGGGATGATGGTTCTATACGGCCAATCCAGCGGCAAAGTGGCTCCCATTGACCCCCTTACCCTCAACAGCAAAGGGTCACTCTTTTTGACCCGGCCCAGCGTTTTTCATTACATTGCTGCGCGGGAGGATTTGCTGTGGCGTTCCGGTGATTTATTCAAGTGGCTTGCCGCCGGTGAAATAAAATTACGGATTGAGCGCCAGCTCCCCCTGGCCGAAGCCGCCGAGGCCCATCGTTTGCTGTCCAGCCGCCAAACGGCCGGAAAATTAATTTTAGTACCGTAATCAGCAGTCAGATGTCAGTAGTCAAATATCAGGCCAAAAATCTGGCTACTTCTACAAAGTGATGTGAAAGTAAGGGATGCTAATATGGGCAAAAATAGCCGCTTGATTGGGATCATTCTGATTGGGGTGGGCTTGATCTTGTTGCTGGGCTGCTCTGTCGTTTCCATCATTTCTTCGCTGTCGGCCGAAGGGTGGAACATGGGCGGACTGACGTTGGGGGTGGTTATCTCCCTGTTCGTCGGCCTCGTGCCTATTGGCTTTGGCATCTACCTGGTCGGGCAAAGCCGAACCGAGGCAGCCGAACAGGCCGAGGCGGCCCGCCAGCGTAAGATCCTGGATATGGTCAAAGCGCGCGACCAGGTGGACATTCGGGATTTGGTGCTGGAGCTACAGGTGGATACGAACCAGGTGCGTGATGACATCTACCGGC
Organism: uncultured Caldilineaceae bacterium; assembly: GCA_964622215.1. Classification (GTDB taxonomy): domain Bacteria; phylum Chloroflexota; class Anaerolineae; order 4572-78; family J111; genus DSQQ01. The sequence continues at coordinate 1,775 of CAZUNT010000095.1, forward strand.
TGGTGGGTCTCGGTCTTTTCACCGGTTACGTAAACTGGGACAAAGGCGTTCTTTATTCGGTGCAAGCCTCTCAACTCAAGGGCAACAAGTGCCCCAACTGCGGCGGTGAGCAGGAGTTCGTGGGCAAAGGGGTGATCGCCTGTAAGAACTGTGGGGCCGAGATTTTTCTGTAGACGACCGCCGACCGATGACCGCCGACCACCGCATTATGCCGAAACTTTTTCTCCTCTTGGCGCTGCTGTTGTTCACTGCTTGTGAGGTGGCTTCCCCTACCCCTTCGACCGCTGACCACCGACCACCGACCGCCACCCTTAAGGCTGAACCTGAGTCGAAGGTCCCTGATGGGCAGGATAAGGCCTCACCTCCCGTCTCGCCGCCTCAACTTTCCAACCTGCCAACTTTCCAACCTTCAACCCCTCTCCCCCAAGGGGGGACGGCCATCCTGGGACTGGTAGGACAGCCAAAAAGCCTGAATCCGATCACCGAAAACAACCTCATCTTGCGCGAATTGTCCCCTTTGTTGTTCGATACCTTGCTGCGGGTTGATCCAAAAACGGGCCGGCTCGAACCCGGTTTGGCTGAAAGTTGGGAGTATACCGACGAGGGGCGGCAAGTTGTCTTTCACCTCCCGGCTGGCCTCAAATGGAGTAATGGGAAACCTCTCACCGCTGCGGCCATTGTCGCCAGCTTAAAAGCAACCGAACATCCCGCCCTGTTATCCTTTAGCTCGATCACTGCGCCTGACGATCAAACACTGCGGTTAACTTTTGTGACGATAGACTGCGCTGCCGTTACTGCCCTGGCTCAACTACCCTTGTTGCCTGCCGCCGATATCCGGGAGTCACGGATCCTCGGCAGCGGCCCTTTTCGCCTGGCCGATGGCTCTGATAACCGGCGCACTTTGACCCTGACTCGGAATCCCTATTATTACGGCTCCCCACCGGCTTTGGATGGTCTAAACATTCGTTTCATCGCCCCGAATGAAGTGGATATCGCCGTCTCCGAAGGTCAGTTTGACCTGATCGGCCCCCTCACCTCCCCCCTCCCCCAGCCCTCATCCCTCGCTTTCACCGATATGGTCTACCCCGCCCCTCAAGCGATCTACCTGGCCGTTAACTATGCCCCCAGGAACGAAGAACCGTTCAAATCAGATGTGCGCCGGGCGCTTTTGGCGGCCCTGGATCGAGAGGCTATTCTGGCGGAGACGCTCAAGGGGGATGGCCAATTGCTGGCCGGTTCGCTGCTGCCGGGTCATTGGGCAGCCAACCCCAACCTGGCCTGGCCTGCTTATGACCCCCAGGCTGCCCGACGTTTACTGGCCAAAGCCGGCTTGAAAGATGAGGATGGCGACGGCTGGTTAGATCGAGCCGGCCGGCGCCTGGAAGTGGGCATCCGGCTGAATGGCGAGAATTCCCTTCACCAAAACCTGGGCTGGCTGGTCAGCAACTATTATCGTGACCTGGGGCTGTTCGCCCGCGCCGAGGGTGTGTCTTTTGATAACTTGGTCGACGACCTGTTTACCCACGATTTTGAAGTGGCCCTTTTCAGTTGGCCCCTGCTGCCCGACCCCGACCAGCGTCTTTACTGGCGCTCTAGCGAGAATAAGGAGGGCGTGGGGCTGAATTTTATTTCTTACGACAATCCCAGGCTGGATCGGCTGCTCGACCGGGCCGTGGCTATACCCGGCTGCAAGACGCCGGCCCGGGCTAAAATCTATGCCGATATTCAGCAAACCCTGGCTCAGGAGCGTCCGGTTGATTTTTTGCTAGCGCCCAATTATCATCTCCTGGTAGCCAATCGCTTGCAGGGCCTCGATCCCGGCCCCTTTGCGCCTTTGACCTGGAATGTCACGGAATGGTATTTGAAGGGAGAATAAAGCAGTTAAAGCCATAAAAAAAGCTCCCTTATAGGGAGCACTATGTTTGCACTTTTGACAAAACTAAAAAAATTGGACGCGGATTGCGCGGATCGAACGGGTAAAGCTTTAAAATATGATGGGGTCAGCTTTCCAATGTGCTTGCTTGTTTTGATAAAGTTCGAATGACTTCTCCATCGATCTCTTCATCGTATAACGCTTCAAGTTCTGCCGGGACCATATCAACTATGGTTCGTTTCCACCAATCAGGGAATTTTGGCTTAATCACCGTTACCGCATACCAACCGGTCGCAATCATAAATAAGTCGATGGCCGCCCAGAATACGGCAAACTTGAATAGCCATAGTTGTGATAGTTGAGCAAACCAAATTTCGATCATATTTTTATCCATCACTCCGGGAAGATGGGAGTTCCTGAATTTTTCTAGATTGTACCATCGAATCTGGCTAAAAAGTCCCCCAGAAGTTGGGGGTTTTGACAGAATGAAAGCTTTGTCTAAAAGGAAAAATGAAAACATTTTCAGATCGGTTCTTTGAAGAAATTTATAACCAAAAGTTACTGGGTCGAATTAAGAAACGCTTTGGGGCTTTTGGGCGTCACCATGTTGACTTGGCCGTCTCCAGCGAGTCGATGCTGGATATGATGCGCAAGATGCGCGATAAACCTCGCCGGGGCGAGGTGGTTATGGTCATTCCAAATGAACAGGGACAGTTCTGGTTGCACACCAAAGCGTTTTATCCACAGGGGATTTATCGCCTGATGACGGGCGGCCTGGAGTCGAAAGAAAAGCCGGATGAGGCGTTTTTGCGGGAGGTAGCCGAGGAAACGGGCTTGAAGACGACGATTGATCGTTGCCTGGCCGTTATTACTTACAACTTGATGGCTGCTGAGGGCGTGTTGCCGTTTGCCTCTTACCTCTTTATGACTGCTCCAACCGGGGGATTACCCCGGCCTAATGACCCCAAGGAGGCGATTACCCATTTCCGGGCAGTGTCGGTTGAGATGCTGCCAGAAGTGGCCCACCAGTTGCGCTCGATCCCCGGCCCCTTTGCCGATTGGGGCATCTTCCGGGCTGTAGCTCACGAGGTAGCTTACACTGTTTTATATGTGAGTTGAGTATAGACTCTCTGGGCCGCAGCCCTGGCGAAATCGGCCATCTGCCGTTGGATATCCGTCTGCGTCGAAGCGAAGGGGTTGTCCACCCCGGCCCGGGGCTGCCGGGCGATTTTGTCCAACACGCGAAGCAAGGTGTCAATATCCTCTGCGCTGTTCTCGATGCCCAGGCTTATCCGGGTGAGGCCAGGCAGCGAAACCTGAGGGAACAGGGTGACGATCAGGCCTTGCAATAGCTCTAGCAGTGGATGAATATTGAGCAGGCGCTTAATCAACATATGAGCGCAGTGGCAACCGCAGCGCACGCCGATCCCGCCCCGCTCGGCCAGGTCTTTGGCCACCCGAGTGGCCATCATACCCTTCAGCCCAAAGACGATGACCCCACCTTTTTGGGCGAACCTGGGCGAGTCCGGGTTATTGATCCCGTAAATCGTGAGGTCCGGTATTTGCGCCAGGCCGCGCAGGGCACGCCCGGTCAAAGCCTGTTCTTCCTCCTGGATCACATCCAGGCCGATTCGCTGCAAAAGCACCAGCGCCTTACCCAACGCGACAATACCCCCGACGTTTTCCTCGCCGGACGATTGGATCAGTTCCAGTTCGGCGGGGCTAAAATGAAGCAGCCCCTTTCTAACCAACAACACGCCGCTGCCGAAGGGCGCGTACACCTTATGGGCAGAGAAGGCGAGATAGTCAATCCCATAGCCTGCCATCTCGACCTTACGGTGGGCGACCAACTGGGCTGCATCCACCAGTAAGCGTGCCCCATAGCGATGCACGATGCGACTGATCTCCGCCAGGTTATTGTATACGCCGAGGACATTCGAAGCGCCGCTCACGGCCACCAGCTTGATGCGCTTCTTTCCGTGCTGGCCCTTCTGGTTGTATGCGCCCAAGAGCGTCTCCAGCTCGTTCAAATCCACAAAACCTTCAGCATCCACCGGCAGCCGGAGCAGCGAAAAGCCGGGAGCCATACGCCACGGCAGCTCGTTCGAGTTGTGTTCAAGAAGCGTGTTAAGCACGACCGGTTCGATACCCTGCTCGGATTCATGGCTCAAACTTTCGGCCGCCAAGTTGATAGCTTCCGTGGTGTTAGAAGTAAAGATTACATCGTATGCTGTCAAAGGCGCGCCTAGCACCCCGGCGCAGATGGACTTGACCTCATGAATGATCTCTTGCTGGACTTGCTTGGGCTGGCGCCAGGCCTGGCAGACGGCGTCCCAGATCGGCGTGAAGGTGGGCGTGCTGGCGGCGTTGTCCAGGTTGATATAGGGCCTGGCGCCTTCCACCGTTGGGACACGCACACCGCGGCCGATCAGGGTCTGCCTGAGTTCAGCCAGCAGTTCTCGCCCGGAGTATTGCTCTAATTCGTCGTGGTCCAGAATTTCAGTGGCCGCCAGCTTTTCGGCGGTCGCCTCCTGGAAAGCGTCATTTCCGAAATGCCGGATCAGCCGCAGCGCCTTGGCAAAGGCGATGACGTTGACGATTGGGGGCGTGCCGGCCTCGAATTTGTCCGGCGCCTTGGCCCAGATGACCCAACCGGGGGAAACCAGCCTGGCCGTCCCTCCACCGGCCTGGAAAGGAATGTCTCTGGGCAATGCCTGGCGGTTGACAACCAAGGCCCTTACCCCCAGTGACAGGCCGATGTCCTGGCTTGACACACTTTGATAACTTTTTGGTCTTAGGCGTGCCTTGAACAGCTCTGCCCTTCTGGGTGTGCAAAAAATGACCCTGTATTTGTCTTTGTTCAGCCCCAGGTATTCCAGGACAATCTCCCTGGCCTGCTCGAATAAAAACGTGGACACCATCGAGTTGTGCCCGCTGCCCCGGTGGACATTGGCATAAGTCTCTAACGCCGCATGCACCCCTCGCTTAAGCTCTGCAAATGCTTCTGTCATTTTATTGTCCTTGGGAGTAGGTTTTTCAACCTCTTGGAGCGGAAGAACTTCCGGCGCTCCGTATTTTGTGTATACAACTGCTTTTTTCATTTATGTCTTCTTTTAAGAAATTTATTGATTGTTATGTTCTCTATATCTTCTTTGCTACAATGAAATAACCGGACAATTCGCCATAAAATCTTTCGGTTTCAATAATTTGAAGATTTCCGGTCGCTATTAAATCTTCTAATTCAGAGAACTTAAACCTTTTAATAGACGGAAACAATCCTATTTTGCCTAGTAGGAGGAAGAGAGAGAATTGGAGTTTAGTTAAAAACGCCATTTTCTCCCCCAGGCAAGGTGCTATTGAAATAAATAAACCTCCCGGCTTCAACAATTCGGTTATTCTTTGCACAGCTTGCCGGCTGTCTTCTAATAAATGCAGAATATTGAAAGCCAGGATCACCTCAAATGATTCTTCTTTAAATCTCTCATCAAATAGGGTTGTTTGGGCGAAATCTACATTCTCAATTTTACGCTCAACGGCCTTTCTTTTTGCCGCTTCGATCATTTTAGACGATATATCAATCCCATAAATCTTTTTCACATGGGCGGCAAGTTCAAGGGCTTTTGTCCCTGTCGCACAGCCGTAATCTAAAACAATATCACTTGCCTTGAGATACTTTTTAGTGTTTTTAAGAGTCTTGATGGTAGCCTGTTCAAAACGCTTCTCTTCAGTCTGGTCATACGTCTTTGCCGACATGTCAAAAATCTTTTCAATTTTGATCATTTCAACCCCTCCCAATTTGTTAGGGTTTGTTATTATACCCCACCGTAATGACGACATTTCCCTTCTTGTGTCCTTTGTCTACATACCGGTGAGCCTCAGCAATTTGTTCTAATGGATAACGCCGATCAATGACCGGCTTTATCTTGCCCGCCTCAATCAACTCCTTGAGGAAAATCAGGTCTTCTTTTCGGTCGGGCGCCGGCCCGGCTAACACTTTCTTGCCGCCTGCCACTTTCGTCCATGCCATTTGCACAAACTCTCGCAGCCCACCGGCGACTGCCAGATAGAGTCCTTTTTGTTTGAGCGAGTTTCTACAACTTGAAAACGAACTCTTGCCTATCACGTCGAGAATAAAGTCATAGGTTTCACCGTTTTGGGTAAAATCCCCCTGGGTGTAATCAATGACCTTACCGGCTCCCAGGGATTTTACCATTTCTCCATTCGTGGTGCTGCATACCCCGGTCACTTCTGCCCCATAGTACCTGGCCAGTTGGACCGCATAAGTACCGACCGCTCCAGAAGCGCCAATGATCAGAACTTTTTGCCCGCTCTGAATATGGGCCAAATCTCTAAGGAAAAACAAGGCGGTTGATGCCCCAATAGGAACAACAGCGGCTTCCTCATAGGTCATATTGGCCGGCTTTATAGCCAGCGCCCCTTCTTCAGGCAGACAGGTATACTCCGCATAAGCGCCCAGACGACCAAAGACGGTAGTTCCAAAAACCTGGTCACCCCCTTTGAATAGTTTTACATCTTTGCCGACTGCTTCAATTTCTCCGGCCAGCTCAATCCCTGGTATGGTTCTTTTTGGTTTTCTAAGACCAAACACTAATCGTTGGATGAAGCCGAACCCGGCAGGGACAAAGACAGAATCTCGAACGTTACAGTCCGAGGTTGTTACCGAGGTCGCATATACCCTTATCAATACCTCATTGTCTTTGGGAGCGGGTTTTTCTACCTCTGTGAGTTGAAGCACATCGGGTGGGCCGTATTCTGTGTGGATAATCGCTTTCATTTGTGTATCTTTCCTTATTTGTTTGATTGAAGGCAGCCATAATCAACTCTGGCCATCAGTTGGCCTCCCTTGTAGCTGGTTTTGATCTTTTACACCCTTAATCAATAACCACAAGGGAAATGCCAATTCTATAATCGAAAGAAAACCAATCGCGGCAAATATCTCTACGTATTGGGGCCAAAGAATGTTTCCAAAACTTTGAGTTAGATAACATAAAGATACAATTAACAACAAGACGCCCAGAATTCCGGGAATGTAGCTCGACTTGTAAACTAAATAACCAAGCATAAAGAGATGAAGGCCAAAAAACACCCCCCAAATAAAAGCTACATATTCATGTGCATTGAGAAATAGCAACACGAGCGCATGCAACTGATCTGGGGCGAATACTGCCAGATAACCAGCGCCACTTAAAAGTAGCAAAACAAAAAAATAATTAAGCAGATTGATTCCCTGAATAATAGTCATTGCCAGCCTGGAAAATGCCGCAATCAGAGAGAGTGTTTGGCTTACCGGTTTGAGTAAAACGTAAAGAAGTACGGTCAATACTATTTCAATCAGAAAGACGACTGAGTCGCTAACAATACCGAGACGGAATAATCCCTCAGAAGCCATAATATTACTGGCTGTTGTTGCGGCATCTCCCGGCACAATAAGAATGGAGGGAACATATAACATACTGAAGGGAGCGCATATAGAGATAAGTAGATACAGCAACCCTGCAACTCTTCCGATGTTTTTAATTGAATTCATTGTTTTCTCCTTTTTAAGCAGCTCGCCTAAGTTACTGTTTGAGATTGGTCGCATCTGCCTGGCCTGTTCCGAGCGTAGTCGAGGGGCCGGGGTCAACGTGATTGATCGAGATCAATGGCATGCCTAAATCACGCACTTTTTTTAGCAAGCCATACAAGGCGGCCTGGTCAATCACCGGGCCGGTTAAAAGTGTCTCACCGTTGTCTTCCAGGGTGATGGTCAGCCCCCCAAACCAGTCTGTCCATTGACGACCCAGATGGCCCTTGAGCCTGATTTGATAGACCATTGGTTGACCATCTGGCTCAGTTTTTGGGTTGAGTTTGTTTGACATTACCCTGTACCTGTTGTGGCCGATCATAACAGTCTCAGTAAATCCAATTTTTGAGGCCGTAGCCGGTCGCATCCCTATACGTCGGCAAGTGGTATAGGAATGCCACCCTACCAATTTTGGATCTACTGAGTCTGGGCCACTTGAGTAGTATAGGAGCTACCCGGTGTTAGTGTATAGACACTTTAGTGTTGGTGAGAGGTGTTGTTTTTAGCTATTGCGGGGGAGAATATGAAGGGATCTGGCTTTTGCTATGGCCTCGGTCCGTCTTTGAACCTGTAGTTTGCCATAGATTCTGCGGTTGTGCCCTTTGACCGTATCCAAGGCGAGGAAAAGCCGCTCGCTAATCTCACGATTCGAGAGGCCCTGGGCCAGGAGTTGGAGTATTTCTAACTCGCGTTGGCTCAATGGCTCAACCAAAGGCTGAGGGATGAGCGCTTCGCGTGAAGGATGAAGGGAAGAGCTTATTGGATTTATGCCGCTTTCATTCGACATACTTCCACCTTCATTCGTTTCAAAGGCCAAAAGCAGTTTATGGATATATATTTTCATCCTTCCGCCTTCCGCCCGCTTCGCGATCCTTCCTAATAGCTCCGCCATCGGTAACCCTTTGTCGATAAAGAGACGGACAAAGCCGCCCGGCTCGGCCAGAGCCAGCGTCTCATCCAGCAGTTGCGTTGCCTGGTCCTCTTCGCCATGCGTATGGAGAGCGACCGCCTGTAGGACCATCACCTTGAGCCGTTCATCCTGCCACCCCTTTGCCTCCGCTTGTTGGCGCAATGGCTCCAGCACCACCAACGCGGCGGACGGGTCTCCCTGGGCCAGGTGTACCTGGGCTTGGCTGAGGGGGAGTTGATGCGTCTGAGCCAGATGAGCGGCTGCCGCCAGATTGCCCTGGTGAAGCAACGTCAGCACTTGGGCAGCCGCAATCTCGGGTATCCGATATGTAAAGTTATTTTGGCGCACGGACTGATCGGCCTGAGCTAAAGCAGCGGCCGCGCCGGCCACATCTCCCTGGGCCAGTTTCAGGCGGGCAAGAAATACCTCACAGGCGACAGCTCTGTCACTATTTTCTGACTGTCGCGCCAGTTGGAGGCCCTGTTGCCCATGCTGTTGGGCAGCATCCAGGTCATTCCATTCGTAGGATATACGGGCCAGGCCAAGATGCGCTTCGCCGGCAAGCGGCAGCGGCTGATCGCCAAACAGTTGCAGGGCGCGCCGGTAGGTTTCGGCCGCCAGATAGAGCTGGTTATCTGCTTCCTGTAAGCTGGCCAGGCCGATTGTAGCTACTATGGTGGTGATGATATTCCCAGACGCCTGGCTGATGGATATGGCTTCGGTATAGGCCCGGCCGGCCGCGGCCCGGTCTCCCTGGATCTGGTAGGCAAACCCCAGTTTCCAGATAGTGAAAGTGCGGAAAAACAGGTTGTCGGGGTGCAGATACTCCAGGGCGCGGCGCGACTGGGCAATGGTGGTTTCTACCTGGTACTGGCCGACAGCCAACGTGGCCCGTATGGCGGCAATACGTCCTATCAGGTCTTTGGTCTTGTCGTCTGGCCCCTCGACAGCACTCGGGACAGGTCCGGTGCTTCGCTGCGCTCGCAGGGCTGCTTCGGCAGCTTGTAGTTTCTGTTCGACGCCGGTCGTTTGGCCAGAAACCAGTAACACCGAGGCATACGTTGTCCACAACGAGGGCCTGGCGTCCAGCACCGCCGTCGGCAGCGACTCCAGCCAGTTCAGGACAGGGGCCACCGCGCCGCGAAAGTGCAGAAGCATCCCTTCTCCTTCGATCAGGCGCTCGGCGCGTTCAACATCATTGGCGGCAGCCGCATGGTGAAACGCTTCAAGCTCCAGGCCGTTGTCTTCATACCACTGGCTGGCACGTCTGTGTAATTCGGCCACGCCTCCCCCCTCTGTCCCCCCCATTGAGGGGGATGAAAGGGGGAGCGGGTTTTGGTGCAGTCGCTGCCGCAGCAAATCGGCAAAGAGATGGTGATAACGGTACCAACGCCGCTCGTTGTCCAGGGGGACGATGAACAGGTTGTTCCGTTCCAGATATTCCAACGTCTCCTGACCACAAGCAGGGGAGCAGGGGAGCAGGGGAGCAGGGGTGATAAAAATGTCCCCCCCGCCCCCTTGCTCCCCTGCTCCCTTGCCCAGAACGGCGTCACAAAGGGGACCGCACAGGCGGCCGAGGATAGATGTATGCAGCAAGAACGTCTGGACGCTTTCGGGCTGCTGTTGCAGGACTTCTTCAACCAGGTAGTCCATCACAAAACGGTGGCTGCCGGTGAACGATTTGATAAAGCCGGCGGCGTCTTGATGTCCTTGCATTGAGATGGCGGCGAGTTGCAGGCCGGCAATCCAGCCTTCGGTGCGGATTTCCAGGGCGGCGATGTTTTCTGCTGAGAGATTCAGGCCCATCACCCGGTTGAGAAATTCGGACACTTCGGCGGGAGTAAAACGCAAGTCGGCGGCGCGCAGTTCGGTCAATTGGCCCCGGGCGCGGTACCGGGCCAGGGGCAGAGGTGGATCCTCACGGGTAGCGATGACTAGGTGCATCTGGGGCGGCAGGTGCTCGAGCAGAAAGGTGAGGGCATGGTCAACCGGTTTGGCCTCAATCACGTGGTAGTCGTCCAGGACGAGGACAAAATGGTCTGGGGTGGCGGCAATTTCATTGAGCAGGGCTGTCAGAACCGACTCGATTGGCGGTGGCTGAGGCTGCGAAGCGTGGAGCACACCTAACACCCCGGCGCCAATATTCGGTGCAAACGTCTGCACAGCAGCGACAAGGTAAGTCAGAAAGCGGGTGAGGTCATTATCCCCTTCGTCCAGCGACAGCCAGGCAACTCGATTTACGATTTTAGATTTTGGATTTACGATTTTTTCTTGGCACGCTACCTCTGTCTGCAAATCGTAAATCGTAAATCCGCGCCCTTCGGCGTACCCGAAGGGGTATAAATCGTAAATCCAACTACTGAGCAGCGTGGTTTTACCAAAGCCGGCCGGGGCGGAGATGAGGGTCACGCCTGGCGTGCGGCCCGCAGGGAGACCTTCGTTCAGCCGTTCGATCAAGCGGGGGCGGAGGACAACGTTAGGCCGAGGTGGGGGGATATAGAGTTTAGTGGCTAAAATTGGCGTAGACATAGATCAATTATAACACCCCCCCACCTGGCTGCAACTGTTTTAATGTACACGAAGAGAGGAAAGAGTGAAATATAAAACGTATTATCACTTTTGGATCGTCGAGGAACATTACCTATTTTTGAACCATTGTGTTATACTCGAGTGGTGAACTAATCCATGAACAAAAAAACCCTCCTTGTTATCAGTTTTGGCACCAGCTACGCCGAGACGCGCCAGAAAACCATCCAGGCTACGGAAAATGCTCTGGCGCAGGCCTTCCCCCAGTACGACCTGAAACGGGCGTTCACGTCGCATAAGGTCATCAACAAACTAAAAAAATATGACAACCTTGAAATAGATACGGTGCCCCAGGCCATCGAAAGACTCGCTGCCGAAGGCTACCAGGAAGTCTTGGTGCAGCCGCTGCACATCATCAACGGCACAGAATACCATCTGGTATTGGCTGGACTGAAACCATACACGCAGAAATTCGCCAAACTTGCCATCGGACGTCCGTTACTGACCCATTACCAGGATTATGTAGCCGTTGTGGACGCGCTGCGCCCTGAACTGCCGGCGTATGCACCGGGTGAGGCCGTGGTGCTGATGGGGCATGGCTCTCAACACCCGGCCAATTCCGCTTATTCCGAACTGGACTATGTTTTCAAAGACGAAGGCTTGCCGCAGGTGCATATCAGCACGGTGGAAGGGTTCCCCTCTTTAGATTCGGTCATTAAAAGACTGGAGGCCGACAAAATCAGGAAAGTGACCTTAATGCCCTTTATGCTTGTCGCCGGCGATCACATCCTCAACGATATGGCCGGTGACGAGGAGGATAGCTGGAAATCCATCCTGGTACGTAAAGGGTTCGAGGTGGCCACCCGCCTGGTTGGGCTAGGTGAAATCGAAAAAATCCGCCAGATTTACGTGGCCCATGTTCGGGCGGCGCAGGAGAACAGTCGCGGATGAACGAAAACGCAACGGGAAAGCTCTTCTTTATCGGCGCTAGACCGGGCGACCCGGAATTGATGACCGTCACTTGAGGACACAGACTTGGCAAGATTACGCGTGGCGTTGTTAAGCCTGGCGCCTATTTATGGCGACATCTCCGGCAACCTTTCGTTGGTTGATGGGCATGTCCGCCGCCTTCAGACCCAGGACGTGGAATTGGTTGTTTTCCCGGAGATGAGCCTGACCGGTTACAGCCGCGCACCGGAAATTATATCCCAAGCACAACCTAACGACGGTTTCGCCACCCGGCAGTTGCGGGCAATTGCCAGCGCGTATGGTGTGGCCGTCGTCGCCGGCCTGCCGCTTAAGGATGCAGCGCTGGCAAAACCTTACATATCCCAGGTTTTTTGTATGCCAGATGGAACCTGCGCGATTTACCATAAGGCGCATCTCCGCCGGAGCGAACAAGAAGTTTTTTCTGCCGGAAATGAATTGGGGCTGGTTTCCTGGCGCTCGCTGATGTTTGGGCTTCAACTCTGCTATGACACACATTTCCCCGAGATGAGCCTGGCGCAGGCCAGTCATGGGGCGCAGATTTTGTTGATGTCTTTTGCCTCACCCATGGATACGCCGGAAACACTACGCGCTCGCTGGCTGCGTTTTCTCCCGGCGCGCGCTTACGATTCGAGCTGTTTTGTACTGGCCTGCAATCAGGCTGGAGCATCGCCCGACAGAAAACATTTTGCCGGCGTCATTTTAGCTATCAACCCGGATGGCGAAATCATCAGGGAGTCGTGCAGCATTGATCCCGGCGAAGTAATTGTGGATTTGGACTTATCCCTGGTTCAAGTGGCTCGTCAGCGACGAAAGTATTTACAGCAGCGCCGGCCTGAGTTGTATCAATTTATAAATGTTCACCAGGAGTAAAGATAAGATTTGCAAGAACTGATCAACTTTTCAACTTACTCGATTGATACGGAACGTTTTGGCAATGATTGGCAGGCCATTGCCACCTATACTCACCAGTTTGACGGCATTGCCGGGCTGGAACTGCTGCTCGGTTACGAACCACCCCCACCGGCTATACCGGCCGGGTTAGTGCGGGCCGTACATTTGCCGTTTTGGATTACCTGGCTCGATGTTTGGCGGGCAGGGGAAGCAGGCCTGGCCCGCTATTTCCCCGATATTGACCGGCAATGGCTGCAATTTTATTGCGGCGGGCCAAACAGGGCGGCTATGATAGCCACCCAACGCCAATTATGGCTGAACGCCGCCAGCCTCAACCCGGCTTATGCCGTGTTTCACGTCAGCCACGTGGAAGCAGCCGATGTCTTCACCCGGCAATACCACTACACCGACTTCGACGTAATTGAGGCGACGGCGGATTTACTCAACGCGGTCGCAGCCACCTTTCCCGGCGGGGAGCCGCCGGTGCGCCTGTTTTTTGAAAACCTGGGCTGGCCCGGTCTCACCTTTATCGCCACTGAACCGGCTGAATGGTTGGCCGAACGCCTGACATTTGATAACTGGGCTTTTGTACTGGATACCGGCCACTTGATGACCACCACTCCCCAAGTTGTCACCGAAGATCAAGGCATTGACTATGTTTTGCACGCCATCGAGTCCCTCTCGCCGGCGGTACGCCGGCGTATTGAAGGGGTTCACTTTCATTGCAGCCTATCTGGCGACTATCACCGGGAGCAGCTCAAGGCAGGGCTTCCGGCTGGCTTTTATAACCTGAGCCTGGCCGAGCGGCGAGGTTTGGCCAATCTTCACGCCATGCGCCTGGATGAACACCGTCCTTTTACCCAGCCGCGCTGCCGCGCCATTATCGAAGCCATCCAGCCCCACTTCCTGACCCACGAGTTCTTAAGTGAAACCCAGGTCGAGTACGATCAGAAACTGGCTATGCAGCGGGCAGCTTTTTGGTCATAGCAAAGGCATGAGGATGCCACCCTACGAAAAATTTATGTCGCCCCGAGCCTGACCCGGTTACGGTTTCAAATAGGTTAAGCTTTGTGAAAACAGAGGCTCCTGTGGGGCCAGCTTGGCTGCCTGCTCAATGTCGTTCAGTACGCCGGGGTCGCCCGGGTTGGCTAAGTGTTTGGCCCAGCCGCGTAAAAAGAAGGCCGCCGCCAACTCTGGCCGGGCTTGCAGCGCCCTGGTCGAATGGTCAATAATCCGTTGGCTTAGTTCCGTTTCCCAGCCTTCCGCCACCGTGCCGCTGATCAAGGGAGTAGGCCGGGCAAAAATTTGCTCCACCGGATAAGGGCGCAGCACTTCTAAAGCCGCCGCATAATCTCCGTAGAAGATATGGCCGAGCAAAGGATAAGCCTCCTTATCCTGCCCGGCTTGCAGTTTAATGAGAACGGCATTCATGCCGACCACAGGATTTTGAGCATCGAGCGCTGCGGCCCGGTTGATTGTCTCTAAAGCATCCTTCCACAACCCGGCCTGGGCCAGTTCGACCGCCCGGTTGGTCAGGTCACGTAACTGGGCGGGAGCCGCTTCGGGTAGAGGCGACAACTTGACTTCGCTCAGGCCCTCTCCGGTCCAGCTTAAGACCTCATATTGCACCAGGCGCACGCCACAAGCATAACAGAAAACATAGTAATCGGTCTGATCCAGGATGACCTCCGCTAAACCATCGTCGTTCAAATCCTCCAGCCAACTGCCGCCGGGGCTGGCGCTGCTGTGGGAAACCTCACTTCGTAAGCTCTGCCCGTCAAAACTGAGCAGATCATAGGTACCGGCGTGGGCGCCGGCTCCTCCTTGCACTTCCAGCCACAACCGGCTTGGCTCAATTTGCACCTGGCGAACAGCGGTAGGGTCAAGATAATCAGGGTTTTCCAATTCCAACCGGCTCGCTTCCTGCCAACCGGCGTCAGTCTGGCTGTAAATGGCCACAAAATGGTTCTGGAGTGGCTCAAAGATGCGGAACCCATAGGAAAAGGCCGCCCAGTAAGGCGAACCGGGACCGCTTTTGGTCAGGGGCAGAACTTTCACCCCCTCAAAACCACCCATGGTCATTCCCTGGGCATCGGGGGTAGGCGCGGGCGGCAGGCTGGCGGTGAGGGTGGCCTGCAATTGTATACCTAATGCTTCAGTCGCGGCGGTTACCTGGCCCAGACGTTGGGCTAGCAGGGCGTCCCAATCCGCCTGGCCATAATACCCCACTTGAGGGTCATTCCCATTTAGGTCGATGGGTTGGTTAACTCCTGGAACCGGTTCAGTCTTTCCCGTCGCTGGCTCGGACACCATCAACTGGATGACGTCACCCTGGCGCTGCACATAATACAACTTGGCCCCATCGTCGCTCCAAAGCGGCGCGTCCTGGTAGGCGGCGGCCTGGTTGAGCCGGTGTGATTGGCCGGTCAGTGGGTCGAGCAGATAGATACGCCGCCCGGCGATAGCCGGGTTGTCGAAGGTCATCAGGTCAGCCCATGCCTGGCCGGTCTGATCGGCGGGCACAGCCGCGTAGGCAATCACATCACCTTTAGGCGACCAGGCCACAACGCCCGGAATCTGTTCAGTTTGGCTGATGACGGTGGCTGCCTGCCCGCTGCCCACATGCCATATATTCAACCACTTGTCGACCTGAGCCGAACGATAGCCCCCCGCCGTAATGGCTAAAGCTGAACTATCCGGCGCCCAACTTTGATAACGGGGATTGAGCAAGGCTACTTCGGCTACCGGCGTAACCTGACCGGTCGTCACGTCAAGCACCGATGCCGGTAAGCCATCGGACAGGATCGATGCGCTCAAGATTCCTTTCCAGAATAAAACATAGCGACTGTTGGGCGACCAGGGACCAAACTGAATCTGTTCGGCCACATCCTGCCCGGCCGGAGTAGACGACTCAAATACCTTTTGAGCCGGTTGGGCTTTGTCTTCCTTAATCTCCACCTGCCAGATGGCAATGGGTTCACTGCTGGATACGCCCGTATTCTCAGGTTGGTTAAAAACCCAATTGGTGCGCACTACCAGCAAAATGTGGCTATCCGGCGACCAGGTGATGTTAGCAACACTACTGCCGGACGGGAAGATAGTGACCGTCTGGCCGTCGGGCTGCTGCAAATCCAGGCTGCCGGCAGCAACGTTGACAAGAGCAATCCAACGGCTATCGGGTGAGGCGGTGGAAGTAATTTCGTCACGAGTGGCGGTGGGAAGCGGCGCAGGCGTCGCAGCGGCGGCAGCTTGGCTATTGAGTAATCCGATCCAAGCGGCGCCAGCAGCCACAAGGGCGGCAAAAATAAGAATCAGGAACCATCGTTTTGATAAAAACATCTCTATTTTTTACTCCTGGCAGAAAAACAGCAAATTGGTTGGCCGAGCCTGGCTACTGTTTACAGCCGGTAAAGCTGGCTCAACTCTGGAATTATAGCATAATTAGCCCGGCTTGGTACGTCATTATACCTACATCTAACCGTCGCTCACCCCGTCAGATGGAAACTGAAGATTTAGCAAACTACCTGCCTGATGATAGGGTAATATCCGGTATATTATTATCTCGCCCACAATCCGTCGACATCACCCCAAGGCCAGTAGGCCGGCCAAACCGACCAGGGCAACCACCACACAAGTCTGGGTCAGGCCGAGCACGGGGATAAAAAACACCGCTCCCGCCAGCGCCCCCAGGCAGCCGCCGGCCAAATCCGCCCCATAGAGCATCCCGGCTGCCCGGCCCGCCGGCCCGCCAACCAGAACCACTGCCAACGGAAAAGCCATCCCCGTCAGCAGGCCCGCCGCTAACGCCAATAGCGGGAATACTACAGCCGGGAGAGAAAATGACAGGATAAACGGTAAGAGAACGCTGTAAAGGATAATCGTAACCTGAACGGCGAGCAGTATTTTACGTAGGGCCTCTTTCGTCTGCCGCAGCCGGTTACTCAGCCCTCCTCCGGCCGCTAATCCGGCCATAAAGGTCGTCACCAGCAAACTGACCTGGGTATAAACATAGCCGTGTTGCACCTGAAAAGCCAGGAGAAGCACCAATTGCAGGGTCATCTGAGCCAGGCCCAGCCCGGCGACGGTCACCGGCACGGCCCACCGCCGCCGCCAGCGGGTCAGGATGACAATCCCCCCCAGCGGCGCAGCCAGCCAGCCGATTTTGAACAGGCTGGCGCCCTCAAAGATATAGCGTAATGGCTCTATCGCCGCCGGGTAAAAACGCGAGAGCCACAACGCCAGGTCATAATAGTAGCAAACTGGGGCCAGGTCGGTGTTGATCCGCACCTCGGCTGCTGCTGCCAGAGCTTGCTGTACCCCCACAAAGCGGTCGGTGGTGAAGATGTAGCTCAGGTACTCCGGTGTAACCCAGCGGGTTTGGATGCTGCGCCCGGTCAATCGCGCCGCCAGCGCTGCCGGTTCTGTTTCCAGCGGGCTGGCAGAGGCCAGGAAAAAATTGTGTTCGCCAGGGATGACCACTATTTCTGGAAAAACCGCCTTGAGGGTGCGGTAAATAGCGCTGTTGCGCCGTGTCAGTTCTGGACTCCAGTAATTCTCTGCCGAAGGCAATCCCAGCGCCAAAATGCCGCCTGGCTCAAGCCTGGCGCGTGCTTCGGTAAAAAATTCCTGGGTGTAAAAGCGGTTCAACGCGCCGGTAGCCGGTTCGGGCAGGTCAAGGATAATGACATCAAACAAGGTTGGACTTTGCTTGATATAGTGCCGCCCATCGCTCAGAACGAGGCTAACCCGCGGGTCGTCCAGAGGGGCGACATCCGCCGGCGGAAGATACTGCCGGGCCGCCTCGATCAAGAGGGGGTCAAGTTCGACATAAGTCACGTTGATGAGGGGATGTTTGAGAATTTCGCGCAAATTCCCGGCCACACCTCCCCCCACAAGCAGCACTTGGTCAGGGTGGGGGTGAGTCAGCAGGGGGAAATGGACAACTTCTTCGGCAAATGTACCTTGAGTTTCAAAAGCCAGCAGCCCATTTTCAAAAAAGACCCGTTGGCTGTCGCGGGCCTGGATGACCAGGCGGCCGTACGGCGAATCGGCGGCGAAGGCCAGGTTGGGCCATTGCCGGCCCAGGGTGGCCTGGTGCAGAGCGCGGCCCAACAGCAGGGAGAAGAGGAGTAACAGCAGGGAGAGGAGAGACGTGAAGAGGAGAGGGCGAGTGAGGCGAGAGGATAGCCAGAGGCAGGCGGCCACGACCAGGTTGGCTGATGTCACCAGCAAAGCCGTTTGGAATGGGTCAAGCCAGTAAATCAACAGAAAACTAAACAACGCGCCGCCGGCCACGGCGCCGATACTTTCCCAGACATAGGCCTGTCCCGGTGGATAACCTGCCTCAACCGTCAAGCGCGTGCCTAGAACAAATAGAAAGCCGATCAGCAGGCACAAGGGGGCCAGCATCAACCCAATAGCCCCCACCATCGGCCCAAACTCAACGAAAGCTCCCGGCATTACGCCCAGCAGCGCCCGCGTTTCACGGACAAAAATGATTTGCGCCGGGAATATTACCCCGACCAGCGCCAGTCCGCCGGCCAGGGTTCCCCAGCCCCAACGAGGGCGGGCGGCCAGTCCAGACAATCCCCACGCGCCAACAGCGCCCCAGGCCAGCCAGCTCATCAGCGCCAAGCCAAAGAGCAATTCGTTGCCGTAAAAGGTGGCGACCAACTCGCGCATCAGCACAATCTGGGCTATGGTCGAGGTGAAGCCAATGGCAGCCAGGGAGTAAGAAGGGGGTTTCATCATTCCCCAAAAACGACGGCGGTAAAAGAATAAAGCGTAGGATTTTTATGCCAACAGTCGCCGGGCAGGCTGGCCTTGTAGCACAGATTCTCCAGGTATTGGTCTCGATTCCAGCCCTGTTCCACCGGCACCTTGGGCAAAAAGACACCTTGTTGGCCGTTTTGTTTGATGAGCAGGCCATCCGTGCCGATCTGGATTTGGTCAAAGTTGGCGACACGGTGCAGCGGCGACAGGACAGAAATTTCGAGCTTGATTTCAGCCAGTTCGGTGGGGGTTAACAACGGAAAACGAGGGTCGGAGACAGCGGCGGCGATAGCCATTTGCGGCACAATTTGGACCAACGGCGTGTCGGCCTCCATGTGGCCGATACAGCCCCGCAATTCGCCGTTTTTTGTCAGGGTGGCAAAAGCGCCGGCAGGACGAGCCAGCACCGGATCGTCTGTCTCAAAAGTGGGTACCTGGTCGGTATCCAGGTAGCTGGCGATGGCCGCGTGGGCCAGTTTGAGCAGTTCCGCCTGTCGGGCGGCGGTCAAATCGGGCGGGTCGTAGCGCCAGAACATCACCGCGCCATAACCTACCACCTGCGCTGGGTCGCCCTGGGGCGAGTCGGCAGAATTGGCGTAATTTATAAGCGTGACCGTGTTGGCCCCGCGAGCGGCTGCCACCCGCATAGTTACCAGAATGGGGCCTTCGCCGCAGGCGCAGGTAGCCAGATTAGGCACGCCCGCGCTCATCGAGGCCGCCAGGGTTGTCCGCACCTCCGCCGGGTCACCGGTTTCGATGGCGGCCAGGGTGGCGCCATCCACCCGCACGGCGTCGGCCAGAGAGGGATAGTGGGATAGATCGGACGAGGCAATGACCACCGCCCGCCGGTGGCCCAGCACCTTGATGAGCGTGTTAGCCAGCGCCTCTACCGTCCGGTCATCATCCGCCCCCATCAATATCGGCACAATTTTGCAGCGCGGACAGACCCGCTGTAAGAAGGGCAATTCAATTTCGAGAGGGTGCTCTTCCTCGTGAGCGGTGGGGTCAAACGTGATGCGCGCATCGGCGGCGACGAGCGCCTGGGCCACCTCCACGTCTACCGGTACCACCCCCAGTGGGGTTTTAAAGCCTCCTTCTGCCCAAACCGAAATAGGGTTGGACAGAGGAAGCTGGTGGTCGGCGGCAATAATGACGGCTGTGTCATAATCCACGCCTGCCAGTTGTTTAAAGCCATACGCGGCCACCGGCCCCGAATAAGTATAACCGGCGTGCGGCACGATCAAGCCCAACGGTTCGCCCTCCACCGGCTTAGCTCCGGCCAGTAACTCATCCATCAGCGCGGCCAGGGTGGTAGGGTCGTCGGGATACCAGGCGCCGGCCACAGCCGGGGCGCGAATTTGGCCGGGCGGCACGGCGGGCGCAGCGAGTGGGGTTTGGGGAGGTGGCGTGGGGAGCGGCGTCGCCTTAGCTCCTACAACCGGCGAGACCGCCGCCGGGGTCTCGCCGGGCAGCGGCGCTCCGGCGCAGGCGGCGATAAACAGCACAAATAGAATCAATGGGAATAACTTAAAATAGCCAGCATAATTAAAAAATCTGCGTCCATCCGTGTTCATCTGTGGACTCCTTCGTAAATAGCCTTTCTGGAGTGCAGAATTAATTCTGCACTCCAGATTTTCATCATCGGTGGTGTGCGTTAGCTCGTGACAACTCCTCCCAATTCACTAGTCCGGTGGACCCGCCGGCACCGTCACCGGCTCGCCGCCCGGCGTATCGGACCACCAGACGCCGGGGATAGCCTGGCCGCAATAAGCGCAGGCCCCGCCTTTGAGGTGATATTCCTGCACGGTGAACCCCTGGCGCGCAATGATAGTTTTACCGCAGGCCGGGCAATAGGTGTTGTCGCCGGGGTGGCCCGGCACATTGCCCACGTAAACAAACCGGACGCCTTCGGCCAGGGCGATGTCTCGCGCCTGTTCCACCCATTCCACCGGCGTGGGCGGCAGGTTGAGCAGTTTATACTGCGGATAAAAACGGCTGAAGTGCAGCGGCACGTCCGGACTGAGTTCTTTGGCCAGCCAGCGGGCCAGGGCGCGCAGTTGTTCTAGGTTATCGTTGAGGGTAGGCACCACCAGGTTGACAATTTCCAGGTGGACGCCGCTCTGGTAGATGGTTTGAATGGTTTGCAGCACCGGCTCCAATTCGGCCTCGCACACCTGGCGGTAAAAGTCAGGGTCATACCCTTTCAGGTCGATTTTGATGGCGTCTACGGCGGCGCACACTTCCACCAGCGGTTCAGGGTTGATAAAGCCGGCCGAAATGACCACGTTGCGCAGGCCGGCCTGCCGGCCCAGGCGGGCCGTGTCCAGCATATACTCGTAAAAGGCAGTCGGCTCGGAGTAGGTGTAGGCAATAACCGGAGCCGGAACGGCCAGGGCATACTCGACCACCCTGGCCGGGGGCAGGTCTTCGTTTTGAGTTTCTTCAGGGGTAAACTGTGAAATTTCCCAATTTTGGCAGTAAAGACAGCGCAAATTACACCCGGCGGTCGCCAGGGAGAAGGCGGCAGCGGTGGGCAAAAAGTGGTAGAAGGGTTTTTTCTCGATGGGGTCCACGTGGACGGCGCAGGGATTGCCGTAAACCAGCGAATATAACCGTCCCGCCCGGTTTTCGCGGGTCCGGCAGCGACCCCGCTCGCCATCGGCAATGATGCAGCGATGGGGACAGAGCCGGCATTGGACGTAGCTGCCGGTATGGGGGGTGTGGCAGTAAGACACGGGCAGCGGTTCTTCGGTTTGACTGTGGCAGGCAGCACAGTTGAGCGAACCTTCGCTGGTAAACGAGACGTAATACCGCGCCTCAATCGTCCAGGGGCCGGGCGGCTCTGGGGTGACGGCCTGACCGGCTTCACTCGGCGGCCCCTCCCACCAGCGGTTGCCGCTCAAACCGGCAGCCAGGCCAACACCACCGGCAGCCAGCAATCCACTATTGAGGAGAAATTGGCGCCGGGTGATTTTTTTCATCTTATGCCTCTCTCAAAAGCCGTGCAAACTTTCCAATCTGACCACCTGCACCAGCCAGGGTACGCCGACAAAGGTGAAAATCACCAGGCCAAAGCCGGCCACAACCAGGGCAGCCAGCGGCCGGCCGCGCCAACGATGCAGCGGCTGCACATGCAAAACCAGCACATACCACAACCAGGTGACCAGCGCCCAGGTTTCTTTGGGATCCCAGCCCCAGTAACGGCCCCAGGCTTGTTGCGCCCAGATAGCGCCGGTCAGAATGCCCAGGGTCAGCCAGGGAAAGCCCAGGGCCACAGCTCGACCCATCGCCCGCTCAAGGTGTGGATTAAAATCCGCACTCCTTAAAAGTAATTGCCTTAACCCCAGCCCGGCGGCGACGCCAAAAGCGCCGTAGCCAACTACGCTGGTCAGCACGTGAAGTTGCAGCCAGGCCGAGCGGAGGGCGGGTAACAGGGGGGTGATAGTCTGTTCCTCGGCAGGGCGGAAAACGGCGTAGGTCGCCGCCAACAGGGCAATCGCGACGACAAAACCGCCGGTCTGCCGGTCATGTCCGGCAGGTTGAGCCTTTACCCCCCCACGAAACCGGCTAAATTCCAATAGCAGGCCAATGCCGGCAATGGCCCACCACAGCCAAAGCGCCACTTCATACCGGGTGGTCAGCGGCCAATGACCGGCGGCCAGCCCGCGCTGGACCAGCCCGGCGGTTAACAGCCCCCACTCTATAAGCATAACGCCAATTGCGGTCCAGCCTATACCGGCGCGGCCACTCCTGGCATACCCGATATAAACAGCCAGAGCGCCCCATACCAGGGCGTAAGCCAGGCCAATTAGCATGGCCTCCCCCCCAGTTCTGCCACTAACGCCGCAAACTCCCGCTCAAAATCATGAGCATAGCGGCCGGCCCGACCGGCCAAGCGGAGCACGCCGTCCGCGCTGATCCGGGCGTGAATAGTGTAGTGGGGCAGGTAAAAGCTGACGGTCAGGCCAAACAACAGCAAAAACCCGGCAGTAATGACCAGGCCATAACCGGGGTCACGCTTGGCCAGCAAAGTGATACTGTAACGGCCTTCGCTGCCGCCATAACCACGCAGGTACAGGCCAATGCCGTTGTAAGTCAGCGGTTCGTTGACGCGGATAGGGCGACGAGCCATTTCTTGCCCCGCTTCGAGGAGGGTGATGGCAGCTTCATAGTTAGCCACCGCCCCGTTGGCATAACGGATAATTGAAAAGTCGTCGTTCCGCACCGACAGGCTGCCCTCCCTTAAACCGGCGGTTTCGCCTGGGTTGAGGGTTAAGGTGTTTTGCCAGCCAAACCGGCTGCTCAAAATTGCGCCCAGCAGCAAGAGCAAAACGGCCAGATGGGTGACCAGGGTGGCCAGCGGGTTCAGCCGGTTGCGGTCGCCGCGCAGGTGGTGGGTGTCGCCGCTCGTTTCAACCCGGACATAAAAGCCTCGCTCACGCAGGCGCTCAAGCAGGAGAGGGGCAGTCAGTGAAGGCGCTTGGAGGCTGGCGGTGCAGGCGGCCGTCTCAAACATAGCGTCGGGGCTGTTAACCGGTGCGCGAAAAACTCGCCACCACACCGCCCGCCAACGATCTAGGGTACAAACCAACATAGCTACAGCCAGCAGCGCCAACGAGGTCAAAAAAGGGGGAGCATGAAACCAGTCAAAAACGTCCAACGCGGCCAAAAAATCGGTTGATCCGCCATAGCGTGTTTGTACGCTCGTTTGCCAATGAGCCAACCGGGCGGCGTCGGTGGTGATGGGGGGCGATAGTTGGGGAAAACAAGAGCCGGGCGCGGTCAGCAGTAAAACGAGGAGAATAATAACCGCGGCCACGTTTAACCGGGTTAACCCACGCCACGTTTTGGTGAGGAGATTTTTATCACGCATGCTGTCCACCAGAAAACTAACCGATTTCTGTGGCTCGTGAACAATTCAAATTATAGCACAGCTCAGCACCTTCGCCACTCAGGAAGCATTAAGGTATAATCACCGGCGAATATCCGGCGGAAGCCGGCCACCAGGGCTGGGGTGAATATTGACTTCAGCGCCTGAAATAGAATTGTTAAGGGTAACCGAGGTGAAATCAAAAAAGGAACTCAAGCGGGATTATCAGGAACGGCAGAAACCGGCCGGTGTCTTCCAGGTGAAAAATACCATCAACGACAAGGTGCTGCTGGGCAGCAGTCTGAACCTGGAAGGTGTGTTGAACGGCCACCAGTTTATGCTGACTATCGGCAGCCATCGCAATAAAGCGTTGCAACACGACTGGAATGAATTTGGCCCCGATAAGTTCATCTTCGAAATTCTGGAGGTGGTCCAGGTTAGAGACGAGCCGAACTTCAAGCTGAGCGACGAATTGACGTTGCTGGAGCAGATTTGGCTGGAGGAACTCCAACCCTTTGACGAGCGAGGGTACAACACCGGTCCCAATATTCGCCAGGTCTAAAGGAGAGATTGTAAGGGCTTTTCTAGCGGGGAAATCAGCTTAGGAGTTAGATCCCTTGGCGGGAATAAAAATATAATGACCAAAACCTCAATAACCAGATTTCACGACCCGCCCCGATCTCGAAGTCGGTATCTGCGGCGAACACGGCGGCGATCCCAAGTCGGTCTTCTTCTGCCACAAGGTCGGCCTGAACTACGTAAGCTGCTCTCCCTTCCGCGTGCCAATCACCCGCCTGGCCGCCGGACAGGTTGCCTTGAAGGAAAAGGGCTTCAGCGCCAAGTAAGAGTCTATCTAAAAACCTGTCAGGTCTGCAAGACCTGACAGGTTTGACGGGAAGGTTTTAGCAAATAAAAACGGAGGCTCATTAATATTACAACGCAATGTTGGCGGCTGATAAGTTAAGGCGGGCCAACTTGGA
>CAZUNT010000096.1:0-1504 GCA_964622215.1 uncultured Caldilineaceae bacterium
TGCCGGCAAAACGGCAGCCGTAGGAGTCGCGGTGGGGCTGGGGGTAGCGGTCGGCGCAGGGGTAGGGGGAGAGACGAGGGATGATAGTTCGCCCAGGTTGCAGGCAAGGGTAGCAAGTGCCAATAACGTGACTAAGATGGTATTACGCCAATTAAGAAAATCAGAACGGAATCTCATCTTCTAAGATAACCTCGCTGATTTGAATGGGTAGCGCCAGTTTCCTTGAAGGGGTTAAATGGCGCCTGATGAAAAGATAAGCAACATCAGCTACAGACCGGATGGTATCAGGCGCGTGTAAATCCGCGTGTTTTGCCTCCATTTTATCTCCAATCATTGTTGCTATTGTGAAAGAGATGTTACCGGATCCAATACAACTGAGCTGTGCCTGCTGTTTCAATGGCATCAAATTCATGGTGGTCGGCAGTAACAAGAAACGCTTGGAGTTGTTGAGCTAAAGCTAAACCTAAAGCGTCAGCAACGGAGATTTTGTAGGTGACTTTGAACTGGGCGGCCTGTTCTAGCCAGACACGGTCCAATTTATCGGCGATAGAGATGGGGAGGCTGTAGAGGGCATCGAGGAATTCTTTGGCCTGGTTTTGGTCAGCACCCCGCTTGAGGAAATCATAGTAGACTTCAAAGAGGTTAATGGCTGCTAAGTACAGTTCTACCTGCCCTTGTTCAGCTTGATCTAATAATCTGGCTACCAGGGCACTGCCTTCTTCCGCTGTGAGAAAAGCAATGAGGGCTGAGGCATCCAAAACGTAGGCAGGCACTTGAGCCATTATTGCTCCAAAGATTTTTCAATTTGTTTATTTTGGATAAACTCGTCAACCGAGCTGAGTCGGCCCCGGTATTTGCCTAGCAGCGAGGCCACTTCAGGTGAACCACCCTCTTCGACAAATTGCTGCTTTAACTTGGTCAAGGCTTGAGTTTCCTGTGTTTCAGCGCGCTTTTGCCAGGCTGCAATTCGTTCGGCGAGCTTTCTCCAACTCGTGGATGGCTGAGAGACAGCGATGAGGTCAATAACTTCCTGCAAGAAGGCGGACCGTTCTTCAGCATTGAGGGTTTTCAACCAATCCCACTCCGGGGGAATAGTCAATCGAATGGCAGAGATAGTATAAGCAGCCCTCGCTTCTTTGATGTTTTCTTCGCTCATAATCAGGTCCTACGTATACAATGATAATGGTAGTTTACCGCCAACCTTTATTTACGTCAATACTTTTTTTCTGCCGAAAATCCTCCACCCCACCCAGCCTAACAATCCTACCAACGTCATCCCGCTGACGGTCAGGCCCACCTTCCAAATCAGCGGATCGAACACAAACTGGACCGTATGCTGTCCCTCCGGCACGTAAACGGCGCGGAAGGCGTAGTTGGCCCGCCAGATGGGTTCCGGCCGGTCGTCGACGGTAGCCCGCCAGCCGGGATAGTAGGCATCGGGCAGGACCAGGTAGCCGGGCTGGTTAGCGTCGACGGAGAGGGTGACAGTATGGAGATCATACTG
>CAZUNT010000096.1:1604-25896 GCA_964622215.1 uncultured Caldilineaceae bacterium
CTGCTTCTAAGATGACGGTTGTGGCTGGGTTAAAGTTCTCGGCGCGGATAGCAGTCCAGGCAGCATCGTGGTTGGGGACGACGATAGCCTGGTTGATAAATAAAACACGAGCCAGCGCATCCTGGTTGAGGTAAATGTTGATGTCTGGGTCGCCGTCGAAAACCGGGACGATGTTGCCATCGGCGGGAGCGCCGGCTTTGCCGGCAATAATGTATTTAATGCCCAGGAAATTGTATCGGCCGGTACGGCGCGGGGGCGCACCTTCCCAGTAGAGGGTCGTATCGGCCAGGGTGAGTGGATTGTATAAGCCCCACACGTCGTGCAGGCCGTGCAACAAGGCCATATTCGGCTGCCAGGCGTGCCAGACATCGGTAGTCGCTTCAATGCGGTACAGGCCGGGGTCGCTGCGCAGAAAGGCCAGCGCCGCCGGGTGATCGAACCCCTTGACCGGGTTGGTATGGCCGACGTCGACGTTGTAACCCAGGGTGAAGAGGTCTAGCCCGATAACGACAATTACGGCCAATCCGGCCCCCCAGCCGCGCCAGCGGCGATAGACAACCAGAAAAATGACCACCAAAGCGGTTATAGCAAAGACAGCAAACATAACCACGCCCGCCGCCGCGCCGACGGCCCGGTTGAAGATGGCCGGGTTGCGGTCCTGGGTAATCAACACGGCGAAGTAACTGAGCGGCGTCGCCACGACAATGAGTCCCCCCAGAATCCAGGCAAGCAGCTTGAGCAGCTTTTTCAGAGCGGCGGCAGGAGCGTCGCCAAACGGTTGGAGCAGTTGGTGCAAGCCAAAGGCAGCCAGCGCCGCCAGGCTAAAATCCAGCAGCAGGATAAAACGGGCCGGGGCGCGGAGCTGGTCGAAACCGGGTACAAGCGCGTAAAGCCAGCCATGCAAAAAGGTATATCCGCCCATTGCCAGCAGCAGGGCGATCAGTCCCAAACCCATAAAAAAGGTCTTTAGGCGGCCGCCAGGGTAAAACAGAGCGCCAATAAGCGCCAGCAGCAGCGTCATCAGGCCAATATAACCGGTTTCAACCCGCTCCCACGGTCCCCAATGCAGGGCCGGATCACGGCCAAAATAATTCGGAACGAGCAGGCCGACCAATTGGACCGGATGGAGCGAGTAGGCGGCGGCTTCTGCATAAGGCAGTTCGGCGCGAGGGGTATAGCGGCTCATTTCGTAGGCCGGGAAGAGCAGCAGGGCCGATAAGCCGACGGTGACAGTCAGGGTGAGGAGGAGGGCAAGTAAAGGATGAACGCTTCGCGTGAGGGATGAAGGATGAAAGATGAAAGTGAAATGTAAAGAGTTAATCGTAAATCGTAAATCGTAAATCGTAAATCCAAAATACCAGAGGGTGTAAAGGCCTAAAGTGAGGAGGATAAACAAAGTAATCTGGATGTGTCCGGCCAGGGTGGCCACAGCCAGTATCACTCCGCTGGCGGCAGCCAGGCCGTAGCTTTTTTGAGCGAGACTACGCTGAAAGAGTAAAAAGACCAGCGGCAGCCAGGCGGCTACGGCAATCATATTTAAGTTGCCGAAGTGGACAATGAACAGATCGCTGAACTCAAAAGCCAGCGCTCCGGCGAAGGCGGCAAGAGGGGAGATGGGGGTTGGGGGTTGAAGGTTGGAGGTTGGAGGTTGGAGGTTGGAGGTTGGAGGTTGGAGGTTGGGGGTTGGAGGTTGGAGGTTGGAGGTTGGAGGTTGGAGGTTGGAGGTCGGCGGTCGGCGGTCGGCGGTCGTAATAGCCGCAGGCACAGATACATGGTTATCCCGGCCAGCCAAAAGTGGAAAACAGCCAGGTACTCCAGCCACTCGTAAGTTAAATCAGGTACGAGTAGAAAAACGAGTAAATTGACAGGATAAAAAAGGCCGGATTGAATGTCGGCAGCAAAGGGTGCGCCGCTGTAAAGATGAGGGTTCCACAGGGGAATGACGCCCTGGCGTAGCTGCTCGGCGGCAAAGTGGTAGTTAGGGTAAAGAAAAGGGGCTAAATCGCCTCCGCCGGCCGGCATCCAGGTGGTTGAGGTGAAGAGTATCTGCCAAAAAAAACCAACGCTGGCCAGGGCCAGGAGAACAGCAACCGCAATAAATTCAATCAAGAAGGGTGGAAGGCGAAGCGGGGAGGGGTGGAAGGCGAAGCGGGGAGGGGTGAGCGGTCCTTCCCTTTCTCCACCCCTCCTTTCTTCCAGTTCTCCAGCCAATCCTCCAACCCTCCCTTCCTCCACGCTTCGCGTTTCAGTTATCCGCCAAAAGCGCGTCCGGCTCGGATGCGGGCATTGAGCCGGGCTTCGATCTCATAGGGATCGCCAGCCAACACCTCGACTTGTACACCCGCATTACGAAGCGCCTGCTGATCGACCAGAGTGATACCCTCGCCGATGATAGTGACCTGGCTAGCCCGTTTAGCCTCCTCGACGCTGAAGCCAACGGTAGGGGAGAAGGTCAAAACATAATTGACAGCCAGCAGCAGATTTGTTTGTCGCCCCCGGCTGTTAGGCGGGCCAAAAAGCAAATAATAGTTGATACTTTTAGCCGCAGGTTGAGGTTGAGGTTGTGGCGCTGGGGTTGGTGATGTTGGCGCTGGCGGCGGCTGTGGCGTTGGCGCTGGCGGCGCCGGTGGAGCAGGAGGCGTAGCAGGCGCCGGGGTCGTGCTGATTGGAGCAGTTTGAGCTTGCTTGCGGGTGCGCTGAAACACAACATAGAAAGAATGATGGCCCAACGTATTCAACAGGCGGCCATCGGGCAGCGGCTCATCAGGGTGAGCCGTGTGGAGGTTTTCGATCCGATCACTCTTATCATTGGCGTCGCGGTTCAACCCTTTGATCCAGATCGACGCCTTCTGTCCAAAGTGAATGGCTATATCACCCCCGGTTTCGGCGTCAGGCTTGTCCAGAGGCACAGGATCAGCTCGCTCGTTGGGCCGCCGGCCTTCCCAGGTCCAGCCGGCCCAGGCGAAGGGGCCTTTGATCCGGTTGCCTTGTTCATCCAGGGCCTCGATATAAATATTATGTTTGCTGACGTTTTCTTCAGGCAAGAGATGATGTACCCCGACGATCTTCCAATAGGTTTCGCCTGAAACGGCATCCGCCTCGACAATCCGCACCCCATATTTGGGGTCGGTATTGACGGGCTGATTGGCAATGCCGGCGCTGCGTACAAAATTGGCGTTATATTGCTTGTGATTGAAAGGCATAGCTTAACTCCTGTGTAAATAGACCGCTGACGGCAGACCGCCGACCGCCGAAAGACATTTTCGTTATCGGTGGCGTGTCATAGGCTCGTGAACACTCCTTTTATTCTTTCACTTCTTGCCACTGACCGGCGAGAGACTCGGTGAGTTTTTGACGTTGGACCGCAGAAATTGTCCTGTTTTTATCCTGCTCGCGCAAAAACGTTTTTAGCTCGCCTGAGCGCATTACCGGAATATCAGGGTTATTGACTGTGAGATCAACATTTTTGTGGGAAAAAATGATAAGTGGCTTGATCTCTGGAATTTCTTCGTCGAGCATAGTTTTGCGGAGCAGTTTAACTAAGCTATCGGCTCGACTCTCCGCTTCGGCGTGGGGAGCGCCCATCCCCTCGTCGGCAAAGAATTTGAGAAAACGACTAAAGGTGAATTTTCGAGAAAAACGACGGCCATTCACCGAAATTTTTCCATCCTGATTTTTGACGACAATCGCATACAAGCGGCTGGGCGTAAGCAGCACGTGCGGAACTTTTGAGGTGTAGTTGAACAGAAGAAAATCGTTGCCAAATTTTTTGAGTGTAGCGCTCAAAACTTGGTCGGCCCGAGGCTCGCGGACCCAACGATTGACCAAATAAGAACTGATGGTCGCAAAAACAAAGCCTAACGCCAGCAGAATCATGGTGATTTGGAAGTATTGAGGCTGGTTGATGCTCATAAAGTTGGTAACCAGGCCGCCGATGAGAAAAAGCATGGTCACAGGGGCAACCCGTTTGGCCCACTTGGAACGATTGGCGATGATCTTAGTATTGGTGTAAACCCTCATAGTGTTAATCCTTATATTTTCCCAGCACCAAACATGCGTTTTGGCCGCCTAAACCAAACGAGTTCGATAAAACAATGTTGACCTGATGCCGGCGAGCTTGCTTGGGCACGTAATCCAGATCGCAATTTGGGTCAAGTATTTGATAGTTAATGGTTGGATGAATCCAGCCGGTTTCGATAGACTTTACACAGGCCAGGGCCTCAATCGCCCCGGCTGCCCCAAACGAATGGCCGAGCATACTTTTGGTCGAGCTAACCGGCACCTGGTAAGCTTGCTCGCCAAAGACGGATTTGATGGCCAAGGTTTCGGCGGCATCGCCTAACGGCGTGCCAGGCCCGTGGGCATTAATGTAATCAACCTGGCCGATGTCCACGCCGGCATCCGCCAATGCCCAGCGGATAGTACGGATGGCGCCCCTGGAGTCTGGATCGGGCACAGCGATGTGATAGGTATCGGACGAGTGAGCGCCGCCCAGAATTTCGGCGTAGATGTGGGCCTGCCGGGCCAGGGCGTGGTCCAATCGTTCCAGGACGAACATGGCGCAGCCTTCGCCCACCACAAATCCATCGCGGGTAGCCTCAAAGGGGCGGCAAGCGTGGGCCGGGTCATCATTGCGGGTAGATAACGCCCGCATGGCTGCAAAGCCGGCCAGGGTCGTTTCCGTAATGGCTGCTTCCACCCCACCGGCAATCATCACCTCACACCGTCCACGCTTGATCACCTCAGCCGCCTCGGCCAGGGCAATGGTCCCGGCGGCGCAGGCGGTCGCCGTAGTATTACTGTAGCCCTGGGCATTGAGCCTAACACAAACGTGAAAGGTGGACAAATTGGGCAAAGCCGCCGGTAAAGAAAAAGGGCTAACCTTACCCAGGCCGCGTTCCAGGTAATCACGCAGGCCGTCTTCGGCCCTGTCGAAGCCGCCCATAGCCGTACCCAACAAAACGCCGCTTCTCTCTGCCAGCCCATCAGCGAAAGGGTAGGCCAGGCCGGCGTCCTCAATGGCTTGCGCTGTAGTAATGAGCGCAAATTGCGAGCAGCGAGCCATTCGCTTTGCTTCTTTAAAGGAGAGGTAAGGATCAGGCTTGAAATCTTTCACTTCTCCGGCAAAGCGAACCGGCAGGTTTTTAGCTTCAAAAAGGGTAATATCGGCGATGCCGGATTGACCCTTGACCAGATTGGCCCACGTTTCTGCAACGGAATGACCTACGGGCGTAAGCGCACCGATGCCGGTAATAACAACACGCTGGTGGTTGGATTTTGGATTTACGATTTTGGATTTACGATTATGGATGCAGAAATCTCCTCACGGAGGGTTACTTGTAATTACCGCTATAATAACCCATTTTTTCGGCCATTCGTTGATTCACCGATCGGCTGATCTCTTGATTCGCTCAGGCCCCGCTCAATGACCCCAACAATGTCTTTTTCGGCGGCCTGTTTGGCAACACGAATAGCATTACGGATGGCGTAAGCATCGGAGCGGCCATGGGCGATAATGACCACACCATTGATACCCAACAGGGGGCCGCCGCCAAATTCGCGATAATCCAGCTTGGCTTTTAGAGCGCGAAAGGCGTTACGGGCTAACAACGCCCCCACCATGGCCAGGGGTCGGGCACGGATTTCCTGCTCTAATCTTTTCTGAATCATCGAGGCTACACCCTCAGCGCCCTTAATATAAATATTGCCGGTAAAGCCATCGGTAACCACCACATCGGCCAGACCCGTTGGAATATCTTTGCCTTCGACATTGCCGATGAAGTTGAGGTTACTGGTCTTGAGAAGCGGTGTGACCTCCTGGATTAACATATTGCCCTTGTCTTCCTCTTCGCCGGTGGACAACAGGCCGATCCGAGGATTGGGAATATTCAACACCTGGCTGGCGTAATGATGTCCCATGATGGCAAACTCAAGCAAATACTCGGGGCGCACATCGGTATTGGCCCCAATATCGAGTATAAAGCAGTAGCCATGTTTAGAGTCATTAGGAAAAACGCTACTGAGCGCCGGGCGTTTAATGCCTTTGATCCGGCCCAGGCCAAACAGCGCCGCCGCCAGCGCTCCACCCGAATTTCCGGCGGTCACAAAAGCATCACTTTCACCGGTTTTGACCGAGCGCATGCCGACAACCATGGAGGAATCTTTTTTATTTTTCACCGCAGCGGAGGGGTGTTCGTGCATTTCAATAACTTCACTGGCGGGGATGATGGGCAAATCCAGCTTGGCGGCTTCATCATGTTTGGCCAGTTCGGCTTTGATGGCTTCAGGCTGGCCTACAAGTTGGACAGTCAGTCCAAAATCTCGCGCCGCCCAAACAGCCCCATAAACTACCGCCGCCGGGGCGCGATCGCCGCCCATCGCATCTAGAGCGATTTTCATATAGGTCTCCTGGAAAAGTGGTGCAATTATAACACAGAATTTAATTAATTGTGAATTGTGAATTGTCAATCATTAATTATTAACGAGCAAAGCAAACGTATCGAACCATTGACAACTCATAATTCACAATCATTGATAAAAGGTTATCGTAACTACTCAGGCTACCCCAAATTGAGTATTCCTGACCGCAGACCGCAGACTGCCGACCGCCAGAGAAAGCGACTGTTGTACAAGGTGTGGCGGTCAGCCGTCAGCCGTCGGCGGTCGTGGAAGGAGTAGGGCTGAGTAGTTACAGGTCATCAATGATAGGGCTACAAGTGTCTATTTAGCCTCCATACCGCCGCAAAATTGAATCGACCCTGCTACTATAGCTCTCGCCAAAAAGGTTGAGGTGGTTCAGCAGGTGGTAGAGATTGTAAATGTCTTTACGTTCCGAGTAATCAAGGTCCAGTGACCAGGCTTCATTGTAGGCGGCGTAAAAAGCGGTTGGGAAACCGCCAAAAAGCTCGGTGAAGGCCAGGTCAACTTCGCGATGGCCATAGTAAACCGCCGGGTCAATCAGTACGGGTTCGCCGGTCGCCGTTGCCAGCCAGTTGCCGCCCCACAAATCACCATGCACCAGGGAAGCAGGCGGATGGGCCGGCAGCCAGTCACCCAGGCGGGCCAGCAAATGATCCAACCAGCGGGCGCGCTGCCGAGGCATGAGGCCGTTTTGTCCGGCCAACTCCATCTGAAAGACCAGGCGCTGCTCGCAGAAAAAAACGCCCCAATCGTCACCGGGGTGATTGGGCTGCGGGTTGGCGCCGATAAAATTATCGTGATCCAGGCCAAAAGAAGAATCGGTGACCCGGTGCAGCGTGGCTAAACCGGCGCCCAGAGCCTCCGCACTGCGGGCCGTTTTTGGGCCGGTTTCGAGCCATTCGAGGACAATAAAAGCCGGGCAATCGTCCTCTGTCTCACCATGAGCCAACACCTGCGGCACGCGGACAGCCCCGGCAGTGCGCAGCAAGTCTAATCCCCGCTGTTCAGCCGTAAAAAGGCCCGGTATGGCCGCCGGATGCCACTTGACCAGCACCCTTTGACCGTCGGTCAGGTCAATTTGTAAGGAGCGGCTAATATCGCCGCCGCCAACCGGCTCAGTCTTAACAATTTTTACCCCCAACCGGGCGATAATTTCAGCTTTGAGTGCTTCTGGTAAATTTAGGTCCACTTTATTTATATTCCCTGTTCCCGGCGGATATGGGCCAGGAGGCCCTGGCAGCCGGCCTGGACTAACTCGTATACCTGCTCAAAATTGCCGGTATAGTAGGGGTCGGGTACATCTTGCAAATGTTGACCCTCGGCAAAGTTGAGGAGCAGGTGTAACCGGTCATCGAGCGAAACGCGGGAGGCCATGGACTGCACATCCGACAGGTTGTAGCGATCCATAACCACGATGTAGTCGGCTCCGACCAAGTCGGCCCGAACCAACTGCCGGGCTGTACTGTGACAGGGAATACCGTGTTCGGCCAAAACACGCCGGGTGCCGGGATGGGTACGCTCCCCTACGTGGTAGGCGTCGGTACCTACGGATTCAATCTGAAACCGATCACTTAAACCCGCCTGTACGACCAAATGCTGAAAAACCGCTTCCGCCATCGGCGAACGGCAAATGTTGCCTGCACAGACAAAAAGGACTTTTATGGGTATCCGTTGTTTGTTATCCATTGTCAGTTGACCGCTGCTCATAATTTACTCTCGTTTCATCCTTGCAATTGTGTCGAGATCTATACTGAGCTAAAAAGTTGCCTGCTAATCGCCTCAGCTACCGCCCCCATAGAAGTTTCACTCGAACCGTCCGGCCTGAGCACGACTGTTTTTTGCAGCAGGGCTTGCTCGACAGCTTGTTCGATTCTGGCGGCGGAGTTACGCCGGCCCAGATAGTTCAACATCAGGCCGCCGGCCAAGATGGCGGCCAGAGGATTGGCTCGCCCGGTTCCGGCCAGGTTAGGCGCTGAACCGTGAATTGGCTCAAAGTAGGCGTAATGGTCGCCAATGTTTGCCCCGGCACACAGGCCAATCCCGCCAATAGTAGCCCCACCCAAATCACTAAGAATATCACCGAAAAGGTTCTCGGTTACCATCACGTCGAAGCGATCCGGCTCCAAAACCAGGGCCTGGGCGGCGGCGTCTACATACAGGTAATCCGGTTCGATATCGGGATAATTTGAGGCAATTTCTTTGAAGATTTGCCGAAAAAAAGCAAAGGAGCGCAAGACATTACTTTTGTCTACGCATGTAACTCGCTTCTTCCCATTACGCCGCCGCGCTTCCTCAAAGGCGTAACGCACAATTCGCTCTACGCCCAGGCGAGTCATCATCAGGGTATCGGTCGCTGCCTGGCCTGTGGTCGCTACCACACCATTACCCCGGCTGGCGTAGAGGCCCTCCGTGTTTTCGCGGATCATGACCCAGTCGATTTCCCCGGAGCGGCGATTCGCCAACGGCGTTGGTGCGTTAGGGTATAGTTTGATGGGGCGCAGGTTAACATATAAATCAAGGCCGTTACGCAGACGTCCACCCAAAACGCCGGCTTCGGTGCCATCCGGCAACCGGATTTGGGGCAGCCCGGTTGGTCCCTTAAAAATGGCGTCAGCCTGGCGCAAAGCGGCCAGGGTTTCGGCGGACAGTGCCTGGCCATATTTTTGATGAGCCACAGCCCCGGCTTCATACGAAAGGAACTCCAACCTAAAATTATCCAGCTCAGCTACTCGCCGGAGGATAGTGCAGGTAGTTTCAACAATTTCTGGGCCAATACCGTCACCTGGGATTACCGCGATATTATAGTTTAATTTTGGTTCACGCATACATAACCTTATTACTATAAATTTGGGGATTGACCAAACATCGTTATTTTTACACTGGCTTCCCCAAAAATGCAAAGACTTTCGTCAGGCGTCGAATCTGGAGAAAATAAAGGACCAGCTAGAAGCTGGTCCTTTATGGGGGTAAGCCATCTGGGCGCTCGAACGGACTGTGAAATGAGTTGAAGTGCTGGTTGTAAGGTGAGTCGAATTTGAAAGAGTGGTCGAAGAATGGAAATGGAAAACGGCGTCAGAAGTTTTAGGCTAAGTGAGATCGTTAGGAAATTGATTATTCAGGCGAGCGTCCTCCGGAAGGCTTGCTAGGAGGCTTGGAAATCAGGGTGGAGTCTGGTTCTTGGGATTGTTGAGGGAAGTGGTTTCGTAGTTCTTCTACTATAACGGCGCCAATCAGGATAATCATAGTCAAGACGATGATGGTCAGTTCGATCACATATGTCTCCTGACAACTCCAAGCTTGTCTATAGGATACAACAAAAAGAGACGCCTGAATAGTTCCAAAAGTCATCAACCTCTCACCCATAAGTCACCTGGTCAAGATCGGGCTATAGGCCAAAAACACAGTAATAGTAAGTACTTAAGGGCATCAAGGCGTTACCCAAAAGTCATCTACCCACCTGGCCTCGTGGTTTGAGTGGGCCATTTTGGTAAAAAGTTACAGCATATCCTGGGAATCAGTCAGATCAAGCGCAAAATAGATATCGCCATCACGGTAATGGGTGAGGCGAAACCCACACCGTTGATAAAATTCAATCACTTCATGCCACGTCGCCGTAGTTTCTAAAATGATTTGGCGATACCCACGTGTTTGTGCCTGCTTGATGAGGTGTTGGAGGATTATTTTGCCGATACCCTGCCGCCGCCTCTCGGCAGCTACCGACATGCGGACAATCTCGGCCACACCGTCTGACCGGGGGACGAGCGCGCCGGTTCCCACGATTTGGCCGTCGAGCCAGGCTACCAGAAAAGTAGCCTGGGTATAGGTCGAGCTAATATCGTCGAGGTCTGGATTCTTGGATGGATCGATTTCGCCCCAATGCTCGGCCAGTCCAGCCAAAATAAGGCTTTTGACCTCGGCTTGGTTCTGCGATTGGAAGGGTAAAATCGTAAGCTCGTTTATCTCCAAATTCTTTTTACCGGCCCCGCCACCAATCCTTGCGCACACGCGGGTCCATAAAACGGCCGGTGTCTCGAATGGCGACTTGGATCTCATAGCCACGAGCACGGCCAAAGGGTTGACCGGCTCGCAGCGCCGGCAGTTGTTTCCGCCCGGCGGTGTTCATTCGATTATACAGGTCCAGTAGCCGGGGTTCCACGCAGACGCCGTCGACGTGGACCGTGTAACCAATGACGACGCTATCTTCCCGGGTGTATTTTAGGGTAATACGGTTAGAATCGGCATAGAGCACCAGCACCTGATACCCCTGGCCAATGTCATAATTGGCTCCCGGCACGTGGATTGTTTCCCCTACTTCTGTTTCAAAGCCGGCCAGCGTCACCTCGTAGGCGGTGATTGGGCCGCCGCGCTTGCCGGGGCTGGGTAGCGGCTCCCAATTCCACTCGTTGACGCTGTACACGCTCGTTAAAACGCCTCTGCGCTTATCGGTAAAAAGATCGGCCAATTGTGGCGCGCGATGATCGGTCGGCCCGCTCATATCGATCAGGCTCAACTTACCGGCTGTAGGCGAGAAGCCGCGCAGGGCCAGGTTGAGGTCGGCATGTTTGTCGGCCGGGCGGTCTGCGGGCGGGCCGGCGATAGACAAAGTACTATACTCGACGCCAGGAATGGGTGTGGATGGCTCAACCACCGGCGTGGGTGCGGGAGTGGTTGGCGATGGGGTTGGTGTGGGTGCAGGTGCGGGAGCAGGCGGTGATGGAACCGGTGCAGGTGTAGGAGCAGGTGTGGCTGGGGTAGATGGCGTCGGCGTTGGGCTGGGGGCAGCCAAAGCTGGAATGATAAGTACCTGGCCCACCCAAATCTGGCCGGGATTAGCCAAATTGTTGGCCTGTTGAATCAGCGGGTATTGGTAGGGATCGCCATAAACGGTCCGGGCGATTTTGCTCAAGGTATCGCCGCGTTGGACGGTGTAAGTCGTCGGCCCGCTGCTGGGAACGCTGCCCTTGGCGTAGTCGGCGATCAGTTCCGCGATCACTTGCTCTGCTGTTTTACCCTCCCGTTGAGCGCGCCTCAAAACAGCTTGATAGGTCGAGTCATCCAGGTTAAGACTGAAGTTTCGTACGGCCACGTCATTCCTCCGCTCCTAAAATTTTGTAGCTCCATTATACCACATCAAACGTGGAGTCGTCATGTCAGCTTCATTACTACCATCCCAAATACATTCGCCGCCGCGTCGGCCCGGTCGGACATATTCGAGACGTGACGGTAGACTTCGCGGCGGCGAAGCATGGCCATCAACTCCTTAAAATCCTTAGGCTTGGTGAACAAATCGGCCACGGCCACCCGATAAAGGTGATCAACCTCGTTTTCTAGCTTTTTGGCCCGGCGGGCATGATCGCCGGCCACGCGGGGATTGCCGCTGAGGCGGTGCATGGCCATAGTCAACTCCTCGGCCTCCTGCCGCACCAGCGAAACCATTGTCCGTAGATGATCATCGGCCTCCACCTTGAGCAGGACCATTTCCTCCAGGGTGGTCAAGGCATAGTCAATCATCTCATCCACGTGCAGGGATAGGTTGAAGATGTCTTCGCGGTCGAGTGGGGTGACAAAGGTGTTGTGCAGCTCATCGATGAGGATGCGCCGGATTTCGTCGGCTTCATACTCCTTGGCCTTCATCTTTTCCAGGGACGTCTCGTCAGGACGCTGGTTAAGGCAACTTTCCAGGAGCTTAACACCTTCAACCGTGATTTCACATTGCTGGATCAGCAAATGGATAAATTTGTCTTCTTTGTTTCTTTTGAATAAGGCGCTGATACCCATAGTAACCCCTTAAGATGAATAGATTATACCAAAGGTCTTATTTGGGGGCTAGAAACGGACTTAGGGTAATTGACGAAATATTAATCAAACTGTTTTCAAACATCCCTCTGATATAATAAAATAAATCTTAACCCACCCTCAATGTGAAAAATAAGACAGATGTCATCTGGACTCTGAGGGTGATTTAGGATAGTATTTTTAAATAACTCTATGCGTCAGAATTTTTGGGCCAATTTACTTTTGATTTTGATAATTGCCGGCCTGCCGGCCTGTGTTGAAGCCAGGGTCAATGCGCCGCCTACTCTAAAAATCGGCCTGGTGGGGCCATTTGAGGGTTTGTTTCGCCCGTTGGGGTATGAGGCGTTGTTCGGGGTCAAGCTGGCCTTGCAAGAGCGAAACCAGGGTAATGGCGTAGCAGGTTACCGGATTGAGTTAGTGGCGCTCAACGATTTCGACGATCCGGTGGAAGCTGAAATCCAGGCCAGGACGTTAGCAGCCGATCCAGAGGTGGTGGGTGTCATCGGTCATCTCTCCTCCGCTACCACACTGGCGGCGCTGCCTATTTATCAAGAGGCGCAACTTCCGGTGGTTATACCCTGGAGTGTTGCCGCCGAGATGGTTGACGATCAGGCAGGCATCGTCAGTATAGCGGCGAATCTGGCCGAAACAAAGCGTGAGCTGGAAACGATAAGCCGGGAACGGGGTTTTAAATCTATAGAAGTGATTGATAATAATTTGAGCGCCCTTGAATACAATAAGAGTGAAGCGCTCTACCTGACAACGGATGGCGTGACGGCTGGGCGGATTTTGTTAACTTTACACCAGGCCAATATCTCGTTACCGGTTTTAGGTCAGGTGGATGTGGGCAGCCCGCAGACTCTACAAGTGGCCCGGGCGGCAGCGAATGGTTTAATTTTTGTCTCGCCCGGACCTGACCCTAAACAGGTGTCCAGGGCCGAAACATTCATACAGGCTTATCAAGCTCTGGCCGGATTTCCGCCGGGACCGCGGGCCGTGCTGGCCTATGATGCGGCCCAAGTTTTGCTCGATGGAATAGAGCAGAACTTGCGTATAAGTAATAATCGCCCCCCTACGCGGGCTGACATGAGTGCTACGATCAAAAGTATACAACGGCAAGGGTTGAGTGGTGAAATTAGGTTCGATAAGCAGGGTTGGCGAGTTAATGCGCCGGTATGGGTTTATCAAATTATGGATGAAACTTATCCCGGCGTTTTGCTCACTCCTTGATAGGAGGTTAGCTTATGCAAGTTTTAATGCTTTCCTGGGAATACCCACCCAATGTAGTGGGTGGATTGGGACGCCACGTGGCGGAATTAACCCCGTTTCTGGTTCGACAAGGGATTAATGTCCATGTCGTGACGCCGACGGCTCAAGTGAATAATGCTTTGGTGACTGTTGAAAATGGAGTTACCGTTCATCGGGTGCCTGCGCCAATGATGAGCGTAGAAACGAGTGATATTTACGAGAAAGCTGTAGCCGTCAATAAAATCTTAGAAACTTATGGACGGGAATTGACCCCCATTTACGGCCGGTATGATTTGATTCACGCCCATGATTGGCTAACCGGCTTTGCCGGAATAGCCCTGGCCCGCGCCTGGAAGCGCCCGTTGGTGGCCACCATTCATGCTACGGAGCGTGGCCGGAATCGAGGTTTGCTGAGTAATGAGTTACAGCTTGCCATTGATCAAGCTGAGCGTAACTTGATCGAGGCAAGCGAGCAGATCATTGTGTGCAGCCATTTTATGTTCAACGAAATTCAATATTTGTTCCAGATTCCGGCGGCCAAATTGGAAGTAATCCCAAATGCTGTTGATCTGGTCGATGTTCAAAACGGACACGGCCCCTCAGAGGTGGCCGCCCTGCGGGCAAAATTTGCTGATCCTGATGATCTCATTGTTTTTACCATTTCCCGGCTGGTTTACGAGAAAGGGGTGCAGCAATTAGTTCAGGCCGCCCCCCAGATTTTGGCTCAGTGTCCCCAGGCCAGGATTCTGATTGCCGGGCGGGGACCAGAGGCGGAAAATCTGAAGTGGCAGGCTGAGAATCTGGGCGTTGCCAGCCGGGTCAATTTTATCGGATTTATTCCAGATGAGACCCGCAATATGCTGTTGAAAGGCGCTGCTTGCGCTGTTTTTCCCAGTTTGTATGAGCCGTTTGGCATCGTGGCCCTGGAGGCAATGGCCCTGAATTGCCCGCTCGTGGTCAGTGACGTGGGCGGCTTTTCCGAAATGGTAAAACACGAGGAAACCGGGGTAACGGTTTACCCTGGCGATGCGGCCTCGGTGGCATGGGGGGTGTTGCATATGCTCAAACATCCAGAGTGGGCCAGGGTTTATGCAGCCAGGGCGCGCCAGTCCATTGATCTGTATTTTAACTGGTCCCGCATTGCCCGGCTGACGGCCAGCTTGTATGAGCGAATTTTGCTCCCCCAAGCATCTCCTCAGGCTGATGTTCAATCCATTTGACAGCATACTCTAACTATGCTAAACTCAGCCAACTTTCTTAAGTTGTGATAACCATGATTTTTAGCGAAATTCTCAGGAGCCCTCGTACTTAGCCAGACCCCCTGTCTGGATAGAGGGCTTTTGTCTTTTTTCGATTATCATTACAGCCGGCTCCAGACATCAGGAGCCGGCTTTTTTTATTCAGTCAGGTAGGTGTAAAGATGATTAAAGTAGGTATTTTTGGGGCCAGTGGTTACACCGGTTTTGAAACACTGACCCTTATCAAAAAACATGCGGCGGCTAAATTACTCTTTGCTACATCGGAGAGCGCCGCCGGGCAAAAACTCAGCGACTTATACCCGGCCGCCTGGGATATTCCCCTGATTCCATTGGCCGAAGCGCCTCTGACCGAGGTGGAAGCAGTCTTTTGTTGCTTGCCGCATGGGGCCAGTATGCCTACGGTTATCGCGGCGCGACAGGCCGGGGTGCGGGTGATTGATCTCTCCGCCGATTTTCGCCTGACCGATGCTGCCGTCTACCAGAAGTGGTATAACGTCGCCCACGAAGCCCCAAGCCTGCTGGCAGAGGCGGTTTATGGCCTGCCTGAAGTTAAACGGATCAGGGTCGGGGAAGCCAATTTAGTGGCGAATCCCGGCTGTTACCCCACCAGCGTGCTGCTGGCTCTATACCCGCTGCTTAAAGCCGGGCTGCTGGATGCGACCGCCCCTCTTATCGCCGACAGCAAGAGTGGGGTCAGCGGGGCCGGGCGCAAGCCCACCCTCAAGACCCATTTTGTCGAAGCCAACGAAAATTTGTCGCCCTACAGTATTGGACAAAGCCACCGCCACCTGCCAGAAATGGCTCAGACTATCGACACCTTAGGCGGCCCCGGCGATAAGCTCATCTTCTCACCGCACTTGGTTCCGGTCAGCCGGGGCATGTTGTCTACGGTTTATGTGTCGTTAAAAGATGGATTGCCGGAGCCGGCGGCTCACAGCCTCTTTGCCAAAACTTATGCCGCCGAACCGCTGGTGCGGGTGCTGCCGCCGGGCCAACTGGCGACGATGGCCCACACCCAACGTACCAACCTGGCGGTACTCTCCATCACCTGGCTCAACCCGCGCCAACTCATTATCTGCTCCTCCATTGACAATTTGGGTAAAGGCGCAGCCGGGCAGGCCGTGCAGAATTTCAATATCATGTTTGGATTAGAGGAAATACTCGGACTCATCTAAAAACAGACCGCTGACCACTGACGGCTGACCGCCAATGGCTGACGGCTGATCGTAGTCTCTTGCGGCGGTCTACGGTCGGTGGTCTGCGGTCACTTTGGAGATCAAACGTGCAAATCATTAAAATCGGGGGCAATGAACTCGATGACCCCACCTTCATTGATAATCTGGGTCAGGCCGTAGCTGCCCTGGTCGAACCGACCATCTTGGTCCATGGCGGCGGCAAGGAAATCCGCGAGCTGCAAGAAAAATTAGGCATTGCCCCGCAATACATTGACGGCCTGCGCGTAACAGACGCCGAGTCGCTATCGGTGGTCAAAATGGTCCTGGCGGGTCGTATCAACAAGCGGCTGGTCGCCTCCCTGGTGTCTGCCGGGGTGGATGCCTTTGGTATGTCGGGGGTGGATCGCAGCGCCATCAAAGCCGAGAAGTTGCAGCATCCCCAGGGTGACTTGGGGCAGGTGGGCCGGGTGAGTTACGTCCGCACCGAAGTCTTTAAGCATCTGTTAGCAGAGGGGGTGACGCCTATCCTCTCCCCCATCTGCTATGGCCCGGATGGCAGCATCTTCAACGTCAACGCCGACCACGTGGCCATGGCCGTAGCTATTGCTATGTCCGCCGAGGTGTTGGTTTTTGTATCGAACGTGCCGGGCGTGTTGCGCCACGGCGAGCTCCTCTCTCGCCTGACCACAACGGAGGTTGAGCAGTTGATTGCCGAAAAAATCATTGTTGACGGCATGATCCCCAAAGTCCGTTCGGCAGTGGAGGCGGTGACGGGGGGAGTGCGGGCAGTCAAAATTACCAACTTGACCGGCCTGAAAGAGGGGACAGGCACGATAATCGTGCCGTAATTAAAACTTCAA
Organism: uncultured Caldilineaceae bacterium; assembly: GCA_964622215.1. Lineage (GTDB taxonomy): Bacteria > Chloroflexota > Anaerolineae > 4572-78 > J111 > DSQQ01. Next base: position 18,363 of record CAZUNT010000096.1, read on the forward strand.
GGTAGGTGAAAAATTTATGACTCTCAATTCTCGCGACATCATTTCCCTGGAAAAACAGTACGTTTTGCAAACCTACAAGCGGGCTGATTTTGTACTGGAACGAGGCGAGGGGGTGTGGCTGTACGACGCCGAGGGGCATCAATACCTGGACGCTGGGGCGGGTATCGCCGTCACCGCATTAGGGCACGCCTACCCGGCGGTTATTGAGGCCATTTGCCGCAGCGCCGAAGGGTTAATTCACACTTCAAACCTCTACCACACCGCGCCGCAAGCCTTGTTGGCCCGCGATCTATGCCAGGCCTCCTTTGCCGACCGGGTCTTTTTCTGTAACTCCGGCACGGAAGCCAACGAGGGCGCCCTCAAGTTTGCCCGCAAATATACCCGCGCCAAAGGCTACACCGACAAAACCGATTTGGTCGCCTTTACCGGCTCCTTCCACGGTCGTACCATGGGGGCGCTGACCGTTACCGCTACGGCCAAGTATCGCCAACCGTTCGAGCCGCTGATCGGGGGTGTGACCTTTGCCGAGTTCAACAACCTCGACAGCGCCCGCCAGGCTATCGGTGGGAAAACTTGCGGGGTGATTATCGAGCCGGTGCAGGGCGAGGGCGGCGTCACCCCGGCGGAGCCTGAATTTTTGGCCGGCTTGCGGAGTCTGTGCGACGAAGCCGGGGCGCTGCTGATTTTTGACGAAGTGCAGTGCGGCCTGGGGCGCACGGGCGCGTTATGGGCTTACCAAAATTACGGCGTTACGCCCGATCTCATGACCCTGGCCAAGCCCCTGGCCGGCGGCCTGCCTATGGGAGCGGTTTTGTTGACGCAGGCAGTCGCCGACGCCTTGGAGGTAGGCGATCATGGCAGCACTTTTGCTGCCGGGCCGCTGGTTTGCTCGGCCGCACGGGCCGTCTTCAACCAAATCAACCAGCCCCACTTCCTGGCCGAGGTGAAGGCCAAAGGTGAGTACCTGGAACTTAAATTGCGCGATTTGGTAAGCCAATTCCCCTTACTGACCGGTTTGCGCGGCAGGGGCTTGATGTGGGGTTTGTTGTCGGAAATACCGGCTGCCGAAATTGTGGTCGAAGCCCGCCGGCATGGACTGATTATTTTAGTTGCAGGCGAAAAAGTGGTGCGATTGCTGCCGCCACTGATTATCAGCCGGGAGGAGATCGAGCTGTTGGTTGAACGCCTGGCGGCAACCCTGGCAGCGGTGGGATGAGACGACTGAATTATAAAGGATGATACACGATGATTAACGTTCGCAAAGCGCGGCTGGCGGATGTGCCGCACATGATGCCTCTTTTAAAAGAATATGCCCGGCAGGCTGAAATTTTACCCCGCACCGAAGCGGATGTTTATCAATCTATTCGTGATTGGGTAGTGGCCGAAGACGGCGGAAAAATTGTTGGCATGGGCGCGCTGCTGATTATGTGGGGTGACCTGGCCGAGATTCGGTCGCTGGTTATTGACCCGGCTTGCCAGGGGCAGGGAGCGGGCCGGGCTATCGTGGCCCAGTTGCTCGCCGAAGCACGGGCGCTGGAACTACCGCGCGTTTTTGCTCTGACCCGTAAACCCGGTTTTTTCCTTAAAATAGGCTTTGAATTAACCCGCATTGAAAAATTACCGCGCAAAGTGCATAAAGATTGTGTTTTCTGCCCCAAATTCCACGCCTGCGACGAGGTGGCTTTGATTATATCCCTTGGCGATACCATCACCGCCGGAGCCTCCGCTGATAAGCCAGTCGTCCACAAAAATGGCACGGGGCATCAGCCGGTGATCCCACTGGCTGGAAAAGCTGGTAAGCGTTGATGGCAATCTTCTTCCGGCTTGAGCCACTACTATAGCACATTTTCCAACTCGTGAGTATAATCCAGGAAGTTCTGCGCTAAACAAGGCCCTTTTACTCATTTTGGATAGGGAGGCGAAGTGACAAATTTTGATCCTCGCTGGCGTAAACTCCTGCAAGATTTGGGTTGGTATGTGTTAGCAGTCGTGGTGGCGATAGTGCTGGTTCGATTCGAACGCCCCTTAATTTGGCTGCCCTGGCTGGTAGCGCTAGGGGGAGGAATTTGGCTGGTCTGGCATCAACTCAGGAGCGGTAAGGCCGGCGACGAAGCGCGGGCCGGGGCCTACCTGGAACAAGCCCTGGCCTACAAAAGGCAGATTGACCAGGCCATTAAAACCGCTTCCCGGTCAAGTCAAGCTGTTCATTTACAACAGTTGGCAGCTCAAATTGATGACTGGACGGAAGCAATCCAGGATTTGGTCCAGCGAATTATTAACTTGCAGCAGGACAAGTTGATCCGCCGGGATATGAAGACCGTGCCGGAGGCTATTGCCGACCTGGAAGCGCGGCTGAAACGTGAACCTGATACCGCCATCCGCACCCAATTGCAGCGCACCCTGGCTAATCGCCGCAAGCAACTGGCCTCATTGGAGCAATTGGAAAATACCATCCGGCGGGCCGAAATTCAGATCGAAAGCACCCTGTCCCTGTTGGGCACTATCTACTCCCAAATCCTCACCGGCCAATCCACCAGCCATGTAGCCGATTACAGTCGTCTCTCCACCGAGGTGGACGAGGAAGTGCGATTGTTGCAGGATCAATTAGAGGCGCTGCGTGAAGTGAAATTAGGAGGGGGAGACATGTGACATGTGACTCGTAAGGTCCTCACGTTTCACATATTAGTAACCCTCTAATATTGATAGAAAGTAACTACTCAGCCCTACCCCCACGACCGCCGACGGCTGACCGCTGACCGCCATATTTTGTGCAACAGTGGCTCCCTCTGGCGGTCGGCAGTCCCACGGGGAGGCTTCGCACTCTGCGGTCTGTGGTCAGGAATACTCAATTTGGGGTAATCTAAGTAGTTACGATAGAAAAAGCTCTTTCGCTATGAAGTCTAAACAAATCTACCAACTCAAAGTCAGCCTTAAAGGTTTTACCCCATCCATTTGGCGTAAGCTACAAGTTGCCGGTAACATCACCTTGTCTGAGTTACACCGAACCCTGCAAATTGTGATGGGGTGGGGCAATTATCATCATTACCAATTCATTATTGATGGGGTCATCTATAGTCAACCTGATAGTGCGAATTCTACGATCAAAGCCGCTGCTGAAACAATTTTGAGCCAGCTCGTTCATAACGAAGGCGACAGATTTATCTACCTCTATGACCTGGCCGACGACTGGCAGCACGTGGTTGAGGTGGAGAAAATTCTGCCATTGAAGCCGGAGGTTGACTACCCGCTGTGTCTGGCCGGCCAGCGAGCCTGCCCGCCGGAGGAGTGCGGCGGCATTTTGGAATATTCTAATTTGCTGGAAATCCTGCAAAACCCGGAGTACCCCGACTATCCAGAGATAATGGAGCATTTTGGCGGCCATTTTGATCCGGAAGCCTTTGACCTGGCGCGGGTGAACCGCGCCCTGCGACCTATCCGGGAAGGACTGATCCGCACCTATTCTCAGGATAAATGGAGTGAGGCAGATTCCAGGCTCTATCAAGCTATTGCCACCGTGGCCGTACCGGCCCGCGAGGAGCAAATGGCGACGCTCTTGACCCTGCTGCCCTTCTCGCCGGATGACTCCTTCCGTGTCGTCGAAGTGGGCTGCGGGGAAGGGTTTCTGTCCTACGCCCTGCTGGATTGTTTTCCCAGGGCCGAAGCATTGGCCCTCGACGGCTCAGCCGAAATGCGCGCGGTGACGGCTGAACGGCTGAAGAATTTTGGTTCCCGCGCCTCGATTGAACCGTTTGACCTGCATACCGACGATTGGCTGCCACACCTGCACGGGGCCGACTGCGTCATTTCGTCGCTGGTCATCCACCATCTCGACGGGGCCGACAAGCAGCGTCTCTTTGCCGCTATCCACGAGCAGCTCTCCCCGCGTGGCGTGCTGCTCCTGGCCGACCTGATCCAGCCGCAGCGGCCCGAAGCGCTGGAACTCTTTGCCGCCACCTGGGATCGTTCGGCTAAAGCGCAGGCTAAGGCTAAAACCGGCTCCATCTGGGCTTTTGAGCAATTTGTCGAAGTGGGCTGGAACTATTATCGTTTCCCCGATCCTTTTGATAAACCCTCGCCCCTGTTCGAGCAGTTGACCTGGCTCAAAGCCGCCGGCTTTGCCGTAGTAGACTGCTTCTGGCTGCAAGCGGGTCACGCCATCTATGGGGGGTATAAAGCCGGCTCGCCCTCCCCGACCCCCGGTGTGTCTTTTACAGTGGCGCTCCGCTCTGCTAAACGGGTACTGGCATAAAAAATCAGTATTTCCCACATGACGTGAAGGAGTGCGGAATTCATTCCGCTTTTGACCGCCTGGCAGAATAAATTCTGCACTCCAGCAGCTTTACCCACGCTAAGTGGGAAATACTCAAAAAAATTTACTGCGTCAAGTCGCTTGAATCGTTCCTTGACAAATCTTCTTTAACGGATTAACATTAAGTCAAGTGTTAAAATAGGGGTTATGTAAAACATAACCTTTTCCACGTACCCAACGAGGGGTCCAGCCATGATTACTGCCCAAGTTATCCTGAAGCCAGGACGAGAAAAATCCGTTAACAACCGCCACCCCTGGATTTTTTCAGGCGCTATTAACCGGGTTGAGGGGAAACCCGCTAATGGCGATGTGGTTGACATTTGGAACAATAAAGCCCGCTTTGTCGCCCGTGGCATTTACAACGAAAAATCACAAATTCAGGTGCGCCTCCTCACCTGGAATCCCAATGACATGATTAACGAAGATTTTTGGCGGCGCCGCATCCGCCGGGCCGTAGCCGGGCGGCAGGCTTTGCTTGACGCGCCGGATACAGATGCCTTTCGCCTGGTTTATGCCGAGGCCGATGGCCTACCCGGTTTCATCGCCGACCGGTATGGGGCCTGGGTGGTGGTGCAGTTTCTCTCCCTGGCCGCCGAACGGTATCGCCAGGCGATCCTCGATGCCCTGATTGATTTAATTGCGCCCCAGGGAATTTATGAGCGGAGTGAGGGAGAGGGGCGAGAAAAAGAAGGCCTGGTTTCCGTAACCGGTTCGATTTGGGGGGAAGTGCCTCCTGATATAATCGAAATTCTCGAAAACGGTCACACCTTTTTGGTTGATATTAAGTTAGGCCAAAAAACGGGCTTTTTCCTGGATCAGCGCGAAAACCGGCTTAAGGTCAGCAAATATTTTGCCAACAAGGAGATCCTTAATGCGTTTGCTTACACCGGCGGGTTCGCCGTGTACGCGGCCTCTGTCGGGGCCAAACGTATTATGAACGTGGATACCTCCGAGCGTGCCCTGCAAATGGCGGAGCGGAACATCCGTCGTAACGGCTTTGGCGACCGGGAAGACGTTTACGCCGTAGCCGATGCCTTTGAGATTATGCGGGCTTACCGGGATAATAACTGGAAGTTTGATGTGGTGATTTTAGATCCACCCAAGTTTGCTCAAAGCAAGCGCCAGGTCGAAAGAGCCGCCCAGGGGTACAAGGACATTAATCTGCTGGGGATGAAGCTGCTTAAACCGGGCGGCATTTTAATCAGCTTTTCCTGTTCCGGCTCCGTCAGCGCCGACCTGTTTCAAAAGATATTATTTGGCGCAGCCGTCGATGCCGGCCGCCATGTGCAGATTATCGAGCGGTTGTCGCAAAGCTCCGACCACCCCGTGTTGTTGACTTACCCTGAGTCAGAATATCTGAAAGGCCTGATCTGCCGGGTTTGGTAACCATGTGACCGCAGACGGCCGACCGCCAGAAAAAGTTACTGTTATACAAGATGTGGTGGTCAGCCGTCAGCCGTCGGCGGTCGTGGGCGGTAGGGCTGAGTAGTTACTAACTTTCAACGTTTAAAGACGTTTCGGCCCCGGTCAATTCTTGCTCCAGCACTTGCAGTGCTTGTTGGGCTGCGGCCTGGGCGGCGCTTTGCTTGCTGAAGCCGATACCCCGGCCATAAACTTTGTCCCCAATAACCGCTTCCACCGTAAATTCCTTGGCATGATCCGGCCCCTCTTCTTTAACCGTACGATAAGTGGGGGTTAATTGACAAAAGCTTTGAGCGACCTCCTGGAGCCGGCTTTTAGCGTCTTTATCGTGGTCTGAAGCCAAAATTTCCTGCAAGGCCGGGTCAATAACAGCGTAGACAAATTGCCGGGCCGCCTCAAGACCCTGATCGAGATAGAGCGCTCCGATAAAAGCCTCAAAAGCATCGCACAAAATGGCGGGACGTTTCCGGCCGCCGCTGTCCTCTTCACCCCGGCCAAGCAAAAGAAAATCTCCCAAATTGAGCTTAACGGCAAAACGGGCTAAAGTTTCCGTGCGCACCAGGGCCGAACGCAAGTTAGTCAGCCGGCCTTCGGCCATTTCCGGGAAACGATGGTACAGGTACTCGCCGGTGATAAAATCAAGTACGGCGTCGCCTAAAAACTCTAGCCGTTCATTATCCTCCAGCGGGTAATCAGGGTTTTCGTTGAGGTAAGAACGGTGGGTAAGGGCGCGTTGCAGCAGCGCTTTGTTCTTAAAAATAAAGCCGAGCGCCTTTTCGGCGTCAAAGATGGTAATCACTTTTTCTCCTCGTTAGAACCGAGGATACGGAAGAAACCAAGGCTGGCTTTTTTATCTCAGTTCCTTCAGTATCACCAGTTTCTAAAATCATTGGGCGTCGTGGGTTGAAGGGAGATAATCGCCCTCAATCCACTCAGTCCCATCCGGGCTGATTTCCTTTTTCCAAACCGGCACAATCTGCTTGAGGCGGTCAATCGCATACCGGCAGGCTTCAAAGCAGCCATCGCCCCGGTGCGGGCTGGATACAGCCACGATGACTGCATTTTCCCCCACCTCCAGGTGGCCGATACGCTGGACAATCGCTATGTCCATAATATCGGGCCACTGCTCGCGGGCCTCGGCCGCAACCTGGCGCAATTTGCCCAGAGCCATCTCTTCGTAAGCTTCATACTCCAGGTGTTCCACCACTTTCCCTGCCGATACATTGCGCACCACCCCGGCAAAAACAGCCACGGCGCCGGTTTCCGGTTTTAATACCTTCGCCGCCATCTCGTCCAGGCCGATAGGGTCGTAGGTGATGGCAAACTTGCCCTCGTCTGCGCCGGAGCCGCCGCTCACCGGGGGAAAAATAGCAACCTCATCTCCTTCAGCCAGCCGGGTCTGTGGATCGGCAAATTCCCGATTTACGGAAACAATTGTCTGGGGAATAACCCCGGTCAATTTGGGAAACTCGGCCTGCAAATTTTGGATCAGGTCAGAAATCGTCGCGTTGGCGGCTACGTGACGCTCCAAGGTAGACGTCCCCACCAACTCCCGCAGCCGGGCAAACAGTTTTACCGTTACTTTCATTGGCTACTCCAAATCAGATGGTTAGTAGTCAGTAGTCAGTAGCCAGATAATCTGACTACTGACATCTGACTACTGGCATCTGACTACTGGCATCTGACTACTAACATCTGACTACTGGCATCTGACTACTAACATCTGACTACTAACATCTGACTACTGGCATCTGACTACTGACATCTGACTACTGACATCTGACTACTGACATCTGACTACTG
>CAZUNT010000097.1:0-25845 GCA_964622215.1 uncultured Caldilineaceae bacterium
CCGCCAAAGCCGAAGCGGAAACAATTGCCCCCGTCGAACCGGTTGAAGCCGAGGAAGAAGAATTACCATCCTGGCTGGCCGATCTATCTAGCGAAGAACTAACGATGCCTTCCTGGCTAACCGGCACTCCCGAAGCCGCCAGCCTTGAAACCGGCCTGATCGAAACCCCGGTCGAAGAGAGTCAATTGGAAGCGCCGGCCGAACCGGCGGAATTGGCCCCAGAAATGATAATAGGAGCAGCAGAGCCGCTCAAGGGGGCCGAACCGTCAGAAACAGAGTTGCCGGCGGACTTAGAAGAGCATGAGCTACCAGATCGGCTTTTGACTGAAGCTCAAGAAAGTCAGTTAACCGAAACCGGAGCCATCCCGCCCGAGTGGGCTGAACTGTCCGATATTGAACCACAAGCGCCTGACTGGCTAAAAGATTTGCGTGACCAGCCTGTAGCTTCAAGCGGTCTAGCTCAGCCGCCCGCAGAGATCTCAGACACATTGGCCGGGGGCACAGCCGCTGCGCCGGATGAAATACCTTTAACCCCCGTCGAACGTATGTCTGACTGGCTGCGGAACTTAAAGCCGGCTGAAGAAACCCTGGATACCGCAGACACCGGCGGCGAGAGCGAGTCAACCGGGGTGTTGGCCGGCCTGGCCCCATTACTGCCCGTAGAAAGGCTGGCTCCAGCCGCCCCGGTGCTGGCCCCTCAGTCTACCGTCACTACCGCACAGGCCGATGCAATGCAAGAGGCAGCGCGTTACTTCTTTACCATTGCCACGCAAGCGCCCCAACCCGCCGTACTGCCGGAGCCGCTGACTCGGCGCGAACAATTAACCGGTAAAATAGCCCGAGCCGGGTTATATCTTCTCTTTATCCTGCTGTTAGCTCTGCCGCTTATTCCCCGTTTACAGAAAGTAGTCGATCCGGCGACGGACCGTAGAGTCCCCTGGACTGAGCCGGCGGGCGCATTGAGCGAAGTCTTAGACAAACAGCGGCGCGAATTGGTGAGTGAACAACTGGGGGTTATCGATTTGCAGCAGCCTGGCTCGGTAGCACTGGTCTCGTTCGATTATTCCACGGCCACCCAGGGAGAAATGCAGCCGTTGGCCGAAGCGGTCATTGGCCGGCTGTTGGGACAAGGTATGCGCCTGATCTTTATCAGCTTGGATCCCGAAGGGGCAACCATCGCTCAACAGACCCTGGATGGTTTTCTGGACGAACGCAAAGAAGCTTACGGGGCCAATATGGTCAATCTGGGCTACATGCCGGGTCAGGTGGCAGGGGTACGTGAATTATTGACGGGCAACAAACAACTGTCGGCTATTTCTGACTTTAAGGAGAACTTGACCTTTACCGCAGCAGAGCGAACCAACTGGCAGGATGTCAGCAACCTGGGCCAGGTAAACGTCGTCATCACCCTGGCCGATAATCCGGCCACGGCTCGTTGGTGGGTTGAACAAATGGCCCTGGCTATGCCCGCTACAAAGGGAGACCGCTACCTGCTGGCGGCGACTAGCGCCGCAGTTGATCCATTTTTACGGCCATACCTCAAAACTCATGAGATATCGGCTCAAAACGAGGCTGCCGGCGCTACCGCTCAACCACTTTTGCGGCCTTATCTCGGCAGCCAACAGCTCGACGGCTTACTCTCCGGAATTAATGGGGCAGCGGCTATTGAGGCGGGCCGCAAGAATTTTGGACCGGCCCGGCAAATGCTCGACAGTCAGGGTATGGCCCATCTGCTCATCGTCATCCTTATTGCTCTAGGAACGATGGCCGGCTGGATGCCTACCACAGAAAAAAAGAGCTGAGACAAAAATATGGAAACTATTGGCACCTTCATCGCGGCGATCCTGACCCTGATGGTTTTCAGCTACATCATTGGCGATAATATCCTGTTCAAGCTGGCCTCGCATATTTTCGTCGGGGTTGCCATAGGGTATGCCATCATCGTCATTTGGCACCAAGTTCTTTATCCGGCTCTCAGTTGGGAGAATTTGGGCAAGGGTTTGCCGGCCTTGATTTTATTTATCCTCCTGATCTTTAAAATTCGACCTGCTCAAGGTGGGGTGACGAATATCCTGGGCAGCCTGGCCCTGGCTTTTGTGTTGGGTGTAGGTGCAGCTCTAGCCATCGGCGGGGCGTTGTTTGGGACACTGCTACCACAAGCATCCTCGCTGGTCAATATATCCGTCAATCCTAACCACTACCCTGATACTGAAAATGAGGTGGGGCTGGTACTGTGGCTTAATAATATCATCATCATTTTGGGCGCTGTGGGCGCCTTTTTCTACTTTACTTTTGCGGTCAGAGCCGAAGGTTTTCTGGGGGGTCTGCGAGAGGGTTTTGTCCGGTTTTGGGCCGGCATGGGCCGTTTGATGATTATCTTTACGCTGGGCGCCTTGTTTGCGAACACGCTTAGCTCCCGGATCGCGGTGTTGGTATCACGGTTGCAATTTTTAGCCGGGCTTTTTGGGGGATAGGTATAGCTGTGGCCGAATCAAACATCAACAGCATTTTAGCCATTGATTGCGGCAACGCGATGACGACTGTGGCGCTGATTGAGCCGGTCAATGGCGTGTATCGACTGGCAGCGATAGGGCAAGCGCCCAGCACCTACAACCCTCCCTGGCAAGACCTCACGGTAGGTATGCTGGAAGCGATCCGCAATATTGAAAAAGCGACCAGCCGGACCCTGTTCAACTCCGGCGGCTGGCCGATTATGCCCCAAAACACCAACCGACAGGGCTTCGACGCGCTGGTGATTGTTTCCAGCGCCGGGCCACCCCTGCCGGTGATGCTGGCCGGTTTAATGAAAAATGTCACCCTGGCCAGCGCGCGTCGGGCTGCCGCCACCACCTACACTACCGTAACTAACGAGTTATCGCTTGACCTTGAGCCTCAGCCCACAGCCAGCGCTGGCGCGCCGGACTTGGCCCACCCGCGTAATAACCGGCCAAGCGCCGAAGCTCACCTGCACGCTATTCAGGAGGGACAGCCTGAGGCGATTGTTCTGGTCGGCGGCACTGAGGGTGGTGCGACGCAACCGGTCATCGAAATAGCCCGGCTGATCTCTACGGCATTACATATCCTAAAAAACGTGGACAGGCCCACCGTACTATATGCCGGAAACATCGAGGCGCGGGCACAGGTGGCCGAAATCTTAGGCTCGATGACCACCGTGAGGGCTGTCGACAATATTCGCCCTACCCTGGAAATTGAAAATTTGGCCGCCATCCAGTTCGAACTGGAAAATCTATATATGCAGCGACGTATGTCGCTCCTGCCAGGCTTCCAAAAGCTCAATAGTTGGTCGCAGCACCCGGTTATACCCGCCAGTAAATCCTTTGAAAAAGTGATTAGTTATCTTGGCCGGTATAACAGCCTCGATGTCATTGGGGTTAACATCGGCAGTGGCGCGACAATGGTTTCGGTTCAGAGGCAGGATTACCAAAGTTCTGTCGTCCGCAGCGATGCCGGGGTAGGGTACGGCCTGGCCTCGCTTTTGAAGCTTGTTCCCCCGGAAAAATTTCACCGCTGGCTGCCCTTTGAACTGGCCCCCAAAGAGTTACACAATCGCCTGCTCAACAAAAGTCTATACCCCACCAGCCTTCCTGAAACTGAGGAAGAGTTACTGATCGAACAAGCTATAGCCCGCGAGGCCCTGCGGCTAGCGGTAGCGCAGTTACAAACCGGCCCGTTGTTCCACCCGTTACCTGGCGCAAATGCCCTGCATTGGAATTTACTCATCGGTGCCGGGCGCACTTTGACTCGGACACCGCAGCTAGGTTATGCCGTGCTGACGCTGCTGGACGGCCTTGAACCATGGGGCGTGACCAACCTGGCCCTGGACTCCGCCGGACTGGCCAACATGCTCGGTGCCCTGGCCCTACTTCAACCCGTCGCCGCCGCAGAAGTAGCCGCCCATGACGCCTTTTTAAATTTGGGTACGGTGATTGCACCCTGGGGGTATGGCCAGCCGGGCAAAATGGCCCTAAAATTCAAAATTGATTATGCCAACAACAACCGGCAAGACATAGAAGTGGCCTTTGGCTCGATCCAGGTGATTGCTCTGCCGCCCGGCGAGAAGGCGACTCTGGAAATCCACCCCGCCCGCCAACTCGATATTGGCTTGGGCCAGCCGGGTCGGGGGGCGCTGGTCGAGGTCGAAGGCGGTCTGCTGGGGATAATTATTGACGCCAGAGGTCGCCCCCTGCGCCTGCCCACTGACGAGACCCGGCGGCAAGCCCAAATACGACAGTGGTTAGAAGATTTGGGAGTAGGGAGCAACGATGCAACTACCCGAACGAAAGATTAATGCCCAAAGTAAAGTAACCGTCCGGCGGATGCTACCCATCTCCGGCCAAATCTTGGTGCAGCGTGGCCAGACCGTAGAGGCGTTTGACGTAGTGGCCCAGGCCGAGGTACCGCATCGTTACCACGTGATCGATGTGGCTCGCCAGTTGGCTCAGCCAAACGTTGAGATGAGCGATGTGATGCTCAAAACTGAAGGCGATCCGGTTGAGGTCAACGAGGTTATTGCCCAAGCTTCGGGAGGGCTGCCTTTTTTGCAGCGCAAAGTGCGCACTCCGATAGCCGGGCACATTGCCGCCATTGGCCCAGGTTGGGTGTTGCTTGAAAGTGAGCATACCCAGGTTGAGTTGTTAGCGTTTATCAACGGTCTTGTTTCCAGGATTATTCCTGACCGGGGTGTGGTGCTCGAAGCCAGCGGCGTGATGATTGAAGCGGCCTGCGGTTTTGGCGGGGAAGCGTATGGAACGCTCAAGCGCCTGGTCAACAACTCGTTTGAAACCATCACCGCAGAGACCATTGACGCCGGTTTAAAAAATACGATTATTCTGGCCGGCCGCTCAGTAGATGAAGAGATCCTGCGCCAAGCTGAGGCGGAGGAAGTACAGGGCATCATTGTTGGCAGCATTGACGCCTCGCTACTCAATTTAGATCCCCCCGTAAAAGTCAAAGTGGTAGCGACGGAAGGCTTTGGTAATATTCCTATGTCGTCCTACACGTTTGGTATTTTGGGCACCTTAGGAGGTCGGGAAGTGTCCATTAGAGGGCAAACTCCCAACTTCTCTCTCGTTCCAGGCCGAGACGCCGATGACACCCGGCCGGTTATCCTGGCGACGAGCGGCAAAGCCAGCACTCTGGCCGCCCTGTCGGCGGAAAAGGAGGTCAAGCGCCCGCTTGAAATCGGCAGTCGCGTGCGCATTACTCGCGGCCGTTTCCTGGGCGCCAGCGGAACCATCAAAGCCTTGCCTGCTAAACCCCAACCCACCGAGGCCGGCCTCCTTGCCCCGAGCGCAGTTGTTACCCTCCCCGACGCCTCGCCTTACATTCCTCTGGCTAATCTGGAGCAGATTGTATAAGTCACGATAAACCAATAACATCCGGGTTTGATAATCCCCCAGGGCATGTGTAGGGCGATTGCCCTAATAAACTTTGACAACTCCTCTTAGAGATGATATAATGTTTACTAATTGAACTGTTAGTTCATTATATGAACCATCCCTACTCAATGAAGAGATTTTTATTATGACCTCATCACATCCTAACTACGATGCAAACTTGGTCCAAACCGTCCTCAAAGCGATAGATGTACTGGAATGTCTCGCCGGGGCCAATCAGCCGTTATCTGCTCCTGAAGTGGGACGCCGGTGTAAAATGTCTCGCCCTACAGCCTATCGTTTCCTGGTTACATTAGCCCATCGTGGTTATGTAACCGGCACTGAAGATAGCTGTTACCGGCTGGGAACCCGGGTCTTGAGCCTGGGGAGCAGCCTTTTAAACTCACTTGATCTGCTGCAACTGAGTAATCCGGATTTGCACGAACTGAGCCAGGCCACCCACGAAACCACGCACCTGGCTCTTTTGGATGACTCGGAAATACTCTACATTAACAAGGTCGAAAGTTCGCAATCGGTCAGGCTGCACTCCACTGTTGGCGCCCGTAACCTGTTATATTGTACGGCGATGGGCAAAGCGGTGCTGGCATTTCTGCCCGCAGCGGAGCGTACCCGGCTGCTTGACCGGATAAGCTTTACCCCCCGCACAGCCAACACGATTGTTGATCGGGCGACTCTGGTTGAACACCTCAACTTGGTGCGTGAGCGTGGTTTTGCTATTGACGACATGGAAGGGGAGGAGGGAGTTCGTTGTGTGGGCGCGCCCATTTTCGATCACACCGGGCGTGTTTTTGCGGCTCTCAGCATTTCGGGGCCGGCTTACCGACTCCCCTTGCCCCGGCTTTTAGAACTTGCGCCGCTGGTACGAAAAGCAGCCGAGAATGTTTCGAGCAAATTAGGTTATGTGCCTCAAGTTGAAGCCAGCGTCCCTCTCCTTACATAAATTGTAGTGCTCACCAGCCTGCGGCACACTGCCGAAACAAAAAGATAGGACAAGTTGCTAACTTGTCCCCTATTGATTGTGGCAATGAACAAGCATTTTGTTCTACAAATCTATTTTTAGAGGAGGTTCTTTATGGAGGTACGATACGCGCCTGATCCCGAACGATTTCAACGAATGAACACGACCGAGGTCAGGCAAAATTTTTTAATAGACGATTTATTCGCGCCTGGCCAGGTTAAACTGGTCTACTGGCATACGGATCGTATGATTATCGGCTCGGTTGTGCCGACCGATGTTCCTCTAACCCTGGAGGCCGGTCGGGAGCTGGCAGCAAACTATTTCGCCGAACGCCGCGAAATTGGCGTCATCAATGTGGGGGGAGTGGGACAAATCAAGGTTGATGGTGTCACTTATGATCTGGTCAAAAAAGATATGCTGTACATCGGCCGGGGCAGCCGGGAGATTGAGTTTACCAGCCTGGCCCCCGCAAGCCCGGCCCTGTTTTACCTGATCAGTTTGCCGGCCCATCAAACTTATCCCACTCGCCACGCCAAGATCGACGATGCCCAACCGGTTTCTTTAGGCAGCCAGGCGGAAGCCAACAAACGCACCCTCTACAAAGTTATCCATCCCGAAGGCGTACAAAGTTGCCAACTGGTGATGGGCTTCACCGTGATGGCCGAAGGGAGTATCTGGAATACGATGCCGGCCCACACCCACGAACGCCGTTCCGAAGCCTATATGTATTTTAACCTGGCCTCCGATGCGGTGGTATTCCACTTGATGGGCCAGCCGGATGAAACAAGGCATCTGGTGATCAGAAACGGTCAGGTCGCTCTTTCGCCCAGTTGGTCCATTCATTCCGGTGCAGGCACTCGAAATTACACCTTTGTCTGGGCTATGGGCGGTGAGAATCAGGCCTTTAGTGACATGGATGCGGCAAAAATGGAGGCTCTGCGATGATTTTGGATCAATTCAAACTCGATGGGCAGATTGCCTTGATCACCGGAGCGGGGCGCGGCCTGGGGCAAGGCGCAGCGGTCGGTCTGGCTGAAGCCGGCGCCGACATTGTCGGGCTGGATATCATTTCCCTGGAAGAAACAGAAGCCAGGATTAAAGCCCTGGGCCGGCGCTTTTTGCCGGTCACAATTAATCTCCGCGAGGCTAGTGTGGCCCAGTTAAATGAACTGGTCGAACAGGTAGTAAAAGAAATGGGCCGGCTGGATATCCTGGTTAACAACGCTGGCATCATCCGCCGCGCTTCGGCCCTGGAGTTTAGCGAAGAATATTGGGATGACGTCATCCAGATCAACCTCAAAGCCCTCTTTTTCCTATCCCAAGCCGCGGGCAACGTGATGGTTGGGCAAGGGCGAGGGAAGATTATCAATATCGCCTCCCTGTTTTCATTTCAGGGCGGCATCCTGGTACCCTCCTATGCCGCCGCCAAGAGTGGGGTAGCGGCGCTAACCCGGGGGCTGGCTAATGAATGGGCCGCTAAAGGCATCAATGTGAATGCCATCGCGCCCGGCTACATGGCCACTGATAATACCGCCCCCATCCGCGCCGACGAGAAGCGCAGCCAGGCCATCCTGGAACGTATCCCGGCCGGTCGCTGGGGCCAGCCTAGCGACTTAATGGGAGCAATGGTTTTTTTGGCTTCCAGCGCCTCGGATTATGTTAACGGCCATATTCTGCTGGTTGACGGCGGCTGGATGGCCCGGTAAATAATTGACAATTGTCAATTGTCAATTATTAACTCACGTTACGCAGTTTCTCTAGTAGGAGTCCCGAATTTATTCGGGTTTTCCCAGGCTAAAGTCTGGACTCCTGCGTAAGGTGAGTTATTAATGAGGAGACGTGAGCATGGCCTCTGCTTTTAAAGCGGTCCTGGTTGATTACGATGAAGAATTATTCACCCCGCCGGCCTGGGTTGGGGGGGAACTGGCCCGCTACGACATCGAGTGGCTGGAAGGCCGGCATCGCACCCCCGAAACGGTCCTGGCAGCAGCCCGGCAGGGTGATGTGGTTTTAATCCAAGCGGTGCGGCCTTTACTTACTCGACTCGTCATCGAGCAACTGGAGCGTTGTCGTTGTATCGTCCGGCTGGGGGTAGGTTATGACAGCGTGGATATAGCCGCCGCCAGCGAGCGGGGTATCATGGTTTGTAACGTGCCTGCCTACTGCACCGACGACGTGGCCGACCATACCATCGCCCTGCTGCTGGATAGCCTGCGTCACATCGCCCGGCAGGATCGCTGGATTCGCGAGGGCCGCTGGGACCGCCGGGCGGCTCGCCCTACCCGGTTATTGCAGGGTGGCACTCTGGGCATTATTGGCTTGGGCCGGATTGGACGAGCCGTGGCCCGGCGGGTACGCAGTTTTGAGTTGACGGTACTGGTCAGCGACCCTTATCTGGACGCCGCTACCATTGCCGATTTGGGGGGGCAAAAAGTCGATTTAGACGAGCTGCTCCAACGGTCTGACTTCATCACTGCCCACTGCCCATTGACCGACGAAACCTACCACCTATTGGGCGAGCAGGAATTTGGACTGATGAAAGAAGGGGTATGCCTCGTCAACACCAGCCGGGGGCTGGTGATTGACCAGGCGGCGCTGGTGGCGGCGCTGCGCAACGGTAAAGTGGCCGGGGTGGGGCTGGATGTGCTGGAACAGGAACCCCTGCCGCTCGACTCGCCCCTACGTGAGTTTGAACAGGTTACCTTCACCCCTCACACCTCGGCTTGCGCCCCGGAAAGCCAGGAAAATTTGTACCGTACTGCCTGTGAAATCGTGCTGGATGTGTACAATCACCGCTGGCCCTCATGTGTGGTCAATCCTGAAGTTAAAAACAAATAGGAGATTAGAGAGATGAAAAAGGACATTGTTACTTTTGGCGAGATTATGATGCGGTTGTCGCCGCCGGGTTTTTTGCGGTTTGGTCAGGCTCGCTCGTTTGACGTGATTTACGGCGGCGGCGAGGCCAACGTGGCTATATCGTTAGCCAACTATGGCGAATCGGTCGATTATGTAACGCGCCTGCCCAAAAACGATCTGGGCGAGGCCTGCATTCAGTTTTTGCGCCAACATGGAGTGGGTGTGGATCTGATTGTGCGCGGCGGCGAGCGGCTGGGTATTTACTTCCTGGAAATGGGAGCAGCCCAGCGCGGCAGCAAGGTCGTTTACGATCGCAGCAACTCATCAATTGCCACGATCGAGCGCGGGATGATTGATTGGGACCACGTGTTTGCCGGGACTGACTGGTTCCACTGGACCGGCATTACCCCGGCCATTTCTGCCGGCACTGCAGCGGCCTGCCTGGAAGCCGTCCAGGCCGCCAAACGGCTGGGGCTAACCGTATCGTGCGACCTTAACTATCGCAAGAACCTGTGGAAATGGGGTAAGAAAGCCGGCGAGGTTATGCCTGAACTGGTCAGCTATTGTGATATCGCCATCGGCAATGAGGAGGATGCGGACAAGGTCTTCGGCATCAAAGCGCCCGAAACCGACGTGACCAGTGGCAAAGTTGAGGCTGATAAGTATCGGCATGTTTGCGCCGGCCTGGCCGAACGTTTCCCCAATTTAAAGACAATCACCATCACCCTACGCGGTTCCATCTCGGCCAGCCACAACACCTGGTCGGGGGTACTGTGGCAGCAAGGCGATTTCTACGTAGCTCCCACCTTTGATATCGCCCATATCGTTGACCGGGTTGGCGGCGGCGATGCTTTCGCCGGTGGGCTAATTTACGGCCTGCGGACCTACCAGGGCGACTATCAAAAGGCGCTCAACTTTGCCGTTGCCGCCTCCTGCTTGAAGCACTCCATCTTTGGCGACTTCAACCTGGTCACGGTAGATGAAGTAGAAAAACTGATGTCCGGTGATGTTTCAGGCCGGGTGTCGCGGTAGGATGAGGATGGGTTCTAACTTGATTACCAAAGAGGCTGTAACCGCGGGTGATTTCGAGGCAATTACCCAGAATGTCGCCCAGGTGCTAGCCTGGATCAAAGAAGCGCGGGGTTAACATGACCGGACAAGAACTGGCAGCGGCGCTCAGGAGCGGTCGGCGGGTTTATGGCACGGCTATTTTGTCGACGTCGGCCCGCTGGCCCAGGATGGTTAAAAACCTCAACCTGGACTTCGTTTTTATTGACACCGAACATACCCCGATTGACCGGGAAAAACTAGCCTGGATGTGCCAGACTTATGACGCTTTGGGTATTGCTCCTATCGTGCGCATCCCCGCGCCGGATCCTTACCAGGCTTGTGTGGCGCTGGATGGTGGGGCTAAAGGCGTCATCGCGCCTTATGTAGAAACGGTAGAAGAGGTACGGGCGCTGCGGGGCGCGGTCAAACGAAGACCGCTCAAGGGCGAACGGCTGCGCCAGGCCCTGGTCGGCCTGCCCGATCTGTCTACCGAAGTCGCCGATTACCTGGATGGGTGGAATACCGGCAATGTATTGATTGTAAATATCGAAAGCCTCCCGGCGTTGGAGGCGCTGGATGAAATTTTGGCTGTACCCCAACTCGACGCCGTGCTGATTGGTCCACACGATCTCTCCATCAGCCTCGGCCTCCCGGAACAATATCAGCACCCACTTTTTGATGAAACCGTCAAAACCATTATCCACAAAGCACGCCAGCATCACGTGGGGGTTGGGATTCATTTTTCAAGTGGGCGCGATCAGGAAATCGAGTGGGCCAAAGCCGGGGCTAACTTCATTGTTCACAGCAGCGATCTGACCCTTTTCAGCCAGGCCCTAACTGCCGATATTGCGGCGATGAAAGAGGCCCTGGGTGAAGCCGATTTCCGGCAGAATGTCGAGGATATTATTTGAATTTAAAAAGAGGTGGCTAACAGTGGAAATACGCTTTGACAACCAGGTTGTCCTGATTACCGGGGCGAGCACCGGCATTGGCGCGGTTCTAGCCAAAGCTTTTGGCGCAGCCGGGGCCAAAGTTGTGGTTCATTATAACCGCAGTGAGATAGAGGCCAAGACCGTTGCCGGGGAGATCCAGGCTGCCGGGGCAGAAGTGTTGCTCGTCCAGGCCGATGTTACGGTCCCGGCCCAAATCCACCAGATGATTGCCCAAACGATGGAGCGATTTGGTCAGATCGATATTCTGGTCAACAATGCCGGTGGTTTGCTTAAACGCCAGGCGGTGGCCGAAGTACCGGATACGCTCTACCAGCAGATTATGGACCTGAACATGACCTCGACCTTCCAGATTTGCCGGCAGGTTGTTCCGATCATGCAGGATCAGGAGCGGGGCAGTATCATCAACGTGACCTCGATTGCCGCCCGCTCCGGTGGGGGTGCGGGCGCGGTGGTTTATGCCAGCAGCAAAGGAGCCGTTAGCACCTTTACCCGGGGGCTGGCCAAAGAGTTGGCCGCTTACAACATCCGGGTCAATGCCATCTCGCCCGGCGTGATTTTGACCCCTTTCCACGAGCGTTATACCACGCCGGAGCAAATGCAAGCGGCTATCAATACCATTCCGATGGGGCGAGCCGGCCAACCTGAAGAGTGTATAGGGGCCGTTTTCTTCCTGGCCTCCGAGACCATGAGCAGCTATGTCACCGGGCAGATCATAGAAATCAACGGCGGGCAGTTAATGCCTTAGGAGTTATCCGAATGAAACCGAAAGTCTGGATTGATTTGGCCGTCGTGCCGGAGGTGGTGGCCCGACTGGCCCCTACGACGGAGGTTGTCACTGCGGGCACGTTGGACAATTTGCCGGGCGCGGCGGCGGTCATCATCGGGGTAGAGGTCAAGGCCGACGGGGCGTTTATGGATCGGGCGGGAGCATCTTTAAAGGTCATCGCCCGGCATGGCATCGGCATGGACAGTGTTGACCTCCCGGCGGCTAGCGAGCGGGGTATCCTGGTGGTCAACACCCCGGATGCACCCACCGAGTCCACCGCCGAGCATACCGTAGCCCTGCTGTTGGCGCTGACCAAGCGGGTGGTGGCCGGCCATAACGGAATGTGGGGCAGCAATACACCCCGTTCCCAGCTCATGGGCACCGAAGTCCGGGGGCGGACCTTGGGGGTCATTGGTTATGGCCGGATCGGCCGGCGGGTGGCCGAAATTTGCGCCCTGGGTCTAAAGATGCGGGTGATAGCTTACAGCCCCTCCTTGACCGATTGGGCTTCAGCTCAGGCCATAGGAGTAGAGTCGGTAGATAGCTTGGATACTCTGCTGGCTCAAGCCGACTTTGTGACGCTGCACACCACTCTAAAACCACAAACCTACCATCTGATCGGCGAGCGAGAGCTGCGGCTGATGAAGCCCACCGCTTACTTAATCAATACCGGTCGCGGCCCGCTGGTTGACGAAGAAGCTCTGGCGCGAGTACTGACCGCCGGCCATCTGGCCGGAGCGGCCCTGGATGTTTTTGATCCCGAACCGCCGCTGCCCAGTAACCCTCTGCTGCACCTGCCCCAGGTCATCACCACCCCCCACATTTCTTCCTATACTGACCTCGGCTACCGCGAGATGGGACTGGGGGCGGCCGAGCAGGTGCTCCAGGTCTTACGCGGCCAACGACCCCCGTATTTGCTAAATCCTGAAGTTTGGCCGGGGCGGGTTATACTAAACGCATCCTGAAATTTCCGTAGGACAAGCTGTTAGCTTGTCCGGTTTGGGACAAACTAACAGTTTGCCCTACAAAAACTGGAAATTTTATCGTGCGTTTAGTATACATAATCAAAAAGCTATCCAGTTCCGAGGAGGCGATCAATGATCCGGGTCTCTTTGGCCGACATGCAACAAGAATTTCGGCGGGTCTTACTGAAGCTGGGTTTTGCGGCGGAGCGAGCCGAATTGTGCGCCCGTATCTTCGTCGAAACCAGCATGGATGGGGTAGCTTCGCACGGGGTCAACCGTTTTCCCAATTTTGTCAAGCAAATCCAGCAAGGTTACATCGACGTTCAGGCTGAACCTGAAAGGATAACCGCTATCGGCGCCTGGGAGCAGTGGGATGGACACCTGGGGCCTGGCCCCCTCAATGCTTTCACCTGCACCGAGCAGGCGTTAACGCTGGCCCACGAACACGGATTGGGCTGCGTGGCTTTGCGCAATACGAATCACTGGATGCGGGGGGGCACGTATGGCTGGCAGGCGGCCGAGGCCGGTTTTGTCTTACTGGCCTGGACGAACACCCTGCCCAATATGCCGCCCTGGGGCGCGAAAGAGATTCGGATCGGCAACAACCCTCTGGTTTTGGCTGTTCCCCGCTCGGAGGGAGCGGTGGTGCTGGATATGGCCATGAGCCAATTTTCCTACGGCCGGTTGGAGACAGCCCGCCGCCGCCAGGAGCAGCTACCCCTGGCCGGCGGGTTTGATCTTCAGGGCCAGCTCACCCGCGACCCCGACGCGATCATCAAATCGCAGCGACCTCTACCCATCGGCTACTGGAAGGGATCGGGCCTGTCGCTGCTGCTGGATTTGCTGGCCGCCCTGCTCTCCGGCGGCCAGACCACCTGTCAACTCGGCCGGCAGCCCGCCGAGTTTAACATCTCCCAGGTCTTTATCGCCTTTGACCTGCGCCAAGCCTCCGCCGCCGCGCTGGCCGATCAGGTCGTCGACGAGGTTCTTGACGACCTCCATAGCGCCGCGCCATCCACGGCGAGCGACGAAATTCTTTATCCCGGCGAACGTATTCTTTTTACCCGCCGCGAAAACAGGGCCAACGGGATTCCGGTTGACCCGTCCATTTGGCAGCAAATTCTGGAACTGTAACCTGGGGTACCGAGGGCGATCACAGAGGAGTTGTTCGGACTAGACCTGACAGGTTTCGGAAACCTGTCAGGTCTTATCAGGCCGGGGTCACGCCGGCTTTTCGCAGCACCTTGCCCTGATAAACCACCCCGACAAACCGGATAACCACCGCCTGGTCGGGGGTAAGAGCAGCCTGGGTATTGAGGGGTTCGTGGTAGTTGGGGTCAAAGGGTACGGTTTCACCCACTTGGCCGGCCAAGGTGAGGCCATTGTCCTGTAGCACCCGGACGAAACGTTTAGACACGGCCAGCATGTCCCTGGTCTGGACCGGTTTACCTTCCACCTCCAGCAAATGGGCCTGGGTCAGCAATTGAGCCACGGGCGCGGCCAGGTCGGCCAATAGTTGCTCAACCTGGGCCTGCACGGCCCCATGGGCCTCAGCACTTGCGCCCAATCGCCGGCGCTCCAATTCTTGCTTGAGAGTGGCAATGGTTCGCTCGCGCTCAGCCAAGTCTAATTGGAGGGTTTGGATCTGGCCTTCGAGAGCAAACCCGTGTTCAGTTTGGGATCGTTTACCAAATAGTTTAGTGAACCAGTTAGTCATATGGGGTATGACTAATCACCTCTCTAATTTGATTGGCCAGCCCTTTTGCTCGTTCCGGCGCATCGCCGACATAGTGCGAGGCATCCAGGAGGGCCACGATTTGCGCCGGGGGCAGATGCCGGGTTATCCTCGGATCGGTGGAGAGACGGGTAGACAGAGGATTGGCTTGCCCGGCGGCCAAATCAGCCCAAGCGGCCAAACTGTGTTCGCGAATGATTTCGTGCATCTCCTGGCGGTCGGCCCCGGCTTTGGCAGCGGCCAGCAGTACCCGCTCGGTAGCGGCAAACGTACCGTACTTAGCCAAATTGCGGGCCAGGGCGGTTTCATCAACCCGCAGGTCGCGCACCAGCCGGGTAGCCCGGCGCAGAATCTCGTCAACAGCCAAAAATGCTGCCGGAAGCACCTCTCGCCGGTTGGCCGAATCGTCCAGAGTGCGCTCCAGCAGTGAATGAGCGGCATTATCCCAGGCAACACGCGGTAGGGCAGCGACAAAACGGGCCAGGCTATCAATATTTTCAGCATTGATGGGGTTCCGCTTGAAGGGCATCGCACTCGATCCCACCTGCTTACGGCCAAACGGTTCGGCCCACTCCCCCAATGATGGCGCTTGCAACAGCCGTAAATCAAAGGCAAATTTGTACAACGAACCGGCTACCCCGGCCAAGCTATTCAAAACCAGCCAGTCCTGCTTGCGGGGATAAGTTTGGGTAGTCACTGGAAATGGTAGTAGTTTAATTTGCTCAGAAATCTTAGCTTCGAGCATGGCAGCAGTCCAACGAGGCTGATGATCATCTCCTGTTTCTGCTAACAAATCTTCATAGGAGGCTGAAGTGCCCACCGCCCCCTTAAATCCTTTACCTCGAATATCATGGTATACTCGCCGTAATTCATAAATATCCGTCAGTAGGTCAAAGCCGTACTGGGCCAGGCGATAGCCCAACGTGGTCGGCTCGGCAGGCTGTAGGTGGGTGAAAGCAATCACCGGGGTGTCAGCCCAGCGCTCGATTTGAGTTGCCAGTTCCGCCAGCAGGGTAGTCAACTGGGTTAGAATTAGGTCTAAACTCTCTCGCAATCGGAGCGCATCGGCGTTATCTTCAATATCCATCGAAGTCGCGCCCAGGTGGATAATCCCCCCGCCAATGTGACACTGCTCGGCAAAGGCTTTAACCTCGGCCATTAAATCATGGTGGATTTCGGCCTCGATTTCCAGGGCGCGATCGACATCGATCTGTTCAGCATGGGTGCGGAGATCATCGACCTGGGCCTGGCTGACCAGGCCCGCAGCCTGCTGCGCCTCGGCCAGGGCTACCCACAAGCGCCGCCACAGTTGCCGTTTGTGCGCCTCGCTCCACACTTGCCGCATGGCCTCACCGCCATAACGCCAGGTGAAGGGAGAGAGATAAGTTTGATGGTTGAATGGGTTAGTCATCTATGTTAAAGGTTAAAAGGTTAAAGGTGAGAGGTAAAACAGTATAGCATGAGCCGGAATGGGGAGCAAAGCTATTGGACGGCAGGTCGGTATGCTGATAAAATGGGGTCACTGATCACATATTGATGAAAATAGTTAAAAGTTGAAAGTTCAAGGTTTCAAACTCACAATCTTTAACCTTTAACCGCCAACCGGCAACCTATTTACGAGGAGAACTTATGCTTCACATCCAAGAATCACCCCTGATCAAAGATGTTCAAATTGCTACTCTCAAACCCTTTGGCGACGAGCGGGGGCGTTTTATGGAGACCTTCCGTAAGGAGTGGTTTCCACAGCGCAGTTGGGATATTATTCAATCCAACCGTTCTGATTCCAAGGTGGGGGTGCTGCGGGGGTTACATTACCATTTTCACCAGATCGATTACTGGTACGTTGTCGCCGGCCGGATACGGGCGGGTCTTTATGATCTGCGCCGCAGTTCGCCCACTTACGGCACAGCCCAGACGATCGAGATGGGCGAAGAAAACCAGGTTGGCGTTTTTATTCCCATCGGTGTAGCCCATGGATTTGTGGCCTTAACCGAGGTCACATTAATTTACATCGTGGACAATTACTACAGCGGTGCGGATGAATATGGGGTGGCCTGGAACGACCCGGATATTGCTATGCCGTGGGGGGTAGAGTCACCTCTGGTCTCCCCCAGAGATACGGCGAATCCGTTACTAAGGAATATCCCGACCGATAAGTTACCCAGGTAGAGGTCAGTAATCAGTAGCCAGTAGTCAGAAAGAAGAAGAAACTTCATCCTGTCTACTGTCTACTGTCTACTGTCATTTGACTACTTCTTTAAGCCCAGGCGCTGGTACAGGTGTGCATAATCCATGGCATTGTTCATGAGAAGGGCAAACTGGGTCACTTTCTCAGCCTCGTGGAAATAGGTTTTGCCAAAGAACTGCTCGACCCTTTCCACCGTGGTCAAGGTGTCATAGGGGGAAAGAATAATCGCCACACCTCGTTCATCAGCCCTGGCCTCAATCATCGGGTTGGGCCGCATATTGCCGGTCAAAATCAGAACTTTGGTCGAGGTTTCCAGGGCAGCCAGTTGAATGTCCGGCCGGTCGCCGCCCACAATCACGGCTTTATTCTTGACCATGCGGAAATAGTTTAACGCCTGTTCCACGTTCATCGCCCCAACCATCAGATTTTCGACCAGTTCATCCAGGCAGTCCCCACACAGCACTTGCCCCCCCAATCCCTGAGCAATTTCGCCAATATTGACCGAGTGTAAAGTCTGCTGGTAAGGCAAAACAGCCAAAACCTTAACGCCTTGTTTCTGCACATAAGGCAGGACTAATTCCTGGACATATTGCAGCCGATTTTCCGGTACCGAGTTGATAATAACCCCCAGCAACCGCTCGCCCATCCGCCTTAAAGCCGTCAAAATATCATCGACCACCTGGAGGCTGTTTTGATAGCTGACGACGGTGATGATCCTGGCGTTAACCAAGTCGGCCACTTCGTTGAAGGATAAATGGACGATATACCCTTCGCGGAAATTATCGCTGCCCTCCATGACCACGATATCTTTGTCCTGGCTGATCGTTTCGACCGCCTGTTTTACGGTTTCGCGGTAATCCGCGCCGCCCTCGGCCAGAATCTTGCGTATGTGCTGGTCGGTGACGACAACCGGGGCCAAGAGTTCCACCGGCTCGCTTAAATTGAAGGTTCCTTTGACAAAACGGGCATCCTCATCCACGCTGCTCTCGGCCAAAACGCGAGCCGCGCTGCTAAAAGGCTTGAGGTAGCCTACCCGATAACCATCCTGCCGCATCCGGTCCATTAAGGTCACGCACACAGCGCTCTTACCGGAGAAATTTTGGGTTGAGGTGACATACAAATTGATTGCCATGATAGTTCTCCCTTATATATGGTCGCCGGCTACCCACCACTGACCGCCGTTTTCAAACTCAAGCTGGCGGCGGTCCGTGGTCGGCTGTCGGCTGTCGTTAAGATTTCAACGCCAATCGCATATCAACGCCCATCACGCCTCGCCCCTTCTCAAAGACCATCAAGGGGTTGATATCCATCTCCACAATTTCGGGAAAATCGGTCACTAATTGGGAGAGACGCAGCAGCGTTTCGGCCGTGGCCTCCAGGTCGGCGGGAGGTTCGCCGCGCACGCCTCGCAGCAGCCCAAAACTCCGAATTTCCTGGATCATAGCCATTGCTTCTTTGCGGTCAAAGGGGGCAATCCGGAAGGAAACATCCTTCAAAACTTCCACGTATATGCCGCCCAGTCCAAACATGACCAACGGACCGAATTGAGGATCACGGCTCATGCCGGTAATAATTTCTTTACCTCCCCGGACCTGCTCTTGCACCAAACAGCCCCAGATGTGAGCCTGCGGTTGATACTTTTGAGCGCGATAAACCATTAAATCAAAGGCATCGCGTACCGCCGCCGGGCTTTCAACCCCTACTCTAACGCCGCCGACATCGGTTTTATGCAGAATATCAGGCGAGGCGATTTTCATAACCACCGGGTAGCCAATCTCCCCGGCAAAGGCGACAGCTTCTTCGGCGGTGGCGCATAGCTTGGATTTAGGAATACGGATGCCATAAGCGGTTAATATATCCCGGCTCTCGGCATCGCCGATGGTGACCCGGTTATCAGCCCGGACCTGCTCAAAAATACGGGCCACGGCCGCCTGGTCCACCTCAAACCGTTCGAATTGAGGCAGGGGTTCACTCACCCAAGCCGACTGAGTCACCATTGCTTTCATGGCGATAGCGGCTCGTTCTGGAATAGGATAAGAGGGGATATTCCGCTCGGAGAAGAGGTACGTGGCCTCTTTCATGTGAGCTTCGCCCATAAAGCAAGCCATCACCGGCTTACGATTATCGGCCGGTTGGGCTTCGGCGGCCTCGGCCAGGGCGCGGGCCGTTTCTTCAATTTCCGTCATAAACTGAGGGGTCAAGATAACCAGCAGGGCGTCAACATTCTCGTCGGTCAGGGCAGCCTGGAAAGCAATCTTGTAACGGTCGGACCGGGCATCGCCCAATACATCAATCGGATTGAGCACGCTGGCGGCGGGCGGCAGCGCCTTGAGCAGAGTCTCTTGGGTGGCCTGGCTGGGGGCAGCCAGTTTCAGACCGAGTCGTTCCATGGCATCGGTAGCCATAATGCCGGGACCGCCCGCATTGGTCACAATGGCGATACGATTCCCTTTTGGCAGCGGCTGGCGGGCAAAAGCAACCGCCATATCAAACAATTCGCCAATGGAACCGGCCCGCAACACGCCGGCCTGTTTGAAGGCCGCTTCATAAGCGCGCTCAGAACCGGCCAGGGTACCCGTGTGGCTGGAAACGGCTCGTGAGCCAGCGCTGGTTGTGCCGCTCTTGATGGCAATAACCGGCTTCTTTTTGGTAATTTCACGCGCCTCGCAAATAAATCGCTCGCCGTTAACAATACCTTCCAGGTAGGCCATGATAACTTTACTTTCGGGGTCAGCCGCCCAACTCCGCAAAAAGTCAAGTTCATTCAAATGGGCCTTGTTGCCGAGCGAGACAAAGCGGGAGAAGCCGATGTTTTGAGCCAGGGCCACGTCGAGCACACCCGTACATAAGGCCCCCGACTGGGACATAAAGGCAATATGTCCCTGGCGGGGCATGCCTACGGCGAAGGAGGCATTATAAGGGACAACGGTATCAATGACGCCCAGGCAGTTGGGGCCAATGACGGGCATGTGGTGCTGCTCGGCGACATCGGCCATGCGGCGCTCCAGCTTTAAGCCTTCGCCGCCGGTTTCCCGAAAACCGGCCGAGATGACAATGGCCGCGCCAACCTGGTGAGCGGCGCAATCGTCCAGGGCCGCCATAACCAGCTTGGCCGGCACCACAATCACGGCTAACCCTATCGGGCCAGGCACATCGGCCAGCGTAGGGTAAACCTGGCAGTCCAGAATTTCATTTGCTTCGCCGGGTGCTGGCGGGGTAGGATTGATCGGGTAGATCGCCCCTGGGAATTTGCTTTCGATCACATTGGCCAGAATAGCATAGCCCAACTTACCCGCAGTCCGTGAAGCGCCAATAATGGCGATAGATGGGGGGTTAAAAAGTGCATCAAGCATAAGAACTCCGTTGACAGGATAGAGGGTCTATAACAGACGCATTATAGTTAAAATTCACTAAATGTAAATTTTTAGCAGTACACTTGAATAAAGGGTTTCTCGGCCTTCGGCCTCGAAATGATATGAGCAATCACCATAGGAGTGCAGACTTCAGTCTGCGCTCTTTTTTATTCCCCCTTGACAGCTAACGTTAACTACAGATTCTGTGGGCAGCAGCAGAAGTGGAGGCACGCTCTGGTAGGGGGATGGACCGATAAAGCGATGGTTTTTATGCAAAGAAAACTTCTTGGGGCGGCGCAGCGGGATCAGCTGCAGAATTTGCACGAGGAAAATAGGGTGATAGGTCAATCGCTTCGTGGCGCAGCACCGACTCCAGCAGCTTTTTGCTGTCCAGGACAGTGATTGGGCCAAAGAGGTGCTCAGTGAACTCAGACCTGGGTTTGTGCATTTCGACCAAGAGGGTGGCGTGATGGTTTAGCTTCTGAATACGCGAAATTGTATGCAATGTTTTTAAATCAGGTTCCTGGAAGCGGGCGTTGGCGAAGACAAAGATGTAAGCCGCTTCCTGGACATTGGCCTGCTGCAAGGCCGCCGGGCTAATCGGCACGCCGCGCACAAAATGATACTGAGGATAAGGGTTAACCGTGACCAAATCGGAGATAATGACCACTTCCCGTTGGGCCAGTTCTGGGTAACATTCCAGCACTTGCAGCAGTTCGTCGGCAAAGGCAGTGTACTCGCAGATAACGATGTGGTTTTTGGCCTTGATCTGGGCCGTACCCAGCCGGTCTTTATTGACAAACTGTTCGACCGAGTTGGCGGTCAGAGTAATAAAGTTGGTGTAGAGATAAATGCCAATGATAAAGGTGATCGCCGCCGCCACCCGCCCCTGAACGGTATAGGGGGCAATATCGCCATACCCCACCGTCGTCGAGCTGACAATCCACCACCAAACCACATCCCCAAAGGAGGTAATGCCGGGGTTGAGGCTGTGCTCATACGTCCAAAACAGTGTGGTGGTGCTGGCAAAGCTAATTAACAACAACAGCGCCAAAAAGCGAATTTGCTTTTTCATTCAGTTTAAAAAGCAGGGATAAATACAGTCTGACTTTTATGATTGCCGCCTGATTATACCAATCTGCCCCCGCTCTATCAAATTGTCTCCCCTTTTCAATCTTAATTGACATCCCTCCCCAATTGAACTAGAATTTACTAGCAAAAAATGGGAGTAGGAGAGTAGGAAGTAGGGGGAAAGCCCTTACTCTCTACTCCTTACTCCCTACTCCCTAGAGGTGTCCAATGAGCATGACCAGCGCCGAAATTCGACAGGCGTTTTTAGATTATTTTGAAGAAAACAAACATACCATCGTCGCCAGTTCTTCCCTGGTTCCGAGTAATGACCCGACCCTGCTGTTCACCAACGCCGGGATGGTGCAGTTTAAGGATACCTTTTTGGGGCTGGAAGAACGGCCTTACAAGCGCGCTACCACTTCCCAAAAGTGCATGCGCGTGTCCGGCAAGCATAACGACCTGGAGAATGTCGGCCCGTCGCCGCGCCACCACACCTTTTTTGAGATGCTGGGCAACTTTTCGTTTGGCGACTACTTCAAGCGAGACGCCATCCGCTTCGCTTATGAGTCTCTGACCAAAGTTTACGGCATCTCGCCGGAGCGCCTCTATTATACCGTTCACGTCAACGACGACGAAGCGTTTGACCTCTGGACCAAAGAAATGGGCATCGCCCCGGAGCGCGTCTACCGGATGGGCGATAAGACCAACTTCTGGCAAATGGCCGATGTCGGCCCCTGCGGCCCCACCTCGGAACTGCACTACGATTGGGGTTCAGAGTTCTGCACTTGCGGCCAACCCAACTGTTCCGTATTTTTGGACAACGGCTGCGAGCGCTGGCTGGAAATCTGGAACCTGGTCTTTATGCAGTTCAACCAGGCCCCCGACGGCACGCGTACGCCGCTGCCCAAGCCCGGTGTGGACACAGGCATGGGCCTGGAACGGATTGTGTCGGTAGTGCAGAACAAGCGGGCCAATTATGAAACCGACCTGTTTATGCCCATCATACGGTGCATCCAGGAATTACTGGGCCACACCGATGCGCAAATGGAGGAGCACCTGATCGCTTACCGGGTCATCGCCGACCACGGGCGGGCCATTACCTTTATGATTGGCGATGGCGTCTTGCCCGGTAACGAAGGTCGGGCCTCGGTACTACGGCTCATTTTGCGCCGGGCGGCCCGCTATGGCCGGCTGGCCGGTTTCGAGGGACCGTTCCTGGCCAAAGTGGCCGACAAAGTGATTGAAGAAATGGGCGACCACTACATCGAACTTAAAGCGCGCCGCCAATTTATCCTCAACGTGATTACCCAGGAAGAGGAGCGCTTCCTCAAGACCTTTACCAACGGCCTGGAGTTGATCGCCGAGCTGGTCGAAAAACTTAAAGCGGCGGGCAAAACCCAAATTCCCGGCGGTGAGGTCTTCAAACTGTATGCCACTTATGGCTTCCCCAAAGACCTGACCCGGATTATTGCGGATGAAGAGTACGGCTTTACCGTCGACGAGGCCGGCTATCAAAAAGCCTTTGACGAACACACCAAAATTTCAGGCGGTGATAAAATCGGCGAAATTGCTGTAGACACCTTGCAAATCTACGCCGATCTGCTAGAGCAACTCAAAAGCGCGGGCAAGCTGCCTGAGGGCGGGGTGCTGCACAACCCCTACAACGGCACCGATATGTCCAGCACGGTCCTGGCCATTTTACGGGATGGAACCCCGGTCACCAGCGCCGGTGAGGGTCAGAAAATCGAAGTCATCCTGGCCGACACGCCATTTTATGTAGAGTCGGGTGGTCAGATCAGCGATACGGGCGAGTTGGTTCACTATGCCAGCCCGGAGGCTACGCCGCAGTGGGAGATGCAGGTAACTAACGTCGCCAAGCCGGTCGGCGGCCTAGTTGTTCACGAAGGGATGATGACGGCGGGAACGATCAAGGTAGGTGATCCGGTCTGGGCGATTGTGGATTATGAGCGCCGCTGGGACATTATGCGCAATCACACGGCCACTCATGTGCTGCACCGGGAACTGCGCCGGGTGTTGGGTAATCATGTGGCCCAGGCCGGGTCACTGGTCGCCCCCGACCGGCTCCGCTTCGACTTTAACCACACCCAGATGGTCAGCCAATCGGAGTTGGATGAGATTGAGCGAGCCGTGAATGAAACCATTCTGGCCGATTTTCCGGTGACGGTCGTGCAAAAAAAGTTTAACGAACTGAAGCACGCTATTGCCGGTGGGGAGATTATGGCCCTGTTTGGCGAAAAGTATGGCGACGTGGTGCGCATTATCCGGATTGGAGCCAACAGCCAACCTTACAGCCAGGAACTATGTGGTGGCACCCACGTCGAAAGAACTGCTCAAATTGGCGCGCTGCACATCACCAGTGAAGGCAGCGCCGCGGCTGGGGTGCGCCGAATTGAGGCAGTCACGGGCCGGGCGGCACAGCAACTCATTCAGTCCCGGCTGGTGGGTCTGGAACAAACAGCCGCCTTTTTGGGGGTCAACCCCGAGGAGGTCTACCGCCGTTCTATCGCTCTGATGGGCCAGTTGCAAGAGCATGAGAAGAAGATCAAGGAGTTGCAGCGTAAGCTGGCCCGGGTGGATTTTGAGCGATTACTGGCTAAAACCCGCGAAATCAAGGGGATTAAAGTTGCCTCGCTGCAAGTTGACGCTCCTGATATAGCTCTCCTGCGCGAGATGAGTGACTGGTTCCGGGACAGGCTGGGATCTGGCGTGATAGTTTTGGGCGCGGTGCTGGAAGGCAAACCGACCATTATTGCCTCTGTGACCGAAGACCTGGTCAAACGCGGCCTGCACGCGGGCAAGCTGGTCAAAGAAGTGGCCCAGGTGGTCGGTGGGAGCGGCGGCGGCAAGCCAACCATGGCCCAGGCGGGCGGCAAGGATGTCTCCTCGCTTGGTGAAGCCTTGGCAAAGGTAGAGTCGTTGGTAAGTGAGGCAGTGAGCTAAGAGTAGGCGTTAGACCAAGAGGCCAAATGGAAAATAAATTAAAAGAGGCAGCAGTCGCTTATGCTGCCCCCCCCAAAAATAGTTCAAAATGAACTATGAAATTCTTAAGCCCGTTTGGTCAAGAGAGAAAGCGAAAACCCACCGCCTATAGCCTGGTAGATATTGGCCGGGATACAGTTAAAGCCGTGATCGTTCAGCAGTCCCCCGAGTCCGGCGAGGTCCAGGTCATCGGCTGTGGCCTGGCCGAAACCGGTGGTCACGACATCACCGGCGGGCGGTTGGAGGCGGCGGCGGTGACTGCTCCGGTTAATACTGCGTTGACATTGGCCGAAGACAGCACCGAAGCGGTGGTGGGGCGCAAGATTGTACCGGATGACGTTATTTTTGCCTTGGCCGGGCGGGCTACGGTGGGCAAACTGTTCACCGTGCAACAAACCCGACTTAAACCCAACGAGCCAATCACACTCAAAGAATTGGCCCACCTGAGGAGTCGGGCAGAACGGTTGGTCCGTCAGAGTTTGGCCGACCTGCCCGTTGAAGGCGGTCAGTGGCAGGCCCTGGCAGTCACAGATGCCGGTATTCGGCTGGACGATCACTTGGTGTTGGATGGTCTAGGCTTGACCGGCCAGGAAATTACCTTTTCTGTTTTTGGGATGGCCGGCCAAGCTGGTGCATTGCGTGCTTTGAGTGTATTAGCCGGTCGCCTGGATTTGGAAATTGCCAATGTGGTCGCGGCCCCACAAGCCCTGGTTGCCGTCACTCCTTATACTGAAACTATTATTTTGGATACGGGCCTCTCCAACACGGATATTTGCCTGGTCCAAGATAACGCCCTGATAGCCACGGGCTCAGTCCCTTTTGGCGGTGCTTTTTTTACCCAGGTTTTAGCCCAAGCTACAGAAATTGGAGTGGCCGAGGCTGAGAAACTCAAACGCGATTTTAGCGCCGGTAAACTGCCCCTAGCCGAGGCTGGCCGGGTTGAAACTCATCTGAATGGGGCCAGACAGCGCTGGTATGAAGCCGTGATGGAGTTTTTGCGGGTATCCTCCGGCAGCAGGTCGTTGCCCCGCAAAGTTTATTTAAGCGGCGGCGGCAATTTACTGCCGGGTCTGGATAAGTTACTGCGAGCTAATCCCGCGCCCTTTGACTGCGCTCCCGAGGTAGGCCGGTTAGGAGCGTTGTCTCTGCCTGGGATCAAAGATTTAACCAATTCTGTGGATTATCATTTATTTGCGCTGGCTTTAAGTTTAACAGCCGGCCTACCTGAATGAAAATATGCAACAAATCATAAAACTCGAAGATACAGACGACATTACCTCCATCAGGAATCGTATTGATTTTGCGCTGCCGCCTGTCGTGATCCCGACGGGTCCGAATGGCGGTCAAGGGAGCGGCAAGGTAGAAAAACAGCGCTTGCTGCTTGTTGTGCCGCGTAAAAATAAGGCCCTACAGAGCCTGGTTAATATGAATTTGCTTGCCCCGGCGGGCCCACACCCGCATAAAAAATAAGACCTTGTTTTCCGCGAACCAAACAAACTTTAAATTTTAACTGGGGGGGAGGTAGGCGGGGGG